>CAYUXS010000111.1:0-5473 GCA_964448915.1 uncultured Peptococcaceae bacterium
GGCGGCAGTTATACTCCAGGGATACCTTGACTTTCACAAGAACAAAAATTAGGGGATTTTATGGTTCTATCTTGATTTTATTGACATTTGCACATTGAAAGGATAAAATTATTTAACTTGATACTATTTAAGAGGTGATAAAATGAGCTATGAGCATGATAATGGCTGCGATTGCGGAGAATGCGAAGAAATAATTACACTAATTGACGAAAACGGCGAGGAGAAAGATTTTACTGTTATAGATATCATTGAACTTGACGGCTCTGAATATGCTATTTTGCTTCCTGCCGAAGATGAAGAGGCTGATGAAGCAATCATACTTAAATTCGCGCAGGATGAAAATGGTGAAGAAGTACTGGTTGATATTGACGATGATGAGGAATGGGAAAAGGTAGCTGATACTTGGGAAGAAATGTTGGCACAGGAAGAGTCCTGAACTTCCGGTTGGCTGCATTGAACAGTCAAGCACTTCAACTTTTTGCGTACGGGTTAATGAAAGTCGGTATTAGGGATATTTTTCCATAGCCGGCTTTTATTTGTTCTGCTTGCCGGCAGGAGGGAACACTGTTGGATAGAAAAAAACTAAAAATTATTTTAATGGTTATTATTTCAATAATTCTTGTTTCCATGCTGTTTATCGGTATAGCCGTGGCAATTGAACCTGAAAGAGCTATTGATGGCGTATCAGTATTGGATGTAGATTTATCCGGATTAAACAAGCTGGAATGTGAAGCCCGCTTGCAATCTTTAAGCAGGCAAATCAAATCCGTTCCCATAACCGTGCGTTATATGGACAGGGAATGGGAAATACAGCCTGCAGACATCGGGTTGGATTTGGATACCCATAATTTGCTGGAGAAAATTATGTCGGTAGGCCGCCAGGGATCGATAATTCAAAGAATTAAAGAATACAGGCAAGCAAAAAGCACTGGTTATAAAATACCGCTTTTAGTAAAACTTGATAAAGAAAAGCTGGAAACAGTGCTTAATTCATTTGCCCGGCAAATAACCACTACCCCGGTAGATGCCTATCTAAAAATAAACCCTGATGATACTGTTGAAGTCGTACCCTCCAAAGACGGTATGTCGGTGGATATAAACCGAGCTTACCAGGATATCCTGGCACAATACAAAAATTATGATCAAAAACCGGCCATAGAAATAGTGTTAATTGCCTCAAAACCTGAAAAAACAACAGAGGACGTTATAAATTTAGGCGTTGAGGTGCTTATTTCATCATATACAACTTACTTTGATTCCTCAGATACCGACCGTGCTTATAATATTTCAGTAGCTGCAAAAGCTTTGGATGGGCTGTTGCTTGCTCCGGGGGAAATATTTTCTTTTAACCGGGTGGTTGGCCCCCGCAGTTCCGAAAGCGGCTATAAAAACGCCAAAGTTATCATAAATAATGAATTTGTCGACGGCATAGGAGGCGGTGTCTGCCAGGTAAGCAGCACTTTATATAATGCTGTGCTGCTGGCCGACATGGGTATTGTGGAACGCAGCAACCATTCACTCCCAGTAAGCTATGTTCCGTATGGAAGGGACGCAACAGTTGCGTATAACTTAATTGATTTTAAATTTAAGAATACGTCACCAAAGAGCATATATATAAAAACTTTTACCGGCACCGGCCGGATAACCATCAAGATATATGGCCATACAAGTGCCAAAAAGCAAGTCACCATAAGCACGAGGGTTGTTGAAAGGATCCCGTTTAAAGTTATAGAAGAGTATGATCCCAATTTGGCAAAAGACCTGACTGTTATTAAACGGCATGGGGCTTTAGGGTTAAAAGTTTCGGCACGAAGGCTTGTTTTGGAAAATGGCAGGTACAAGCCGGAAGATTTGCCCGGCAGCTTATATAACCCTTTAAACCAGATTGTCGTAAAGGGGACTGCAGAGAAAACGGAGCAGAACCAGCTTCCTGAACCACCCGGTTTGCCGGAAACACCTGAAGAACCGGAAGTACCGGAAATACCGGAAACACCGGAAATACCGGAAACACCTGAATTGCCTGAAGCACCTGAAGCGCCCGGGCCGCCGGTGTTGCCGGAGTCCCCGGATAATAGCAGTGTTCCGGAAAACAATGATCATATCAAACCCGGATCGCCTACAACTGCCGGCCGGGAAGATGCCGGATAACCTTCCAGCGCATGCTGTCGAACTCAGGTTGTACCACCTGTTGATAGAATGTATAATTATTAAAAAAAACAGGCAGTGTGATTCATGGTAATAAATAAGCGCTTGTTGTTGTTTTTTGGTGTTATTGCGGCTCTATTGTTTTTTTCCTTGGCGTTTATATATTGGAATGCTTTGCTTTCACCGGTTCACAATGATAACGAATTTTTAGAGATCAGCATTGACATACCGAAAAACTCCAGTTGCAGCACGATAAGCGAAATTATCTACAATGCCGGACTGGTTAGAGGCCCAAAGCTGATTAGCGGGTATGCCAGGCTTCATGGGGTCGATAAAAGTTTTAAACCCGGTAGCTATATTTTAAAAACTAACCAGTCAATACCGGAAATAGTGGCATCTTTGGTTAATGGCCCGGATGACCATATTGCTTTTACTGTGCCTGAAGGCTTCAACCTGGAGCAGTTAACCGGATTGCTTGTCCAGAAAGGCTTGGTGGAAGAAGATAAGTTTAAGGCTGCTTTGAGCAATACTAAAAATTACAATCACCCATTTCTAAAATATATCCCCAATGGAATGGGCTTGGAGGGCTATCTTTTCCCCGACACGTATTATGTGGGACAGGAGACTACAGAAGAACAGATAGTAGCCATGATGCTGGACAGGTTCCAGTCGGTATTGCAGGACATGAATTATCTAAAGAAAGTTGAAAAAGCCAACCTTACCTTGCATCAGGCAGTTATTATCGCTTCTTTGGTAGAGGGCGAGGCTGCTGTTGAAGAGGAGCGCCCGTTGATAGCCGGTGTAATATTTAACCGTTTGCGATTAGGCATGCCTTTGCAGATTGATGCCACAGTTGAATACGCTTTGGGCGTGCAGAGGAACAAAATATATTATAAGGATTTAGAAATCGATTCGCCATATAACACATATCGAATCAAAGGTTTGCCCCCCGGGCCGATAAACTTTCCGGGCAAGGCTTCATTGGAAGCTGCAGTAAATCCTGCAAAAACTGATTATTTATATTACGTGGCCAAAAAAGATGGCTCACATGCATTTGCTACCACCCTGCAGGAGCATAATAGAAATATTGAAAAAATCAATGCTGATGGCTAAAAGCCGGATGTCGACAACCGTTATGGAGTGAGATTCTATGATACCGGAATTGCTGGCGCCTGCCGGCAACCTGGAAAAATTAAAAGCTGCTATATTATATGGGGCTGACGCAGTATATCTTGGCGGCCCCAAATTTGGGTTAAGGATGAGGGCTGATAATTTTTCGCCGGAAGAGTTGTCAGAGGCAATAAAATATGCTCATAGCAAAAACTGCAAGGTTTATGTCACAGTGAATATATTTGCCCGCAACCGGGATTTTATTGAATTGGGAGATTACTTGCGGTTTCTTGGTGAGATCGGCGCCGATGCGATTATTGTCGCTGATCCGGGTGTGGTCAGCCTGGCCCGCTCTCTGGTTCCGAATTTAAAAATACACCTGAGTACTCAGGCCAACACCACAAACACTTTTTCCGCTTCTTTCTGGGAGGCCCAAGGAGTAAGCAGGATTGTCCTGGCAAGGGAGCTTTCCTTGCAGGAAATTAAAGAAATAAAAGATCATACAAGGGTTGAACTGGAAGTGTTTGTCCACGGGGCAATGTGCATTTCTTATTCCGGGCGCTGCTTGCTGAGCCAATATATGACCGGCAGGGACGCCAACCAAGGTGATTGTGCCCAACCCTGCCGTTGGCGTTACGCACTGGTTGAAGAAAAGAGGGAAGGACAATACTTTCCCATATTCCAGGACAACAGGGGAACTTATATACTAAGCTCCAGGGATCTGTGCCTGCTTTCATTTTTGCCGGCATTGATAGAAGCCAAGGTTAAAAGCTTTAAAATTGAAGGCCGGGTTAAAAGTGTGCACTATGTAGCCACTGTGGTTAAAGTATACCGGGAGGCAATTGACAGGATCATTGCCGGCAATGGGGATTTTGTTGTGGAGCAAAAGTGGTTGGAAGAATTGGGCAAGGTAAGCAACCGGGATTACACTACGGCTTTTTTATCCGGTGATACCACCTTATCCGGCCATGGCGATGTTGACGGGATATACCGCAGGGATTGTACCTTTGTGGGGTTGGTAAGGCGGTATCATTTTAATAAGAAAATGCTTGAAGTTGAACAGCGCAATCGTTTTTCCAGCGGTGAAAAATTGGAGGTTTTGGTTCCCCGGGGGCCTAATCAAGCACTTAAACCTGAAAAGATGTACGATGAAAACGGCCAACTTATACAAGAGGCGCCCCACCCCTGTCAAACTGTCTTTATACCCTATGATAAGCCGCTGCCGGAGTTTAGCATGTTAAGAAGGATTGAAAATCAATAACTGCTGCTGTTTATCCCTTTTATTTACAGGTTATGCTATTAATATACCAGGTAAAAGGGAGCAAACTTAAGTGAGGTTAAGTTATTTAAGGCATAAAAGACTGGTATGGAGCACAATTATACTGGTCTTTTTTTTAATCTTTGGCATAATGAGGCTCAGTTATATACAACTATATAAAAATCAACTTTATGCCCGGGAAGCCATGTCAAGGGAACTTAACGGCATAGCCCTGGAGGAATACCCCCGGGGCGAGATACTGGACCGGCATTCGAGATCCCTGACAGGTTCGTATGTGGCCAATAGGGTGGTTGTTTTTCCACAGGTTGCAGGTGATTACGAAAAAAGCATAAAGTTCCTCTCGGGTATTTTAAATGAAGAACCCGGTAAACTAAGAGAACTTTTAAATAATAAGAAGAGGCCGGTAATACTGCCGTATGATTTAACCGGCCTGCAACTTAAATCCATTGAGGAAGCAGGTATTAAAGGCATATTGGTAGTGCCTTATTATTTCAGGTATGGGCCGCAGCCTATGGCTGTCCATATTGTTGGACAGCTTGGCAAGATAAAAGATATCAATGAACTGGAAAGGTTAAACAACCCGCTGGCTAAAAAAAGCTACCTGCTTAGTGACTGGATAGGTCGCAGTGGATTGGAATTTTATTATGAAAGCCATCTTAAAGGCAGTTACTATTCCGCTTATGCCGGCTTATTCAAAGATGCCACAGGCAAAGCCCTTCCGGGAAAACCTATTGATGCGGGTATTCAAGAAATAGTTGAAAAAGTAATGGACCGGAAAATTAAGAGGGGTGCAGTGGTGGTAATGGATAGGCAAACAGGAGAGATTTTGGCGTTAGCATCACGGCCCGCTTTTAATCCGGATCCGAAAAAAAACCTTTTTACTAATCTTGATGACGAAAGCTATGTAAATCAAGCGATCTCGCTTCTCCCGCCGGGATC
>CAYUXS010000112.1:0-1776 GCA_964448915.1 uncultured Peptococcaceae bacterium
CCTCCACTGTGGCATAGTATTCTGTCCTTCAAGCATCTGGACAATTTCTGATTCCACTTTATCAGCTCCGGGCAAGTCACATTTGTTGACTACAAAGATATCGGCAATCTCCATTATACCGGCTTTAATCGCCTGGATTGAATCCCCGGCCCCGGGTGTAAGCACCACTATGGTGGTATCGGATATATCAATTATATCCAATTCGGCCTGCCCCACTCCTACTGTCTCTACGATTATCCAATTGAAACCGTAAGCATCCAATACCTTAACAGCCTCTTTGGTGTTTCTGGCCAGTCCGCCAAGGCTGCCCCTGGTACCCATGCTCCTTATGTAAACACCGGGATCCAAGGAATGCTCCTGCATTCTGATACGATCACCCAATAGTGCCCCCCCGGTAAAAGGGCTGGTAGGATCTATGGCAATTACCCCTACCGTATCGCCATTTTTTCTTAAATATGAAATTAAACGGTCGGTTAATGAGCTCTTACCGGCTCCGGGAGCACCTGTAATACCAATCACATAAGCATTACCACTTATTTTGTAGATGCTTTTTAATAGCTTTTCTTTATACGTGCCTTCATTCTCTATAATAGAAATTATCCTGGCTAAAGCACGTATTTTTTGCTGCTTGAATTTTTCAAACAGCCCTTTTATATTTTCCTGCAGGATAAACACGCCCTTTGGCACCTAATATAAATTGTCCTTTTACCAAAATATGGCTTCATATAATCAATCTTATCATAATAGTATATAACAAGATTACGTAATCTTTTCCTCTCCCCAAATGCTGTGGCCAAAGACTGGCACAGCATTTTTTTGTATTATCCTTTCATGCCTTCAAGATATTTTTCTGCAGTCTCTGCTGCTGTAGCGCCGTCAGATACTGCGGTTACCACTTGACGCAGCATTTTCTTCCGGACATCTCCTGCGGCAAAAATACCGGCTATATTAGTGCTCATTTGTTCATCGGTAATTATATAGCCATTTTCATCCAGTTCAACCAATCCTTTAACCAAATCGGTGCTTGGAGTAAACCCAACATAAATAAAGACCCCATCAACCTGAAGGCTATCGGTGACATTGCTGTCAACATCTTTCAGGGTAATGGCTTCCACCATGCCGGCACCCGATATTTCTACCGGAACCTTCTTTAATAAGAATTCAATTTTTTTATTCTGCATGGCTTTTTGCTGGAGGTATTTGGTGGCCCTGAATTTATCGCGGCGGTGAATAATAAAAACCTTTTTGGCAAAACGGGTAAGTGAGATTGCCTCTTCCAAGGCAGAGTCCCCCCCACCGATTACTGCCACCCTTTTATCCCTGTATAAAGCCCCGTCACAGGTAGCACAAAAAGATACCCCCCGGCCGTGGAACTCTCTTTCACCTTTTATATTGAGAAATTTCGGCTTTACACCGGTTGCCAGTATAACAGCGCCTACTTTATATTCTTCTTCATCCGTCTTTACATAAAAATAACCATCTTCTTTGGTTATTTCCTCGACCCTGTCATAGACAATCTCCAATCCAAATTTTTTGGCTTGCGCCTCCATATTAATAGCCAGTTCAGGTCCGCCGATACCCTCTGAGAAGCCTGGATAGTTTTCTATAATTTCAGTACTTGCTGCAAGCCCACCGGGCATACTTTGTTCAAAAAGAACAGCCTTTAAATCCGCCCTGGCGGCATAAATACCTGCGGATAAACCAGCCGGCCCGCCGCCAACGATTGCAAGATCCTTAATTATCATTAGGCTATCACTCCAAAAAATGTAATTTTCA
>CAYUXS010000112.1:1786-2598 GCA_964448915.1 uncultured Peptococcaceae bacterium
GTTTTATTTATATAAAAACGGTGGCTGACCGTAAATCAACCACCGCCGGAACTGTTTATTCTCCATTAGTGGGGCTACCCCAACAATTGACAAAGCCAAAAAAGGTATTGATACAACTTGGATATCAATACCCTTGCTAATATAACCCGGTTCTATCCGATATTTTCATTTACATGTTCACCCATATAAGCCTGGCGGACTCTCGGATCGCTTTGAATATCCTTTGAGTCTCCACTGAATAAAATCCTTCCGGTTTCCAACACATAAGCTCTATGGGCTATTTGCAATGCCATAAAAGCATTTTGTTCAACCAACAGTACAGTAGTGCCCCGCTGGTTTATCCATCTTATAATATCAAAAATCTCTTCGACCAATACGGGCGATAACCCCATTGAAGGCTCATCCAATATTAACAGGGAAGGCCTGCTCATTAAGCCCCGCCCCATGGCCAGCATTTGCTGCTCCCCGCCGGACAATGTTCCCGCCATCTGTTTAGATCTTTCTCTAAGCCGGGGGAACCTATCCATAACCACTTCCATACTCTCTTTAATCTCATCTTTGTCTTTGCGGGAAAAAGCCCCCATAAGAAGGTTTTCCGTCACTGTCAAATTAGGGAATATTAGCCTTCCTTCCGGGACATGAGAAATACCCATTTCTACTATTTTATGTGCCGGCATATTATTAATTGGTTTGCCCCTAAAAGCAATACTTCCGCTTTTAGCCCTAATTAAACCTGATATACACCTTAACGTGGTGGATTTCCCTGCTCCGTTTGCTCCTATTAGAGTAACAATCTCCCCTTCATTGACATT
>CAYUXS010000112.1:2608-5150 GCA_964448915.1 uncultured Peptococcaceae bacterium
AAGTGATACCCCGTAAAGCTTGAATTGCGCCATAGAAAACATTTAAATTATTAACTTCCAGCATTAGGCTACAGTTACCCCCTTTCCAAGGTAAGCCTGGAGGACCAAAGGATTATTGCGTACCTCAGAGGGTAATCCAGTAGCAATCACTTGCCCAAAATCCATAACCACTATCCTGTCACATAAATTCATAACCATGCCCATTTGGTGTTCTATTAATAAAACTGTGATATCAAATTTTTCTTTTACATATTTGATTAATTCAACCATTTTTGCCACTTCTGAAGGATTCATGCCGGCAGCAGGCTCATCCAGCATAAGCAGTTTTGGTTTGCTTGCCAAAGCCCTGGCAATTTCAAGTCTTCTCTGGTCACCATACGGCAGGCTTTTTGCCAAATCATAAGCCCTATCCTGAAGAGCTAAAACAGACAGCAACTCCATTGATTCCTCTTCTATTTGCCTCTCAATCCTGGTAAAACGCGGGGTCCTTAATACCGCATCAAGGTAACCATAACCAATATGATTATGATAAATTGCCCGTACATTATCTAAAACACTATTCCCTTGGAACAACCGAATGTTTTGAAATGTCCTGGCAATTCCTTTTTGATGCACACGATTAGGCGGCAGGCCTGTAATATCTTGTTCACAAAAAATAATTTTCCCTGAGGTAGGCTTATATATCCCGGAAATTATGTTAAACACTGTTGTCTTGCCTGCACCATTTGGGCCGATTAGACCAACTATTTCACCTTTTTCTATGGACATGCTCATGTTATTTACTGCTTTCAGGCCACCAAAAACCTTATCGATACCATCAATGGTCAGAATTGCCATCGGCACCATCCCTTCTTCCTGTCGAAGCCGCAAAGGGCCGTGGTAACATAAACCCTATTTCTTTGCCCCCAAAGATTCCCTGAGGCCTTAAGATAATGGCAATTATCAAAATAAGCGCATAAATTACACCCCGGAAATCTATAAAAGCTTCTCCTAAAACAAACCTTAGGCCTTCCAGTATGAAAACCCATCCAATCGCAGTTATCACAGTTCCTGTTATACTGCCCAGTCCTCCCAGCACTACAATTAAGAGAAAATCAAAGGATTTTAAAAAGTCAAAGCTACTGGGGTGTAAAAAGGGGTAACGGTGGGCATACATTCCCCCTGCCAAGCCTGCCAGTGCACATCCCAAAACAAAAGCAGTAACTTTTACCTTGGTAGTATTGATACCCATTGCTTTAGCTGCTATCTCGTCTTCCCTGACAGAGGTACACGCCCTGCCGTATGAAGAAAAAACATAATTTCGAACCATGATTATGGTCAATAAAGTAAATACAAAAACCCAATCAAAATTGGCTAATTGGGGAGTACCGGACATACCGGTAGCTCCTCCCAAATCGGAGATAAATTTTGAAGAGTTATCCATGCCAACTTTAACAATAATTCCGAAACCCAGTGTGGCAATGCCCAAATAATCAGAACCCAACCTCAATATCGGCAATCCTATGAGTAATGCCACCAATCCTGCGACAACAGTACCCACCAATAGAGAAACTAAAAAAAAGAAAATTGTCCCCTGATCCATCATTTTATCAAAATAACCGGATGAGTACGCCCCGATACCGTAGAAGGCAGCATGCCCCAGTGAAAACTGGCCTGTAAAACCATATATTAAACTTAGGCCCAATGCCCCCATGGTAGTAATAAATGCTTGATCAAGCACTCTTTGCCAATATGGGTTTATAATCCCACTGACAACTAAAAATTTAAGCACAGTATACACGGCTATTGTGCCGGCAACCAGCATTATATTCCTGTTTTTTAAATTTGCCTTAGGCATACACTCACTCTCCTCAAACCTTGTCAGGCTCATTGCGGCCAAGGATACCGGTAGGCCTTATTAATAAAACCAAAATCAATATGCCGAAGGCAATTGCATCACGGGCTTGTGACGAAAGAAAGGCTGAAGTCATCGTTTCAACCTGCCCCATAATAAGAGCGCCAATCACTGCTCCCGGAATAATGCCAATCCCACCCAGGACAGCTGCTGTAAACGCTTTTAAACCGGGCATAATTCCCATAAACGGGTGAATCTGCGGGTAAGCAACTGCATATAAAACACCGCCGGCAGCTGCTAAAGCCGAACCTATGGCAAAAGTGGCTGAGATTGTGTTGTCTACATTGACTCCCATCAACCTGGCTGCATTATGATCCACAGAAACAGTTCTCATTGCCATTCCGACTTTGGTACGAAAAATAAGAAACTGCAACAAACTTAATATAACCAATACTGTTATTAAAATTATTATCTGGACGTTGGTAATGGTTAAGCCAAACAGGTCATATTTAACCAAAGAAATAGGCGTGTGCACTACCCTGTAGTCAGGGCCGAAAACAAATCTTAAGCTGCTAAAATATTCAATGAATAATGATACACCAAGGGCACTGATTAAAGCAGCTATTCTCGGGGCATACCTTAAAGGCCTGTATGCTATACGCTCAATAGTTACTCCCAGGATAGAGCAGACAACCATAGCAGTAAGCA
>CAYUXS010000112.1:5160-5455 GCA_964448915.1 uncultured Peptococcaceae bacterium
GAAAAGGCAATCCCCACTTCGAAAATCCAAAATACCCCGTGAAAGCTCCTACCATAAATACGTCACCATGGGCGAAGTTAATAAGTTTAACAACCCCATATACCATGGTATAACCGAGGGCGATCAAAGCATACATAAAGCCCAGTTGCAAACCATTTATTAACTGATCAAAAAAATGCTCCAATGTTTCGTCCCCCTGCCATAAGTTATTGGCGGGGAGGTTTTTCCTCCCCGCAAATTGATTCTTTATGGGGCTACAGTAGTAACAAATGTTTGTTTTCCGACTTTAATCTGT
>CAYUXS010000113.1:0-5192 GCA_964448915.1 uncultured Peptococcaceae bacterium
ATTTAACAAATAGTTGTTTATCATCTATATTTATAACCTGGCCCGGTTTTACAATTGGATTGGCTGGGCTTGCAGGAATCTTTACGTCCGTTTCCGGCTCTCTAACCTTCCATATTTTAAAAACCCTGTCACCCAACTTGGTTCGAGCCCCCGGCCAAGGATCCAAGCTGCGGATCTTATTTTTAATATTAATAGCAGTATTATCCCAATAAATTATTTCATCCTCCCGGCTTAACGGGGGAGCATAGGTTGCCTTCCGGTCATCCTGGGGAACGGCATGCAATTTACCGCAGGCTAACTGTCTAATAGTTTTTAACAGTAACTTTGCGCCTATCTGGGAAAGCCTATCGTGCAATGAGCCAAAACTCTCTTCCGGGAAAATGGGTGTCTTTTCCTGAAGCAGCATGTCCCCGGTATCAAGCCCCTGATCAATCATCATGGTTGTAATACCGGTTTCTTTTTCACCTTCCATGATTGCCCTTTGAATCGGGGAAGCTCCCCTGTATTTTGGTAAAAGTGATGCATGAACATTTATACAACCAAACCTGGGTAGATCCAAAATTTCTTTGGGCAGTATCCGGCCAAAAGCAACCACTACTATTAAGTCAGGGTTTATCTCTCCAAGCAGTTTTATAAAGGACTCTTCTTTTATATTTTCAGGTTGATAAACAGTCAGTTCTTTTTCTAGAGCAAATACTTTTACCGGGGGAGGCATAACCTTTTTCCCCCTTCCCTTTGGGCGATCCGGCTGGGTAATCACCGCACTTACTGAAAACTCTGATTCTATTAATGCTTTTAAGCTGGGCACAGCAAAATCAGGTGTGCCCATAAAAACTATATTCATTGCTTCTCTCCATTACTCTTGCACTGGAAATTTGCTACCGGCTGATAACTGATAGCCAACAGCCAACAGTTGTTAACTGATAGCTGACAGCCAACAGCTGACAGCTAACAGCTGATAGCTAATAGCTAACAGCTGATACCTGATAGCTTACAGCTAACAGCTGACAACCCACCTAAAAGTAATACCTTCAAGCAAACTATTTCTCTTTCTCCCTGCGTATATTTTGGGCAATATCTATAAATAAAATACCATTGAGGTGATCGATCTCATGCTGCAAGGCCCTTGCCAAATAACCTTCGGCCTTGATTTCCACCTCTTTGCCATGGCGATCAAGCCCTTTGACTTTAACCATATTTGCTCTCTTTACTTCACCAATAATCTCAGGAAGGCTTAGGCACCCCTCAAAATCGACAACTTCCCCCTGAGATTCAACTATTTCAGGGTTGATAAATTCTATTAAGCCTTCTCCGATATCAACCACTATTACCCTTTTTGAAACCCCTACCTGTGGCGCTGCCAAGCCAACACCTTTATATGCATACATGGTATCCCGCATATTATCAAGCAACTTGATAATATTGGGGGTAATCTTTTTTACCTCTTTAGCCTTTTCCCTTAAAACTTCATCGCCTTCAAGCACAATTTTATAAACCGCCAAGATTTCACCCTCCATATTTGGCTAGAATACATATCCTTCATTCATGCAAAATATTTAATCATTTATTATAATCAAACTATATACCAAATAAAACAATAATTACAATACTACATTAAGTTCTGGGGATCTATGTCAACCACCAAGGCGGTATCTTTTCGCTGGTAATTTTTGTTCTGCTCCAGTGAGTATTGTATAAGCGTCCTTAATATCTTACCACTCTTGGATTTGATTACCAAATGCCAGCGGTATCGATCCTTAACCCTGGCAATTTGGGCTGGTGCCGGACCCAATACTTCTATCATCCCGTTATAGTCCTGCGATTTGAGAAAATTTCTTAAGGTTGAAGCCCATTGCTCCGCCAACTCTTTTACCTCTTCTAATTTTTTACCCAAAAATAATATCCTGGCCAACCTTGCAAAAGGAGGATAATTCATTTTCTTCCGGATGTTGATTTCGTGCTTGAAAAATCCCATATAGTCATGTTCCGAAGCAAAAACTATTGAGTAATGCCCCGGTGTAAAAGTCTGGACCAGCACTTCCCCTCCCAATTCTCCCCTGCCGGTACGGCCCGCAACTTGAGCAATCAACTGGAATGTCCTTTCAGCCGACCTAAAGTCAGGCATATGCAGGGACAAATCGGCATTAACCACACCCACTAAGGTAACATCAGGCACATCAAGCCCTTTGGTTACCATTTGAGTGCCGATTAAAATATCGGCTTTGCCGTCCTTAAAACTATTTAATATTTTATTATGTGCTCCCTTTCTGCCGGTGGTGTCACTATCCATCCGCAAGACAACTGCCTGGGGAAAGTATTTCCCAATCTCTTCCTCCAACTTCTGCGTACCTGCACCAAAATACTCAACCAGTTTACTGTTGCAATCGGGACAATTTTTACGGAAATATGAATTATTGCAGTAATGGCATTGCAGCTTTCCACCGGTATGGTAGGTTAATGAGATATCACAGTGGGAGCATTTCATTACTAAACCGCATTCCCTGCAGACAACCAAAGTAGCATAGCCTCTACGGTTTAAAAAAAGCACCACTTTTTCATTTCGCTCTAACCTTTCCCTTATGGCAGCTATTAACGGGCTGCTTAAAATTCCGGGATTTCCTGCTTTTATTTCCTTGCGCATATCAATTAAACGTACCTGTGGCAAGGAACGGTTCTCAACCCGGTTAAGCATCGTTAATAATTGATAAGGCCCGCCGGGCAAAGCACGCTGGTATGTTTCCAACGAAGGGGTGGCACTGCCCAATACTGCAACACACTCAAACTGCCCAACCAATTTTAACACAACATCCCGTGCATGGTACCGTGGATTTTCCTCTTGTTTATAAGTAGGTTCATGTTCTTCATCAACTATTATCAGACCCAGATCTTTAAAAGGCGCAAAGGCTGAAGAACGTGTGCCAAGCACCACCGGAGCAGTGCCTTCAGCTATCCGCGCCCATTCATCATATCTTTCCCCTTCGGATAACCTGCTGTGTAAAACAGCTACTTTATCCCCAAAAAAAGCTTTGAAACGGTATACCATCTGAGGAGTAAGGGCTATTTCGGGAACCATTGTCAAAACCTGTTTTCCCTTGGACAATGCATGTGCGATGGCCTGTATATAGACTTCTGTTTTACCGCTTCCGGTAACCCCAAAAAGCAAAAAAACTTTTCCGCCAGTGATGAAGCTTGCTCCGGCGTAAGGGTAAAATCCATTGGCTCAGGCATCTTTTCAATCGGGTAAGGATCCCTGCGCACAATCGTTTCTCTTTGGTGGAGAAGCCCGGCGGACAACAAAGAATCAACCACTGACTCCGAAACTCCCGCTGATAAAGCAAGTTCCCGCCGGCTGAGCCCGGGGCGATTCACAGCCACTTGCCAGACCAATCTTTTTTTTGGTGCCCGGTTGCCAAAAACCGGATCCAAAATACCGGGTGCCGGGTACAATCCTTTTATCTTTTTGGGCCCGGCCCCATGAATTATTGGTGAAATAATTGCCTGCAGCGCTGAGATCAATGTACATAAATAATATCCGGACAGCCAACGGGCAAGCTCCATTTGTTCAGGAGTAAAAACAGGCCCTTCTTCAATTATATCTTCAATGTCTTTAATTTTAGCCTTATCAGTCGAGGGAATAGAGTTAATGCCGGTTACATACCCGTTAACCTTTCTCCGGCCAAATGGCACAAGGACAATACTCCCAACGTCCAGCCTATTTATAAATTTGGCCGGGATTTTATAAGTAAAGCTTTGGTCCACTTCCCTGGCATCAACATCAACCAGTACTTCACAATAAAATTCGTCATCTTTCTTGCTCAACGGCGGTTTCGCCCTTTCATATTTTTTCCATCAATTAATTATAACATAACGGCAAATGCAAAAGGCCCGCGAAAACTTTTAATTGTACTTACTATCAACTGCCTGTTTTTTGACAATTTGAGCAAAAGCTTTGAACTGCTCGATTTTTTTCCTATATATACCCTCCGCATTTGATACTGTTATAGATTTGAAGCGTATGCGATCCCCCGGTTTAAAGTGGGCGAAAAGCCAGGTGTCAACACTGATAACTGTAGCAATTAAAGGATAACCGCCAACCGTTTGCCGGTCCCTCAGCAAAACAATGGGCAACCCCTCGCCGCTAACCTGTATGCCCCCCAATGGCATACCTTGAGAATAGTGCAATAAACCACCTTTATTGTCTATAGGCGGGCCCTCTAAATGGCAGCCCATCCGGTCACATTTCATCCCTATACGGTATTCAGAATTTAAAAATAATTCTATTGCTTCCGGGCTAAAAAGATAATCACCGGGACCCATTATTACCCGGATTTCATGAAATCCATCAACATCAACCCTTAATTCCCCGGGCACCTCTGCCTCATAGCCCGGCAGCTTGCTGTCGACAGCCAGCACGTCGCCTGCCCTGATTGCCCTACCCTTAAAGCCCCCCAAACCTGCACTTAAAAGGGTGGATGTGCTGGACATAACCGGAGGACAAATTAACCCGCCGGAAAAACAAATATATGCCCTGCATCCCCATTCCAAACCCGACAGGCTAAGTATAGATCCTTTATTTATTTTTATCGCCTTCCACATCGGGCATGGACGCCCATCAACAACCGGAGTCAAGTTGCTCCCGGTTATGCATATATATTCATCTTCCATAAACTCAATTTTTAAGCCGGGCAAAGTACATTCCAAACCCGGTGTGCCTTCCGGATTCCCCAGGGCTATATTGGCCAATTGAAAAGAAAAAGGATCCATTGCCCCCGAAGTAGGCACGCCCTTGTTCTGAAAGCCATAGCGCCCCAAGTCCTGAATAGTGGTTAACGGCCCACCGTCAATTACCCTGATATTACCCAATTAACTCACCCCAAGCATAGGGATCAATGTCAGTGAAATGTACTCCTGTCCTGCCCATGGGTTTAAAAATTACTTTGTCCCCTGTTTTAAACAAAAATTTCCCTTCATCCGGTTTGAAAATCTTAACCGGAGTCCTTCCAATGATCTGCCACCCACCTGGACTGGCCAGGCTGTATATACCGGTCTGCCTGCCGGCAATGCCTACCGAACCGGTTTCCACCATTGCCCGGGGCTCTTTTCGCCGGCCAATAATTATCCGGTCGTCAACGAAACCCATATAGGGAAAGCCCGGCAAAAAGCCAATCATATATACAAAATACGGCTGCAGG
>CAYUXS010000114.1:0-5130 GCA_964448915.1 uncultured Peptococcaceae bacterium
AATTTGATAATATTATTCAACAAGGCGGTTTTTTGGAATGGGCTCCGATTTACGGGTATACTTATGGGACACCTTTGGGGAAAGTAGTTGAGCTTTTAGAACAAGGCAAAAACGTTATTTTAGAGATTGATGTCCAGGGTGGGGTTACCGTAAAGGAGCGTTTTCCAAGTGCGGTATTAATATTTATTATTCCCCCGTCAAGAGAGATACTGCGTAGCAGGCTGCAAGGAAGAAATACGGACAGCCAGGATGAAATCGAGAAAAGATTGCTCTGGGCCGATACTGAATTGGGTTATATTCCCAAATACGACTATGTATTGATTAATGATAAGCTTGAAGATTCTGTTGATATGATTAAATCTATTATCAAGGCTGAGCAGAGCCGCACCACCCGTTTCAAACTGCCTGATGCTTGGAAACGATAAATTTTAAGTAACCTAGTTGGGGAGGAATTATGATTCAGGACATTACTCTTGATGAATTAATGCAAAAAGTTGACAGCCGGTATACTCTGGTGGTATTGGCAGCTAAGAGGGCCAGGCAATTAACTGAAAAGAAAGTGGAGGACAATAACGGTACAGCGGTTCGAAAACCCGTTACTGAAGCACTTAGAGAAATAGCCTGCGGCAAGGTTACATACCGCCGCACAAAACAAGGCATTAAGTGAGAGTATATATATGATTGAAGGAAAAGTAATAACTTTAGGGGTTACCGGGGGCATTGCGGTTTATAAGGTTGCCGACCTTGCCAGTAAGCTTTCCGGCTTAGGTGCCTCGGTGCATACCATAATGACAAGATCGGCTTTGGAATTCGTTAGTCCAATTACTTTTGAGACACTGACGAAAAATCCTGTTCACACCGATCTTTTTTCCTCTTCCCGCCGGTTTAACATCCCACACATCGAGCTGGCAACTTCTGCGGATCTTATGCTGATTGCGCCTGCTACTGCAAATATCCTTGGAAAACTGGCGCACGGGATTGCGGATGATTTATTGACTACAGCGGTACTGGCTGCAAAGTGTCCTATACTTATTTGCCCGGCAATGAACGTAAATATGTACGCCAATCAGGTGGTCCAGGACAACATCTCAAGGCTAAAGAATTATGGCTATCATTTTGTAGAGCCTGAAACCGGTAAAGTAGCATGCGGGCATTATGGAAAAGGCAGGTTGCCTGAAATAAGCGTAATTATTGAAGCTGTATCCCGGATATTGACCCAGCCTTTGGACATGCAAGGCCTAACCGTATTGGTTACAGCCGGGGGTACCAGGGAAGCAATAGATCCGGTAAGGTTTATTTCGAACCGGAGCTCCGGCAAGATGGGCTATGCCCTGGCTAAGGCGGCAGTATCCAGAGGGGCAAGGGTTATCCTGGTTTCAACCCCAACATCCCTCGAGGTTCCCGCCGGGGTAGAACTTGTCCGGGTTGAATCAGCTTTAGAAATGAAAGAGGCAGTCATGAAATATTACCCTCAATGCCAGGTTGTAATAAAGGCTGCCGCAGTGGCAGATTATCGTTGTGAGACTGTATCCGTTCAAAAAATTAAAAAAAGTGAGGACAGCCTTACTTTAAAATTAATAAGAAATCCGGACATACTTGCTGAATTAGGTAAAATTAAAAAGGACAATGTTACTTTGGTGGGATTTGCGGCGGAAACTGAAAACCTGGAATACAATGCCAGGCATAAAATGACTGCCAAAAATACCGATTTGATAGTTGCCAATGATGTTACAATACCTGGGGCAGGTTTTGGTTCGGACACCAATGTGGTTAAATTGTTCTTTAGAAATGGGGAAGTTGAAACCCTGCCCAAAATGAGCAAATTAGAGGTAGCGGGTAAAGTACTGGATGCAGTTATGAAAATAAGAACGGGTATTGTTTCCAGTTAGGAATGTTTGAGCTCATGTAAGGCTTTGAATATGATAATTTATGATTGTAAAGGCGGCCGACGGCTGCCTTTTTAGCTTCCGGAATTAGTTGCCGGGAGTTTTTTTTTGGAATAATATTTATTAATTTATTATTAATGAATTGTTAAAAAATTTTTTCGATATATTCCTACAAAAAACTTTTTTACCAGATATTAACTGGGCAAAACGTGATAATTTTTGTATCATATTGTTGTGCGTGTTAAATTTATGTTAAGGAGGTGGATAGTTAAACAACTGAATAGGGTCCATTAAAAAGTAAGCACCGAATCTCTTATAAGAGAGCGGGGGAACCTATTACTTTGGGGTGAATTGGCTAATTAATTAGCAAGGGGCTAACTTTCGGCCCTAACCCGTCAGCTAACCTCGTAGGTGTGGAAAGTGGGGTTTAATGAGGCAGACAAAAATATTTGTATTTACTGTTGTGGTTAGTTTGGCTTTGATTCTTTTTGCATCACCTTCCTTTGCTGATACATACTATGTGGTTAAACCTGGGGATACACTCTGGAGAATAGCTACTTCCCATGGTATTACTGTAAATAGGCTCCAAGAGTTGAACTCCCTGAACACAACACTTATATACCCAGGGCAATCACTTCTAATTTCCGGTGGTAGCAATACGGTTCAACAACCCCAAGTTTCAAGAGGGTCAAGCCGTATTCAAGGGTTATTGGATTATGCGAAATCTCTTGAAGGTTCGCCATACCGGTATGGCGGGCAATCACCAAGAGGATTTGATTGTTCAGGTTATGTAAGATATGTATTTAAGAGTATTGGCATTGATATGCCCAGGACTGCCGCCGAACAATATAAAAGTGGCGTACCAATAAGTGCAAGTGAGGCAAGGCCTGGGGATCTGGTGTTCTTCCATAGTGGTGGTGCAATTAACCATTCAGGGATATACCTGGGTGGTGGGAAATTTATCAGCTCAACCTCCAGTTCAGGTGTAAAAGAAGCCTCAGTTTATGGCTCGTATTGGGCTGAACATTTTTATGGGTACAATCGAATAATTCCGTAGTAAAAATGCCGGATAAGGCCTGGCCTTACCGGCTTTTTTAATTTTCCTTTTCGATGATTCCATAAAATAATATTTCAAACAGGGAATTTATTGCCTGCTCTATGGTAAGGTTGTGTTTAAGGATAAAATTGGGGTTAATTACCTCTCTTGTAGATGACAGCACTGCAGCAACAAAAACTTCCGGGATAATGGCTCGAAAATGCCCCCGGTTATTTTTCAATATATTATTAATTATTTTTTTCAGCCTTTTTGAACGGAAGTCCTCAATATTTTGCCAGATTTCAGGGTAGCGTTTCTGAAGATCATTTATCATAATAGGGCTAATAACCTGCAGGGAATTGTTTATGGAATTGATAAAACCGGTTATGGCCTTTACAGGGTTTTCTTCGTTGAGATATTTATCGGTGTTCTCAATCACCTCTTCCATGATCCGGCTCATAACGGCAGCAACCATTTCATCTTTGCTGCGAAAATACCGGTATATAGTCCTCTTGCTTATGCCTGTGCGGGCAGAAAGCTCATTAACTGTTGCCCGGTGAAAACCAGATTCATAGGCAATCTCCCTGAACCCGGACAAGATTTTATCTCTCAATTGGGCTACCTCCTGGATTAAGTAATTTTTTTCTTAAATTTAGCAATGCTTATGGCCAGTAAAATTATTGAAAAGACTAGTAAAGACAATATCTGGGGGACAAGATAGCCAAAACCGATGCCTTTTAAAACGATACCCCTGATAATAATCAGGTAATAAGTTAGGGGAATAGCATGGCTCAAATAATAAATAATTGCAGGCATAGCTTCTCTGGGGAATAAAAACCCTGACAGCATTATACTGGGCAGGAAAACAAAAAATGACATTTGAAATGCCTGCATTTGACTTTTCGCAATATTGGAGATCAACAGACCCAGTCCAAGCGAAGCGGTTATAAAGAAAAGTGTTAATAGGTAGAGCTGGAGTAGGCTGCCCCGGATTGGCACATGGAAAACAGTGCTTGCGACAACAAGGGCCACGGTTATCTGGAGGTAGCCGAGCAGGATATTGGGTATTATTTTCCCGATCATCAATTCATATGATTTTATTGGGGTTACCAATAACTGCTCCAAGGTTCCTCTTTCTTTTTCCCTGACAATTGCAATAGCAGTCATCATAACCATGGTCATCGTCACAATAATGCCCAATATGGCCGGTACCATATAATAGGCGGTAATCCCGTCCGGGTTATACCAAGGCCTGACCCTTACATCATAAGGGGGGCTATCTATATTTATATTTGCTTTCTGGGCGAGAATGTTTTGGGATTTCAGCATCCCAATAGAGTTGGCAATAGCTATGGCTGAGTTTGAGACCATGCTGTCGCTGGCGTCAACCAGGACTTGCACTGCTGCAGGTTCACCCCTTTTTAAACTTACAGAAAAATCAGGCGGGAAAATTATGCCTACTTTGGCCTTACCGCTGTCTATCATGTAGGTTACTTCCTTATAACTGGCTGCCGCTTGGGTTATTTTAAAGTAGCCGGAAGCTTTAAAGGAATCAAGAAGGTCCCTGCTTTCAGCAGTTAAAGATTGATCAAAAACTACGGTGGGTATATTACGGACATCTGTTTGGATTGCGTATCCGAACAAAAGCAGTTGCACCAGTGGAAGGGCAAATATCATCCCAATTGTGAGGCGATCCCTGAACATTTGTAAAAATTCTTTCTTTAATATAGCCAAAAGCCTGTTCATTTATATTCCTCCAAAGCGGTATTGGAATATTTCCCGGTATTTATATGGCAGGCGTAAGCTGCTTTGTGCGGGTCCTTTTTGATAATGCCAGGAAAACATCTTCCAAGGAGGGTGTAATTATTTGCGCTTGATACCCCGTATGTTCCTCTATAGCAGGAATTAAGTGTTCATTTTCTAAAACGACATGAATTGACGCGCCATGAATTGAACATTCAAGGACGTACGGCAACTCCTGAAGCTCTGAGATTTTTTCCATTATATTGGGCATTTCAATTGAGACCATACAACCTTTAATTACACTCTTCTTAAGATTTTCCGGAGAATCGCTGGCAATAAGGTTTCCCTCGGATATAAAAGCAATATGATTGCATCTTTCGGCTTCATCCATAAAGTGGGTAGTTAACATAATGGTAGTGCCACTGCCCGCCAATTCACGGATTATTTTGAAAAACTCCCGCCGGC
>CAYUXS010000115.1:0-398 GCA_964448915.1 uncultured Peptococcaceae bacterium
AATATCCGGGATTGATAAGCACCATTACATAGTTGAGATTGATACGGATGTACTTCCGGATATACTTGCTCATTACCGGCTTATGGTAAATACAATGGGGCGCTCTTTTAATGATGACCCGGACTTTTTCCATACCGCCGGTGCTGCCGGCATTTATGCCGCGAATTTAATTAAGATGTTTCCTGATAAACTCCTTCACTGTAATGTCAGCCCTGTACCGGCGAAGGGCACCGAGCAGATCACTCACTTTTCCGGAAAAAAACAAGCTGTTTCCAGTAATGTATAAATTCATATGACTCCCTCGCAATTTTAAAACATCTTTTTTGATCATATGCAGGTACAGGCATATTTATCATATTGTTCACAATCAAGAGGTATTATTATGCATATTATTACCG
>CAYUXS010000115.1:408-5118 GCA_964448915.1 uncultured Peptococcaceae bacterium
GCCAGTGGTGCAGCTATGGCAGGTTCTCTTGGCATGGTTGTGGTTATTGTAGACGTAATAGATTTTTCCACCAGTATGGAGGCGGCATTGGAAGCAGGGGCATTAGCTGTTTTTGGGGCTTGCCCTGACAATGCAAAGCCCCCTGTAAAAGTGAACCCTTTTTTAATTGGCAAAATGGCAGGGAATTTGGCCAACTTATACAACAGCGGGGTTGTTATCCTGGCTGAACCAAGGATAGGTGCCGGTATTGATAGGGAAAACAGCATTTCAAAGGCAATGTCAGGGCTTAAATCTGAAGGAGCCAGGATTGATGCAGTAATTCCAAATATCGGTGCTGAAATTGTTAAACTGGCAGATTTCAAAGGCAAAATTGTTTTGGGAGTTACAGGCACAGGTGGTGTTGCCTTTGATGCTGCAGTTAATGCGGGCTCACCGGCCGTTTTAACAGGCACAGTTGCCCGCACAATAAATAAAAAAAGCTGCGCCCCAGCCCAAGCGGCTGTATATAGGGCCCTTGAAGCAGCTTACAAAGCAAATACAGGAATTGCCGTGGTAGCAGCCAGCGGGAACTCGATGGAAGATATATTGGCCGCTGAATATATTTATAAATTGTTAATGGCTAACCGGTCCAATAATAATTAACTCTCATCCTTTTATAAAGTTTATTTCTATGCCTTCACTTTCTATAGTCTCCTTAATATCCCTTGCTAAAATATTATTGTGATCGTATCTTACCCGGACTTGTGTATTGCCCGGGGAAACATCCACATCCAAAATCCCGGAATATTTGTAAAGAGAATTTATCATTGCCAATCTCTTTTCCTCATCATTAATACCGTCAACCCCCATTATTATTTCCGAAGACATTGCAAATCCCTCCCCGATCCAGCATGTTGTCATATACTCATTATCACCGGGTTAAAGACAGATTATGCAAAGAGCACATATTCGCGGATCGTATATGTGCCGTTAACAAAACCATAAAATTTTTCCGGAATACTCACCTTTTGCCAGTAATAAAATACTACGGACATATACTAATTATGGAGAAGATTTTATGGTTTATTGCCCAAAAACACCATCCAGAATCTCCGTAGTATTAAAAGCCTGGCCTGTAATATCAGTTGTATTATTGGTGCTGATAGCCGGGCTGATTATGGGATCTCTAGCGGCAGGCAGGATGGATAATACCAAATCTCAAGATTTGAGCTTGTATTTAAGGGATTTTATTCAACAGGTACCCGGGATAAACTTTGAACCGGCAAAAATAGCAAGAAATTCGATGGTCAACAATGTAATTATGACGACGGCAATATATATTTTAGGGCTTACTGTAATCGGAATACCACTCATTTTGGCAATTATATTCATGCGGGGGTTTACTATAGGTTTTGCGATCGGTTTTCTGGCTAAAGACCTGTCTTTTAGCGGGCTTCTCCTGACACTTGCAGCAATATTGCCGCATAATATCTTAAACTATCCGGCCTTATGCATAGGAGCTTCCGCTTCTATAATGTTTTCGGTATTATTGCTTAAAAGGAATTTCAATACTTCAATTAAGATTTGGCCAAACCTTGTTGCCTATACTCTTATAATGAGCGGGATTTTGGTATTAACCCTGGCTTCGAGCGTGGTTGAAGGTTACATAACACCTTTATTAACAAAGATTGCTGCAGGTATGATCAATTCCAGAATGGGGCTAAACTAAGGCTGGTGAAGAACTTGCTGCTGATCATAACCGGAATTGGTAAAAAAGCCAAGACGATTATTAAAACATTGTTGGCCATCGCCATTTTAATAATATTGTGTATGCAGTTCATATGCTTGATGGAAGATGCAGTTGATTATTACCAGCGTTGGCTCAACCGCAATTCTCCTCATGGTAACCCGATGAAAGTATTCAAAAGCATTGATCATTCCATAGTAAATTGGGAGAGCAATATGATTATCAAATTGAAACAACAGTATAAAACCAAAGAAAGCCGTGAATAACGGCTTCTTTTATGCCCTTACGCACATAATAAGCACAAAGAGATATTTACCCAATGCCGTAGAGAACCGGATCTTTTTTATGGTAAAATGTAAACTAAATTAATTGTCATCAAAAATATGGTTTATGCCAGGAGGCTTATTATGTCATCAATAGTGTATTTCTCCGATTTTAGGGCAACCCAGAAAAATAACCTCTTTTTAAAATTAGGAAAACTGTTTCATAAGGCCGGCCTTTCACAGGTAATATCCCCTGGTGATTTAGTGGCTGTTAAGTTGCATTTTGGGGAGAAGGGAAATACCAGTTATATTAGGCCGCAATTTATTCGCAAAATAATTGATGAAATTAAAAAATTAGGGGGCAAGCCATTTTTAACAGACGCCAATACTATGTATGTGGGAAGCCGGGCCAATGCAGTAGACCATTTGCAAACCGCCATTGAGAACGGTTTTGATTATGCTGTAGTCAATGCTCCCTTAATAATAGCCGACGGGCTCAATGGAAAAGACTATATCAGTGTTCCGGTTAACCTTAAGCACTGCCGGGAAGTCAAGATAGGAAGTTCAATTGTATTGGCTGATACAATTATAGCCGTATCACATTTTAAGGGCCATGAGGCCACCGGGTTTGGGGGGACTCTTAAAAATATCGGTATGGGATGCGGTTCCAGGGCAGGCAAACAAGTAATGCACTCAGACTTATTGCCCAAGGTAAATATCAAAAAATGCAGGGCTTGTGGACGTTGTTTTGATTGGTGTCCTACCGGCGCCATAGCCGTAGGCCAAGAAAAATATGCCGTTGTTAATGAAGAGTTATGTTTGGGATGTGGTGAATGTACAGTAACCTGCCCTTATGGTGCAATAGGTATTAATTGGATAAACAATCAAAAATACGGCCTACAGGAAAAGATAGTTGAATATGCGTTTGGCGTTTTAAAGAACAAGAAAGGAAAAGCCGGTTATATCACTTTTCTTAATAACATCACGCCTGACTGTGATTGTTTTAGCTTCTCGGATGCCCCTGTAATAAGGGATATCGGAATCCTGGCCTCTACCGATCCGGTAGCAATTGACCAGGCATGCTTTGATTTGGTCAATAAGGAGCATGGATTGCCAGGATCCAAATTGGAAGGCTGTGGGGTCGGCTCCGATAAATTCGCAGCCTTGTAGACAGCAGCAGGCAATTGGCTTATGCCGAGGAAATCGGCTTGGGCAGCCGTAAATATGAATTAATCAAAATCTAAACAGTCGCTTTAATAACCCAATAACTTGTAAAGGGATATATATGGATAAAGAGATCAAGGACTTCCTTAATTTTTTGGCAGTTGAAAAAGGCCTGTCACAAAATACAATTTTAGCCTATAAATCTGATTTAACTTTCTACAAGTGCTTTACCCATAAAAAAAAGTTAAACCCTTTGGGTGACGGCAGAAGGGGAGCAATTGCCGCATATATGCTGTATATGAAAAAGCAAGGCTATTCCAGTGGGACCATTTCCAGAAGGCTGTCAGCACTAAGAAATTTTTTTCAGTTTTTATTAAATGAGGGCATTTTGGAAGATAACCCTACCGAAAATATGGAAACGCCCAAAAAAAGCGAAAAACTGCCACGAGTACTGTCTATCCAGGAAGTAGACAGGCTGCTGGCCATGCCCCGGCAAAGCTCCCCAACCGGTTTACGTGACAAAGCAATGCTTGAACTGCTGTATGCTACAGGAGTAAGGGTGTCTGAAATCATATCCTTAAACAGGAGCAACATTAACCTTGAAGAGGGTTACATCAGGTGCATGGGTAAAGGCTCAAAAGAACGCATCATTCCTGTCAGCCCGGTAGCCCTTGAATTTGTTAACACTTACCTTTTAAGGGGCAGGCCCAAATTAATGGGCAGGAAAAACACTCAAGCGCTTTTTTTGAATAGATACGGTGAAAGAATGACCAGGCAGGGTTTTTGGAAATTATTAAAAAAATATGCAGTTATGGCAGGAATAACAAAAATCATTACTCCTCATACACTGAGGCATTCTTTTGCTACTCACCTGTTGGAAAACGGTGCCGATTTGCGTTCGGTTCAGGAACTTTTAGGTCATTCAGACATATCTACTACCCAGATCTATACGCATTTAACAAGAAACAGGCTTAAGCAGGTTTATGACAGGGTTCATCCAAGGGCATAAATAAATCAAATAGATTATGAAACAGGGGTGTTTTTACTGGTTAGAAAAGTTGTATTGCTGGTGATAGACAGTTTGGGCATAGGTGCATTGCCTGATGCCAAAGAGTACGGTGATGAGGGCAGCAACACTTTGGGCAACATTGCCGAAAAATTAAACGGGCTTCACCTCCCGAACTTACAATCAATGGGGCTTGGCAGATTGGGTGACTTTAAGGGCATTCTTCCTGTTAAAAATCCGACAGGTTCATTCGGAAAAATGTCAGAGATGTCGCCGGGCAAGGATACAACAACCGGGCACTGGGAAATTGCCGGGATAATACTAAAAAAGCCATTCCCCGTCTATCCCAACGGTTTCCCCCAGGAAATAATAAAAAAATTTGAAGATATGACAGGTCTTACTGTCCTGGGCAATAAAGCAGCTTCTGGAACAGAGATTATCAACGAACTGGGGGAGGAGCATATCCGGACAGGCAAACCCATAGTCTATACATCGGCAGACAGCGTTTTCCAAATTGCCGCCCATGAAGATATTATCCCCCTGGAAAGGTT
>CAYUXS010000116.1:0-5114 GCA_964448915.1 uncultured Peptococcaceae bacterium
ATCTACTACAGATATTATATTATACTATACAACAGCAGATTATAATATATATATTATCCAAGCTTGCTGTTATTTTTACATATACATGTTTGTTCCTTATTCAAAATATTTTAAAAAAATAAACCCCCTCTGACGACGAGGGGGTTTTAAAATTACTCTTCAACAATTGCTCCGGTAGGGCAAGCTTCCATACAAGCCCCACAATTTTCACATATTTCGGGATCGATAACGTAAATATCTCCTTCACTTATTGCCTCTACAGGGCATGTATCAATACAAGACCCGCAGGCCAGGCATTCTTCGGTTATACGCACTGGTCACACCTCCTTTAAGGCTGTGTCCATTTAAGGCAATTACTTATCCTGCAGCCTCTAAGAATTACATAGATATTTTTTAACACAAACAGTCTTTTGTAGCAATAGTTTTTCATTAATTAATTATTTATAAAAACAGTAAGGCAATTGCTGTCATAAAATGCCGGCTGAATAAATTTTGTCCTTCTATATTGGCGTGCCCGGTAATCAAATCAGCATTCGTTTGATAATTGTTCCCGAGCTGCGATGATCTGAACATTGTTGCCACTTATCCTGGCCCTGACAACCCTCTCAATCCCCCCGGCAAAGCGGCCCAAAGGTACTGTATGCTCAATTTCAGGGTTTAAGCCGGCCTTTTCAACCATCAATAAAGCCTCTTGCAGTGGAATAGCTAAAATCATACTGTCCAGCCCGTTCATTATACCTGCATAATCTCCTGCTCTTTTTTGGCAGTAAGCTGTTCTATTTCTTTAATATAGTTATCAGTTAGTTTTTGAACCTCTTCCAGGAAGCGTTGAAGTTCATCTTCGCGAAGCTCACCTTTTTTTTCTTTATTTTTCAGGGAATCGTTGGCTTCACGCCTGATGTTGCGGATGGCTACCCTGCCCTCCTCGCTTTTTTTCTTGGCAAGTTTAACCAGTTCCTTTCTTCTTTCCTCAGTCAACTGTGGGATTGCCAACCGGATTACCGACCCGTCACTTGAAGGTGATAAACCCAAATCTGATTTCAAAATGGCTTTCTCAATTTCGGGGAGTGTTGATTTGTCCCATGGCTGGATTAACAATAATCGTGCTTCCGGTACGGATATATTGGCCATTTGGTTAACCGGGGTTGGCGTGCCGTAGTAATTGACCATCACTTTGTTTAAAAGATCCGGGGTTGCTCGTCCTGTCCTGATGGAAGCAAGTTCTCTTTTAACCACATCCAAAGTCTTTTTCATATTGGTTTCTGCTGCAGAAATTATATCATTAGCCATTAAATCCACCCCCTATATATGTTCCTACTGGTTCTCCCATAACAGCTTTTTTAATATTTCCTTTATCATTGAGGTTAAAAACAATCAACGGTATTTTATTATCCATGCATAATGATGCGGCTGTAGCATCCATTACAGCTAACCCCTTATTGAGAAGGTCAATGTAGTCAAGGTAATCAAATTTAACTGCATTGGAATTTTTGAGCGGATCACTGTCGTAAACACCATTAACCATCTTGGCCATGAGTATTACTTCCGCCTCAATTTCAGCAGCACGTAAAGCAGCGGTTGTATCTGTAGAAAAGTAAGGGTTGCCTGTACCGGCAGCAAAAATGACTACTCTGCCTTTTTCCATATGCCTGATAGCTCTTCGCCTGATATATGGCTCTGCAACCGCCCTCATTTCAATAGCAGTCTGTACCCTGGAATCAACTCCATGTTTTTGAAGGCCGTCTTGAAGGGCAAGTGAATTGATCACAGTTGCCAACATCCCCATGTAGTCTGCAGTAGCCCGATCCATTCCGACGGAACTTCCTGCAATCCCTCTCCAGATGTTGCCACCTCCTACTACAACTGCTATTTGCACGCCAAGTTTGGAGACTTCTTCGATTTGACTGGAAATTGAACTAAGTACCCCATGATCGATACCATATCCCAAACTCCCTGCCAAAGCTTCTCCACTTAACTTTAGTACCACCCGGCGGTATTTGGGCTTACTCATCCAAAAACCTCCCGCATGTAATCATTCTCCCGTTCCAATAAAATTGATTGATCTTATTACATTTGCAAAAAACAATTATTTCTTGGCTGCTGCAGCTACCTCGGCGGCAAAGTCATCCTGCCTTTTTTGCAAACCTTCACCCAGTTCAAAACGGGCAAATCTACGGATAGAAATATTTTCCCCTATTTTTGCGATACTTTCGGTTATAAGCTGGCCAACACTTATATCAGGGTTTTTAATAAAGGGCTGTTCCATTAAGCAAACTTCTTTATAATACTTTTCAATACGTCCTTCGACCATTTTTTCTATAATTTTTTCCGGCTTTCCTTCATTGGCGGCTTGAGCTGCCAAAATGCTTTTTTCCTTTTTAATTACTTCCTCGGGGATTTCTTCCCTGCGTACATACTCAGGTCTTGCAGCGGCAATCTGCATGCAAATGTCTCTGACCAGTTCCTTAAACTCATCGGTTTTGGCCACAAAATCTGTTTCACAGTTTACTTCAACCAGTACTCCAATTCTTCCTTCGCCGTGAATATATGCCTCAACCAAACCATCAGCTGTAATCCTGCCGGCCTTCTTGGCAGCTGCTGCCAAACCTTTTTCCCTTAAATAATCTGCCGCTTTTTCCAAATCACCATTAGTTTCCGTCAAAGCCTTTTTACAATCCATCATTCCGGCTCCGGTTCTTTCACGAAGTTCTTTAACAAGAGCTGCAGTAATCTCAGCCATCAATATTTCCTCCTTAATCATTTTTCTGAACTATATTATCTCCATTATCTCCAAAAGACAGCGGGTTTCAGACATTTATCCCCACCCCGGTTGCACCATAAGGCAGCAAATTTTGGGTATTACAAAAAGGCAGGGGTCACTTTATCATCGTCAGTGGTTAGTCTTCAGTCATCAGTTTTGCTGACATTTGGCAATAAAAATGTCTTGCTTTACCAAATCCGGACGACCAATCACTGACGACAATTGAAAGCGCCCCCCGCCTGCAAATTCGTCTTTAAATCTCTTCAGCCTGCTCTTCTGTTTCCTCTTGCCCTGTCTCCATTTGCTCCCCTTGTTTGCCTTCCAGTACGGCATCAGCAATTTTTGCTGTCAACAGCTTTACTGCCCTGATAGCATCATCATTGCCTGGTATTACGTAATCAATCTCATCGGGATCACAGTTTGTATCAACAATTGCAATGATCGGGATGCGAAGCTTACGTGCTTCTGCTACTGCTATTCTTTCCTTGCGGGGATCAATAATAAAAACTGCTCCGGGGAGACGGCGCATATCCTTAATGCCACCAAGGAACTTTGTCAACCTTTCCTTTTCGTGCATTAATCCGGCCACTTCTTTTTTGGGAAGAAGACTCATCCTCCCGTCTTCCTCCATTTTTTCCAACTCGCGCAGCCTGTCGATGCGTTGACGAATGGTCTGATAGTTTGTGAGCATTCCTCCCAACCATCGTTGGTTTACGTAAAACATCCCACATCTTTCAGCTTCTTCTTTAACCGCTTCTTGGGCCTGCTTCTTGGTACCCACAAAAAGAATGGTTTCGTTATTCTCAGCCAAACCTTTAACAAATTCATAAGCTTCTTCAACTTTACGAACTGTTTTCTGCAAATCGATAATGTATATGCCATTTCGATCGGTAAAAATATATGGAGCCATTTTGGGGTTCCATCTTCTTGTCTGGTGTCCAAAATGCACCCCTGCTTCCAGGAGTTGTTTCATTGAGATCACAGCCATTTTGTCCACCTCCTTCCTCGCTGGTTTTGCCTCCGCTGTCATCATCTCCGTTAAGTCCCAAAAATGGGCACCCTTAACAAGATCCGGCAACGTGTGTAATTTGCACCGGGTGTATTCTAACATAAAGAACTTTCATTGGCAAGAAAAAATGGCCATTCTTTATTAGTATTCCTTATAAGTTGGATTTCAAAAAACAAAAGCCAGTAGCCGGGATAAAAACAGCCTTCAGCCTGAGTTTTTAATAAATTATGCATATTATTAAATATGGCGGCTTACCTATAACCAATAAGGGGATTGATTTAAATCAATCCCCTAGTATATCGCTTAAGCCTATTCTTTTAATGGTGTCTTATTCTATCAAGTTCCTCCAGCAAGTGATCGTTTAAAACCTTTATATAGGTCCCCTTCATTCCTAAAGATTTGGATTCAATCACACCGGCACTTTCAAATTTGCGAAGGGCATTTACTATTACACTACGTGTAATTCCCACTCTATCGGCAATCTTACTAGCCACCAGCAACCCTTCGTCACCATCTAATTGTTCAAATATATGATTGACTGCATCAAGTTCGGAATAAGAAAGCGTACCCAAAGCAATTTGGACTGCCGCCCTCTTACGGGCTTCTTCCTCCATACGGCCTGCCCGTGCTCTTAAGATCTCCATCCCGACAACTGTAGCACCATATTCTGCCAGGATCAAATCTTCGTCTGTAAACTGCTTGTTGAACTTGGCCAGAACCAACGTGCCTAAACGAGATCCGGAACCCATTATAGCAACAACAGTAATAACTTTGTTGCCATAATGGCACTTGGCATTGTGATTAAAAACACAATGATTGTCAACCTGACAGAAATTTGAGTGGGTTTCATTATTTTGCAGGAGAAATTTGTTGTATTCATCGGGAAACCCTTCTGCAGATTCCATTATTTCCCTCATTATTTCGCAGGAAAAACCGTCAAGATACTGGTAACCTAAAGTTTTTCCCCGCTTGTCTACAATATAAACGCTACATTCAATAATCTCGCTTAGGATTGCTGCGATCTCTTTAAAATCTACCGGATACCCCGCTGATTTCTGAAGCAGCCTGTTTATTGAACGCGTTTTATCCAGTAAAGCCTTCAATTCGCTTCTACAGCTCCCTTCCTGTTATTTACAATATATACCTGCTTAAGTCTTCGTTTTTGGCAACATCACTTAGTTTCTCCAGAACATATTCCCGGTCAATAACCAATTTTTTATCTTTCAGTCTTGGAGCGTCAAAAGATATATCCTCCAACAGTTTTTCCATAATCGTATGGAGACGCCTGGCACCAATGTTTTCTGTATGTCCATTAACAGTATAAGCTATTTTAGCTATTTCAAC
>CAYUXS010000117.1:0-3477 GCA_964448915.1 uncultured Peptococcaceae bacterium
GGTTTGGGCAAAGAGTATATAAGAGTGGCAGTGGGGAACAGGGTTAATAATAAAATTCTGGTAGAAGCACTGGAGAAAGTAATTTCTGAATAAAAACATATTGATCATCGCATAATAAAAAAGCCCTGTCCAGGCCGGCAGGGCTTTTTTACAGGCGGCCTAGAGTTTACCGGGAGGATAGTCCAATTGAGAATACTGATGCTTTCATGGGAATACCCTCCCCGCAGCATAGGAGGGCTTGCCCAGCATGTCTATGATCTTACCTCGGCACAATCCGGTATAGGGGAAAATGTGCATTTAATAACGGTTGGAGAAAAAGATGCACCGGAATATGAAGTTATAAACGGGGTTCATGTCTACAGGATAACTCCTTACCCGGTTTCTTCTTTGGATTTTATTCAATGGGTACCTCAAATGAATATGGCAATTGTGGAAAAAGCGGTCAGAGTCCTTAATCAAAAGGGCGGCTTTGATTTGATACATAACCATGATTGGTTAACCGCCTATGCTGCCAGGGCATTAAAGCATGCATTTAAACTCCCCTTGGTTTCTACTATCCATGCTACCGAATATGGCCGCAATATGGGCCTGCACAATACTGTGCAGCGTCATATCAGTGATGTTGAGTGGTGGTTGATTTACGAATCAGGTAAGGTTATATGCTGCAGCCGCCACATGAAGAACGAGATAAAACACGTCTTTCAAACACCGGAAGATAAAATAAGGATCATACATAATGGAGTCAATGTTTTAAATTTTGCGTCCGTAAGCAGTACATATAAGCGGGAAAACTTTGCCGGTCCGGAAGAAAAGATAGTTTTCTCGATAGGCAGGCTGGTGAGGGAAAAAGGTTTCCAATTTTTATTGGAAGCTGTACCGTTAATTTTAAAGTCTCAACCTAAAACCAGGTTTATAATTGCGGGCAAAGGTCCATATGAGCAGGAATTAAAAAGACTGGCCGCCAGTATGGGTATAGAGCGCCATGTGCATTTTGCCGGCTATCTCAGTGACGATTTAAGAAATGCTTTGTATAAATGGGCTTCAGTTGCCGTGATACCCAGCATTTATGAGCCTTTCGGAATTGTTGCTTTGGAAGCAATGGCCGCGCAAACCCCGGTAGTAATTTCTGATACCGGGGGATTGGGTGAAATTATTGACCACGGCATAGACGGCTACAAAGCAAAACCCGGAGACAGCAGTTCATTGGCCAGGATGGTTCTCCAGCTTTTAAGGAGCGAAAGCCTGGCCCACCGGATGCATGAGCAGGCTTATCTAAAAGTTAAAACCCTGTATAACTGGCAGGATATAGCGGAACAAACCAGGCAGGTTTACCACGAAGTACTTGAGTCAAGCAAAAATAGCATATAGTAATTACTAAGAAAATTGGCCCAGGCCGGAAAATCCCGCCTGGGCATATTTGTTTCAAGGGCTGGTTCCTTAACGGAATAAAAACTATAAGCGGGCATAATAATAGTCTTGAAAAAAAGGGGGAATTGTATGAAAGCAGTAATAATGGCCGGCGGCGAAGGTTCTCGATTAAGGCCTCTAACATGCAGCTTGCCCAAACCGCTTGTGCCGGTACTTAACAAGCCTATGATGGCATATATCGTCGAGCTGTTAAAAAGCCATAAGATAATCGATATAGCTGTTACTTTGCAATACCTGCCTGAATTAATTAAAAATTATTTTGGCAATGGTCATGAATATGGGGTAAACCTCAATTATTATATTGAGAACAACCCTCTTGGTACTGCAGGCAGTGTAAAAAATGCCGGGGCTTTCCTTGATGAAACATTTATAGTGATCAGCGGCGATGCCCTGACAGATTTTAACTTGATGGAAGCCATGGAGTTTCACCGCAGTAAAAAAGCCATGGCAACGCTGGTATTAACCAGGGTCAAGAACCCGCTTGAATACGGAGTCGTCATTACCGGGCGCGACGGCAGGATCACCAAATTCCTGGAGAAGCCCTCTTGGGGGGAAGTCTTTAGCGACACGGTAAACACAGGCATATACATACTTGAGCCTGAAGTATTGAATTATGTAAAAAAATGCCAAATGTTTGATTTTAGCAAGGACTTGTTTACCCTGCTTTTACGTGAAGAAAAGCCTCTATATGGCATGGTTGCCGGCGGTTACTGGTGTGATATCGGAAACCTGCAACAGTATCTTCAAGCCCATGAGGATATGCTTTCAGGAAAAGTCAAGCTTCAGATACCCGGCACGAAGATCCGGGACAATGTTTATATCGGCAATAATGTTGAAATAGATGATAATGTTGATATTGAGGGCCCTGTGTTTATCGGAAACGGCTGCAGGATAAAAAAGGGCGCCAGGATCAGCCACTGCAGCGTGGTTGGTGATAATTGCCTAATTGGCTGCGGGAGTACGATCAAGAAAAGCGTGTTATGGAACGGAACCTATATAGGCAACAGGGCTGCTATAAGAGGGGAAACTATAAGTTCGGGGGTTCAGGTGCACTCCGGAGCAAGTGTTTATGAGGGTGTTGTAATCGGCAGCAGGTCAGTAATAAAAGAAAACTCAATAATAAATCCGGATATAAAAATATGGCCGCACAAAGAAGTTGAAGCCGGCACCAATGTAAAAAGCAGCTTGGTTTGGGGCACGAGGCTGCCAAAAAAAATTTTTGGCGCGGATGGTGTTGCCGGTTTGGCAAATCTTGATATAACCCCGGAGTATTCAATGCGCCTTGGGGCTGCGTTTGCCAGCGTTATTAACGGCAAAAAACGCATATTGGCCAGTTCGAACAGCTCTCCCGCAGCCCAGATGATCAAAAGGGCAGTAATTAGTGGATTACAGGCGGCAGGAGCTTTTGTTTTCGACCTGGGGGACAGCATAATGCCGGTTCACCGTTTTGCTGTCAGGGAAATGGAATTGGATGGGGGTGTACACGTAAAGGCATCATCCCGGAATGACGGCCAGTTGACAATGGTTTTTGTAAACAATAAAGGGGGGAATATACCCCGGAGCCTGGAGCGCAAAGTTGAAAACATGTACATGAGAGAAGACTTTAATGTGGCTGATTATACAATGATTAAAAAGGTGGAAACTCTTAATGGCATAGATGAAAGCTATGTGACTAAATTAATAAAAACAATATCCGGGCTGGGTTTGCATGGAGAAAAAATAATGTTGGCAACAGCACTACAGGCAGATTATCTGGAAAGGTATGCCAACCCTGTTTTTAGAGGGCTGGGAATTAAACACGCCATGATTGACTTAGGCGTTGATAACGGTGCAGTGCCTAAAGCAGCTGGGATAGTGAAAAATATTAATGCTACTGCAGGTGCAATCATTGATCCGGACGGGGAAAATTTAATTTTGATTGATGAAAAGGGCAACATTATCAGTGATGAACTCCTCACCGCACTGTCGGCATTAGTAATGCTGCAATACAGGGGCGGCAGGGTAGTGGTCCCGTTTACCGCTCCGGAAGCTATTGAAGAAATGGCTTGG
>CAYUXS010000117.1:3487-5081 GCA_964448915.1 uncultured Peptococcaceae bacterium
GTCCAAGATTTTATTGAAGGCATTTTGGTAGAAGAAGATAAAATGGATAATAATGAAATATCACAATTTATGATTCATTCTGATGCATTGGGTGCATTATTGAGCATAGTTGGTTTTGCTGTCCAAAAGGGCAAGAGTTTAAGCCAATTGGTGGAGGAGATTCCTTTATTTTATATTGATAAAAAAACTTGTTATGTACCTTGGGAAAAAAAAGGAAAAGTCATCAGGAAGCTGGTTGAGGATCCCGGCAGCCAGGATTATAAACTATTGGATGGAATAAAGGTATATTACCCCGACGGCTGGGCGTTAGTCCTGCCGGATCCGGAAAAACCTGTTTGCAGGGTATTTTGTGAAGGATCGTCTATGGAAGTAGCGGAATCGTTAACAGGCTTTTATATTGACAAGATAAATAAGATAGTAAATTCTTGAGGGTATGCTTTGGGACCGGCTGCCAGCCATCAGTTGCCGGCTAACAGCAGCTATCAGCAGTTGGTAGCCGTATCATGCATAATATCTAAAATCCATATCAGGGAAAATATTATTTTTTGCCTCAAGATATGAAAGCCATTTATTATTTATTTTATCTTCTGTAATTTGCCGGTATAAACTGATAAAGTTGTTTAGATGTGTTTTTATCCGGTTGGTTGCATATCCGGTGCTTGTGCCATTGCTGAGAATAAATGCCCAGTCGCTGCTTTGTGCCAGCATAAGTTCCCTTGCTGCCTGGTTTAATGCCCGGGCCTTGATCCCCCTGGCATTGTAATTTAAGGCCGCCATTTTGCACATCCTGTCTTCTGCTACATGGAGGTGTTTATAGATCCAATCGTTGCTTTTTTGTAACCATACTTCATAATAGCCGTTATTTCCCCAGCTGGATATGCAGGGGGTGCTGATCTGGTTGTTTTTAAATGTCTTTAGGTAATCACTTGGGGTTATCATTTCAATAATATTACTCCGGTAATGAATCCTTTCGATAACAAATTCTAGCCATCGGGGACCTTCAAACCACCAATGGCCAAAAAGTTCAGCATCATATGGAGCTACTATGACAGGCGGCCGGTCCATCAGCGAGTTTAGCTGTTTTATTTGGAGTTCACGGTTGAAAATGAAGTCTGCAGCGTGAAGGACGGCTTTTTCTATCGCTTTTGCAGGTATATAAGGCTCTTTATAATCGCCGCCGGTTATGCGATAGTACTTAAAGCCTGTATTTATACGAATTTTGTCAGGATGAATATATGGGCCGATATAATCCATGGGCAAATCAAAGCCGATGTCCCTGTAGAATTCACGGTAATCATAATCCCCGGGGTAACCTTCTTTGGAGCTCCAAACCTGCTTGGAAGATTCTACATCCCTTCCAAAAGCTGCAACTCCGGAGGGACAGTAAACCGGTGCGAAAACACCATATTTGGGCCTTGGCGAAGCAAACATCAGGCCGTGGGTATCGACAAAGAAATATTTTACACCGCAATCCTTTAATAATTTATCAATACCCCCGGTGTAAGCGCACTCCGGCAGCCACATACCGTTGGGAATCCTGCCAAAATGCCTTTTAAACAGGTCTATGGCCACTTTAATCTGGGCCAGCATGGCT
>CAYUXS010000118.1:0-3438 GCA_964448915.1 uncultured Peptococcaceae bacterium
GTTACTTTCGACCGCACGCTCCGTATCCTTGACAGCGCCGGCAATGAAATATGGAGCGAGTCGGGCAATTCCTCACATGCTGGCTGGGAATCGCTGTTTCTGTGCACGCTCGACGGAGAGGAGTACATACTTCGGTATACTCCCTATATGGGGCAAGGATACTGCACATATAAATACACTCTGTTTACATTGGAGGACGGCAAAGAAAAAGTATTCAGGACAAATACGCTTGAGTTTGACATAAACGGAACCAGAGAGTTGGACGTACCCGAAATGATTGCCTATGCCGATGAAATAAATGATTTGCTCGGAAAGAGTGTTCTTCTTATGAGTACCGAGGGTGGTGCATATTCATTTGGCCCAGCTTCGGCCGAGTCGTTCTTCGAGCGGTATTCATGGTTGGACGGCAGTTCGGCACTTTTTAATCACGCTGATAGCTTGGAGACGAAGCTGGAGAAATACAGCAATTGGGTGGTGAAAAACCGCCGATGAGCGACTTATTATATAACGCTAATTTCACTATCGTGCCCTCGGATAAATTCAGCGAGGTAGAAATACGCGATGCCATGTATTGTGTCATAGACAAATTCGAAGACGCTTTTAAAGGCTGTGAATTAACCAAACTTGGTATGATGAGGAGAAATCCAATAGCCAAATCGAAAGTTATATGAGCAGCGGACACGGTTCCTTTAATGGTGTCAGCAAAAATAATGTGATAGTCCTTCTTTCTGAATTTGATGTGGATTCTTCCGGTGGGAATGGAAGCCTGAATCCAAACTCGACTTATAATAACTGGATGTGGATTCATATCAGAGACAGCAGCAAAGGCGAATGGCAAGTGGATGATTGGGGTTATTAATTGGGCTTAATCGTGATGAATTTGAAAATATGGCTTAGGATAAGGATTGGGGCGATAAAAATTATGGGGATAGAACCAAATGGCTATTGACGTACCCAAGTACGACAGAAAGCTCGGAAAATTAACGATTTTCCGAGCTTTCTTAAGTGGTGGAGGCGGGGGGAGTTGAACCCACCGTCCGAAAGAAAGACCACAAAAGTGTCTCCGAGCGCAGGCTGTGTTTTATTGTTCGTCCCGCTGACGGCCACAGCCAGCCTTCTTTGGGACTATTCCGGCGATGTGTCCCTAAAGGTCTCCGGAATCCAACCTTAAGGCAAGCCCGTTAGAGTGTCGCCCCAGCCCGGGTCACGGGCCCAACGCAGGTGGGACGTTAACTGCAATTAAGCAGCTAAAGCGTAATTTTCGTTTTTGGCAATTATTGTTTTTCCACCGTTTTACGGGCTGATGGAACCCCGGCTCGCTACTTCTGCCATCTATTCCCCCGTCGAAACCATTACGCCCCCATGTTATTAAGCAAAGGTTTACATATTACGGAAACTTTCTTTCCTGGCTCTTTCCATTTCCCTTTTAGCATCCCGTTTTGCCACGTCTTCCCGGCGGTCATACAGCTTTTTACCGCGGGCTAAGGATAATTCAACTTTGGCTATACCATTTTTGAAATACACTTTTAAGGGAATGAGGGAGTATCCTTTTTCCTTGACCTTGCCAAAGAGCCTCATTATTTCATATTTATGCATCAGCAACCGGCGCGGGCGCTTCGGCTCGTGGTTGAACTGGTTGCCTTGAGTATAAGGGGATATATGCATATTATACAGTATTAGCTCACCATTCTCAACCCGGGCGAAACTATCCTGGAGATTGGCGTTCCCGGCCCTAAGAGATTTTACTTCCGCACCTTTAAGTTCTATACCCGCTTCGAAGGTATCCAAAATATGGTATTCATGTCTGGCCTTGCGATTTACAGTAACTATTTTTTCAGTCATTAGGACACCTCCGTTTAATCAGGTAAGGTACATTTTAAACTTGACAGTACGGTCTGTCAACATGCTAAAGCCCCATGTCCGAGGCAATGCTTTGCATGGAAGCTAGGCTGATATCAAGGAATTCCTCCAGGGTAAGGCCAAGTTCGGTGCAGCTTGAGATTGTTTCCCGGTTTGCGCCCCTGGCAAAGGATTTTTCATTAAACCGGTTGATCAAAAACTGGACATCAATAGCAGCCAGGCTTTTTTCTTTTTTTATTAAAGCGCCGGCAACAATAAGGCCGGTTACCGGGTCGGCTGCATATAAGGCTTTATCTAATTTACTGATACGTGGTAACCCATGGTTATGGTTATGTACTTTTACGGCGTACACCACTTCATCCGGCAACCCGAGTTCTTCCAGTATCTGCGCGCCTTTTAAGCTGTGCTGGCTGGGATTATCTTTAGTTTCTTCATAGTCAATATCATGCAGCAGCCCGGCAATTCCCCAGAGCTCTTCGTCTTCGCCAAAATGGCGGGCCAGCCCCCGCATAACGGCTTCTACAGCCAGGCTGTGTTTAAATAGATTTTGATTTTGTAAATGTTTTTTTAAAAGAGATAAAGCTTCGTCCCTGATCATGTTTAACACTCTCCATGTATTTTTTAAATTAAATTACTTTTAAGAAATTTGGCATTGGCCCGGCAGGGTATGCTGCCGTCAGGAAGGATTATTGAACCTTCCATTATAAACAGCTTTCCTCGCCCGCCTGTTTTTCTTGATTCAAGCCTTAACGGTACATTTATGGGAACAGCTTTGCTGAAGCGGGTTGTGATTTCTGCGGTCATGGCAGGAATATCATGAAACCATAACCACTGGGCCATCACTTCGTCCAAGAGGGAAGTGAGAATCCCCCCGTGGATAAAGCCTTTCCAACCCTGGTGCTGGGGGCCGGCTGTAAAGCTGCTTATGCAGGTGTCACCATCCATGGTGAATTTGAGTTTTAGACCTATTGGGTTTAATTCGCTACAGCCAAAGCACATATTTTCATTTTTAAGCTGTTGTATATCCATATTTATTATCTCCTTAACCAACATACCATAATTTCACTCTTTTTTATAAGGGTTGATGTAAAGTTTTCTGGTATTCTTCCATAATTTGAACCCCTGAACTTGTGCCTATCCTGGTGGCACCGGCATGGCACATTTGAAGCATTTTTTCCAGGCTTTTGATCCCCCCGGAAGCTTTAATGCCTATACCGGGCGACACCGCCTCTTTAATCAGTTTTATATCCTCTACAGTTGCCCCGGCTTTGCCAAAGCCGGTACTGGTTTTTATAAAATGTGCCCCCGCCTGCTCGCAAAGTTGGGAGGCTTTGGTTATTAATCCCGGGTCAAGTAGGCAGGTTTCTAATATTGTTTTAACAATAACCTGTGGGTTTTCAGAAGTGGCAGCCTTAACCACTTCACGTACATCCTTTAGGAAAAGTTCATGTTCGTTGTCTTTCAGCAGCCCGATATTGATGACCATATCCACTTCGTTAGCTCCGTCTTTAACTGCCCGGAGAGCCTCGGCTGCTTTTATTTCGGTGGTGGCGGCACCCAGAGGAAAACCGACAACCG
>CAYUXS010000118.1:3448-5075 GCA_964448915.1 uncultured Peptococcaceae bacterium
GTACACACTTTAGTGCCGGAACCTTCCAGGACAAGGGCTGCCAGGCTTACCCAGGCAGGATTTATGCAAACCGCTTTAAATTTATATTTTACCGCTTCCTCACATAGTTGAATGATATCTGCTTTAACGGCGTCAGGCCTTAATAATGTGTGATCGATAATAGAGGCGGGTGAATTGCCGGTAATCATTATTGGCTCCTTTTTATGTTTTAGATGTAGTAATACCCTACATATAGGTTACCAGTTTTTAATTACTTGTCCAATCATAAATATTTTTCAGTAATTTCGCTTAAATTAAGATTTGCTGCTGTTTGCTATAATTATAAAGGGGTTAATTAGCAATGAAACCTGCAAGAACTGATTATCACGTTCATCCAAGCTATTCAATTGATGCTTCTCCTGTCAAAATAAAGGATTATTGCCTAAAGGCATTAGAATTAAAGCTAACCGAAATTTGTTTTACCACTCATATTGAGTTGGATCCCGTGCGCAGGGAAATAGATAATTTTGTTATTCTTGACGGGAAAAAGTTATCGGTTTTCAATGAATCCTGGCTGGACAGTTATTTTGAAGAAATTACCCGGGCCCGGGAGGAGTTCAGTCATGCAAACCTCAATGTAAAGGCCGGGATAGAAATTGGCTATTGCCGGGGCTGTGAAAATTTTGTTGAAAGGATTACCCGCAATTACCCATTTGACTATGTATTGGGGGCTATCCACTGCCTGAATCATATCGCCATTTCTTCTATGAAAGAAAGCCCCGAATATTTTCAAAACCACAGCTTGGCCAGGTTGCGTACAGATTATTTCACCACCCTGCAAGAAGCGGTCACTACAGGTTTTTTTGATTGTATTGCCCATGTGGATCTTTACATCCGGTATGGGATTAGGCATTATGGGCCGGAAATACTTAATATTCACCATGGTGCGATAGAACCGGTTTTTACTGAAATGGCACGCAGGGGAATGGGGCTGGAAGTAAACACTTCCAGCCGTCGCAGGGGGTTGGAGGAATTTCACCCTACCAGGGAGATGCTGGCCTTGGCGGCAAAATCAGGCATTAAAGTTTTTACAGTTGGTTCTGACGCCCATTCCTTGGATGAGTTGGGTGGCTGCATAGATGAAGCCCTTGCACTTCTATCAAGCCTTAACCTGCGCAATCATGTTTTTACCCGCAGGCAGGCTTTTCCATGCTAATTTTTGCATAAATAAGCGATAACCGGCAAAATACCGGTTATTTTAAGTTTTAGTTAAATTGCGCACACTGTAGAGGCGATATAAGGCCTGCAGGTGAGTGACAACTGCCAGGATAGCCAGGGCTGCCGGCAGCACATTAAAAATGCCTCCAAGCATAATAATAAATAGCCTGCCATCACGGTTTGCAGGAAGATAACGCAGCAAACCGTCGTGAATTTCCGGAATAAACGGCTTGCCAAAGATATTCCGGAATTTTTCTTTAAAAAGCATGGACATAGGTATTCCTGTGAGTGCAGCCGCGCCAATTAGCAAAGCCGCAGTATCGCCTGTGGTGTAATACCATGAAAAGACCATGCCAATAACAATTAAAAAATCCCCATAGCGATCAAGTATCGAATCAAATAATTCACCATAACCGCTTTTTAGAAATTT
>CAYUXS010000119.1:0-5036 GCA_964448915.1 uncultured Peptococcaceae bacterium
GAAATGCTCGAGGAATGGCAGCATAAATTCAATATCTTTGTATGTTCAGGTCTAAGGGCAGAAGAGATGGCATTGAGACTGAAATATGCCGGCATTCCCGGATCAAAGCTGCTAGTCATTAAGGATTATGGACAAGCTTTAGATAAAGTTTTGGAAGGGCAGTCTGGAAAATCATATATTTGGGCCACATATACAGCATTATGGCCTATTGAAAGGAAATTGAGCAGTTATGCACAGCGGGTTCAAGCCAAAACTAACAATATGCCACATGTATCCTGATTTATTAAACCTATACGGGGATTATGGAAATGTAATTGCCTTCACAAAGCGCTGCCAATGGAGGGGCATCGAAGTAACCATACATCCTTTAGGCATCGGTGATCCTGTGGAATTTTCAGATATGGACTTTGTTTTCTTCGGGGGCGGCTCGGACCGGGAGCAAGATCTTATTGCACCGGATATAATGAAGAAAAAAGATGCTTTGCAGGATGCAATTGAAGGCGGCTTAGCGGTTTTGGCAATTTGCGGGGGATACCAATTGTTGGGCAAGTATTACCGCACTCATGAGGGCAAAGTAATACCCGGTATGGGTATATTGGATATTTATACCATTGGCGGGCAGGAGAGGCTGATCGGTAACGTGGCGGTGGAAATTGAACTGGATGGCGAGAAAAGAAGAATTACCGGTTTTGAAAACCACTCCGGCCATACTTATTTAGGGGATGTACAACCTTTAGGCACTGTTCTATCGGGCTATGGCAATAATAGCCAGGACAAAAAAGAAGGAGCCCGGTATAAAAATGTAATCGCTTCTTACCTGCACGGGCCCTTATTGCCGAAAAACCCTTTTATAACAGATTTTTTAATAGCCCGTGCTTTAGAGAAAAAATATCCCGGTTTTAAATTAGAACCGTTGGATGACAGTTTGGAAAATGCAGCAAATGAGGTAATGCTCAAAAGGCTATTAGGGTAAAAGAACCTGCCGGAATAATACAGCAGGTTTTTTTAGATTCTTTAGTCAAATAAATTTAATGATGCATAAGTATGTATATAATTTTTCTTTCAAGGATAAAAAAATAACCAAGGGGTATACTATTAATACTGCTAAAAGCAGTAAACCAGCCTCCTAAATCTCTCTCAGCTCCCCGCCAATTGGTGGGGACTTTTTTGTGAATTCGGTAAAATAATATTATGAGGTTGTGTAAACACGATAACGCCTGTTTAGAGTTGTCCCAGTGAATTGTTTAATGGTCTTAAGCATTAGATTATTATTTTCATGGATCATTGATATGTCAATTTGTGTATAGCCTTTTTCCTGCATGGTAATCAAAGCCCTTTCCAATAAACAGGCATCCAAACCCCGCAGCCTGTATTGAGGGATTATGCCCAGGATGGCAACCCTGATGGAATTATCCCGGGAGTGAAGATTTGTTGGCAGGCAAATTAATATACCGGCCGGAGATTGCTCAAACCAAGTGCATAAAATAAGATCCGGATCTGCATACTGGCGGCACAGGTTGGCAAATGATATTGCTTCATCCATAGTGAAAGGAATAAAGCCCCAATTTTCCGACATGCTTTCGTTGAATATTTTTTTAATTAGAAATGCTGCCTGGTAAGTGTTTAAAAGAGGTAGGGGTTTAATGGAAACCACGCTGTTTTTTTTAGCCCTACGGCAAACCCGGGTAATTATTGGAGGTATGCTAGTTATATTTTTAAGGCTAAAGGTTAACAGATCGGTTTCTTTAACCAAGCCCGCTTTTTCAATTAATTCGCCATAATAGAAAGGGTTATAGGGAAGCATTGCTTGCGGTCCAAATTCAAAGCCATCAATTAAAATTCCGACTTGTTGGTTTGTATTAAATGTGGCTGGGCCCACCATTTTTTTGCAGTTATGGCTTTCCAGGAATTCACGGGCTGCAGCAAGTAAGGCACAAGCGGCATCAGGATCGTTTTCGCATTCAAAACACCCGAAAAAGCCAGTATTTGGTTTTGGGTTGAGGGTATCAATTATTGCTGCTATCCTGCCAACAGGCTGATCATTGCGGAAAGCAATAAAATAAGCAGTTTTTAGGTGCTTGTGAACCGGGTTAAAGATAGGGTCATAATTAAGCAAGTTATCCAAAGGCTCATTGGAATTGAGCATGCTGTAGGCAGTCATTAAGGAAGGAACCTGTGTAAACAACAACATATCCTTATAATTTTCTACCCTGCTAATTATTAATTGCAATAAAAAAACCGTCCTTTACTTTTAGTAATAAAGTATGAAGGACGGCTTATTATGTTTCATATTAAAATTTAAAACTTTACCAAACTGCCCACTGCTATACCTGCTGCCATAGAAATTATGGCACAAACAGCAACCCACAGCAAATCTTTTTTTGCCCTTTTAACTGTATTTTCGATGGTAATGGTAAAATCGGAGATAGATTGCTTCTTGGCCAATATTATGCCTCCTTTATTGAACAACTTTACCGTTGGATTTTTCTTCGATTGCTTGTATTAATTGATTGATTTTATCTTTATAGATTGCAGCGAATATGCCTACTGCCAGAAAACCGGCGACAGCATAATAAAATACCGATAAATCAATATTTACTTCCACAAAAAAACCTCCGGCAATGTATGGTTAAATCTATATTACCACATATTTTATCAAATTGTTTTATAATTCTTTACCAAAAGTTTGGTGAAATTCTTCCAAAGTCATTAAGATGCTTCTTGGTTTGCTTCCTTCAAAGCCTCCGACAATACCTCGCCTTTCCATAATATCTACAAGCCTGGCTGCCCTGGCATAGCCAATGTGAAGCCTCCGCTGCAGCATTGATATAGAAGCAGTTCCGCTTTCTATAAAAATCTTTACCGCTTGAGGCAAAAGCTCATCATGCTCATCTTTGCCGTCAATATCTGCTGATCCTGCCGGTGGTGCCTTAAGTACTTCTTCGTCGTAAACAGGTTGAGCTTGCTCTTTAAGGTAATTAACCAGGGTTTCAACCTCCTGGTCGGATAAGTATGCCCCCTGGATCCGGATAGGCTTTGAAATCCCTACCGGGCAGAATAGCATGTCGCCTCTTCCAAGAAGTTTTTCTGCCCCGCCCATATCTAAAATCGTCCTGGAGTCTACAAGTGAAGATACGGCAAAAGATATACGGGAAGGGATATTGGCTTTAATTAGCCCGGTAATAACATCTACCGAAGGCCGCTGGGTGGCAACAACCAGGTGAATGCCTGCAGCCCTGGCCATTTGGGCTAAACGGCAGATGGAATCTTCAACATCTGCAGGTGCAACCATCATTAAATCTGACAGTTCGTCGATAATAATAACTATATAAGGCATGACAGGAGTTTGGTCTCCGGTTTTATTGAAAAATGCCTTATTATACCTTCTTATGTCACGAACTCCGGCTTGAGCGAATTTTTCATACCGCTCTTCCATTTCTTTCACTGCCCAGCGCAGTACTCCGGCTGCTTTTTTGGGGTCGGTCACGACCGGTGAAATCAAATGGGGTATACCGTTATAATTGGTTAGTTCAACCATTTTGGGGTCCACCAACAGGAGCTTGACTTCGTCCGGGGTGGCTTTAAAAAGAATACTGGCTATGAATGTATTAATACATACGCTCTTGCCTGAGCCGGTTGCTCCCGCTATAAGCAAATGGGGCATTTTCTCAAGATCGGCAGTTATTGTAGTTCCGGTAATATCTTTTCCCAGGGCAACGGTTAATTTGGACTGTGAGCCTGAAAATTCTTTTTGCTCCAGTAGTTCTCTTAATGCAACCGGCGTTATCTCACGGTTGGGGACCTCTATGCCAACTGCAGCTTTTCCGGGGATAGGAGCTTCAATACGCACCCCGGGTGCTGCAAGGCTTAAAGCCAAATCATCCGCCAGGCTCATAATCCGGCTAACCTTAACTCCGGGAGGCGGCTGTATTTCGTATCTGGTAATAGCCGGTCCAACCGATATTCCTGATACTTTGGCTGATATTCCAAAATTGGCCAGAGTGGTTTCCAATACGCGGGTTCTTTCTACTATTTCACGATCGGGTACTTCATTGGCTGTTTTTTTAGGCATTTTTAATAAGCTGACGCTGGGAAGGCGGTAAATACGGCCGTCAGACAGCGGTTTTGGAGGTAAGTCCGGAATTTCAAATTGTTCTTTAACCTGTTGTTTTTTAGGTGCTTTTGATTGGTCAACTTCTTCAAAAGGTTTGTTTTTAGGTGGTTCGTTAAAATCAGATATATCCGGAATAGTGGTGGTAGTTGAAAAAGGTATTTGATGTTGGTAAATTTCCTTCGGGTATTCCTCGGGTTCAACCTCTTCGGTTAATAAATCAAACATCCAATTCCATACTTTATTGCCGGCTTTTTTTGCCTTTAATGCAGCCAAAAAGCCCAATTGGCTTAAAGTATAGCCGGTAATCAGGGTAATGGATACCAGGGTTAGGGCGGCAAGGATAATATATGTACCTACCCGGCCGAAACAGCCCATTATTACATATATTAAGGCAGCTCCTATTACTCCACCGCCCTGGCCCATCAGACCCTGCTGGAAAAGTATTTCTCTGGGAATATTTATATGGGCAAAAGCAAGCAAGACTAAAAGAAGTACTATGAATCCGGTAAATCTTGGTGTCATTTTTAATTTGTTTTTTTCAGAAGTCAGTTTTATTCCGGTAATAAGCAGGCCCAATATGATTAAATATTTGCTTTCACCCGCCAGTATATCCATTGCGCTTACAAGAAAGAGTCCCACAGGGCCAAGGGCGTTGGTAAAAATACTGGCGGTACCTAAAGCGGCTATGGTGATTAGTACAATCCCAGCAAATTGGTATCTTATGTTTTTAGTCTGCTTCTTGGATGTTCTGGTTATTTTTTTCTTTGAAGTTCTCATATTTCACCTTATAAATTTTTTATTATACGGATTTAAATCTAATCCGGTAAAAAATCAAAGATCCGCACATTATTAAAAGCAGGCTGATCAACTGGGCAACCTTAATGGTGCCGAGCATCAAGCTGTCTGTACGTAAACCTTCAAT
>CAYUXS010000120.1:0-4734 GCA_964448915.1 uncultured Peptococcaceae bacterium
TCCTCCTGGGTCAAATCTTCCCCTTCCAGGTATTTCATCATTAACTCATCGTCGCCCTCAATTGCCGCTTCCACTAGCCTTTCCCTGTACTTTTCTATTATTTCAGTCATTTCTGCGGGTATATCTATCTCTACAGTCTTTCCATCTTCGAAAGAATAAGCCTTTTCCTGCAATAGATCTACTATTCCTTTAAAATCTGCTGCCTGGCCGATTGGCAGTTGAATAGGCGCAAAAGGAGCATTGAATTTTTCCTTTAATTCATCAAGTACTTTATAAAAATTGGCATTTTCACGATCCATTTTGTTAATAAAAACCATCCTGGGAACATCATTTTCTTCTGTAAAATCCCAAATTGCTTCAGTCTGTACTTCCACCCCGTCAACTGCAGACACTACAAACATTGTATTGTCTGTAACCCTAAGGCTGCATTTGACTTCACCAATAAAATCGGAGTATCCGGGAGTGTCCAGTAAATTCAGTTTGTATCCTTTCCATTCAACGGGAATCAGGCTTGCGTGAATTGTTATTTGGTGATTTATCTCTTCAGGATGGTAATCGGATACGGTGGAACCGTCTTCCACCTTTCCCAGTCTGTTTATTGCCCCGGAATTAAATAGTGCAGCTTCTACCAGCGAGGTTTTTCCTGCATTTCCGTGGCCTACCACTGCGATGTTGCGGATTTTGTCATTGGGATAACTCTTCAATATAGCCTGCCTCCTTTTGTAATTAAATGATTTATCTATGTGCAATGCACTAACATACAAAAAGGCAAAAATAATATGGCACTACAGGCAATAAAGAGCAATCAACCGCATTTGAGCAGCAGACTGTTCCTTTTTTTTATAAACATGTCAATTTGAGATTGTTTATTACTTCTACACCCCAAAATATTTTTCCTGTTAAATTAAATATTTTTTAAATAATTGTTAAGGGCGGTTTAACGGCCTGGAAACAGTTTACACAACCCACATTTTTTAACTTTATTAAACATATATATTCCCTGAGGTGAAAATATGCCGTCCCGTCCTTTACTATTTGGTACTTTTATTCTCCTTTCCGCCAGTGTCTTCAATAAAACGGTAGGCTTCATTTACCAAATACTTGTTATGCGCCTGATAAAACCTGAAGGTGTCGGGCTTTTCAGCATGATTTTCCCGATTTATATCATGATCCTGGTTATTGCATCAATGGGTATACCGGTAGCAATATCCAAATTGGTGGCTGAAGAGGTTGCCAGGAATAACCTCCGGGGTGCATATAGAATATTTACCACTTCCATATTATTAATCACCGCCAGCAGCTTAACTTTTAGTGCTGTTACCTTTGCCGGATCCGGCTGGTTGGTTGAGCATATTTCTCCCAACCCTGATGTATACCTGTGCCTGATAAGCTTGCTACCGTCAGTGATTATAGTATCCTTATGTTCGGCTTTCAGGGGGTTTTTTCAAGGTTTGCAGGAAATGTCACCCACCGCCATAACCCAGGCAGTGGAGCAAATAGTAAGGGTTACTGCCGGCCTTTCAATTGCCTGGTTTTTGTTGCCTAAAGGCGTCCAGTATGCCGCTGTGGGCATATCGCTTGGAGTAGTGCTTGGCGAGTTGGCCGGTTTTATAATCATGCTCTGCATCTTTATTAAAAGGCGCCCTCGCATGCCATTACCCCCTCCTGCCGCTCAATTTGGAAAGCCTTTAGCACCTCTGCGTAGAATTTTTAAGCTTGGAGTCCCGGTTACCTTAACACGTCTGGTGTCTACAGGCCTTATGTCTCTTGATGCCCTGGTTATACCAAGAAGCCTGATTTTATCTGGCATGACTTTAAGCCTGGCAACCTCCGTCTACGGCCAATTTGTCGGGATTACTCAAGCCCTGATTTTTACACCCGGCGTAATTACGATTGCCCTATCAACCGTAATGATACCGGCAATCAGTGAAGTACAAGCCTTGGGCAATACAAAGCTGCTGAATAGCAGGATACAGGATGCGATCAGGATAACCTTCCTGGTTGGCATCCCCCTGGCATTTATTTTTACCGTATTGCCACATGACTTAAGCCATGTGCTTTTTGGCTATTATAATGCAGGCGATGCTCTGTTGACTATGGCTTCATGCTGCCCTTTCCTTTACCTCCAACAAACCACAACCGGAATCTTGCAAGGGTTGGGAAATGCTGAGGCACCTTTAAAAAGCATGTTATAAGCTTCCTTATTTAAAGTGCCCATGATTTACTTCCTGACCTCTTTGCCGGGTTTTGGCATAAAAGGTGCGGCTATAGCGCTGGGTGGCTCATATATTATAACGTCATTATTAAATTACCGTGTCTTAAAGAAATTAACAGGCTTTAGAATTGACTATTTGCTTTGTATCTTTAAACCCCTTTTAGCATCGGCGGTCATGGCTTTTTTTATTTTAATTATTAAAAAAATTCTCCTGCCATTATGCTTTCCGGGTTTAATTTACCTGTTTTTGCTTTTATCAGCAGGCGTTTTTATCTACTTAATTGCCTTGGATTTCCTGGGTATAATTAAAATTAAAGATTTTACCAGGATTTTTCTGGCAATAAAAAAATGAGGTTAACAACCCCATTTTTTACATATCTCCCAATCGCTTATACGTTTTAATTCTTTGTAGTTCGTAATATCAATCTGCACCGGTGTAACCGTAATATAGCCCTGTGAAGACAAACCAATATCAGTATCCTTATGGTTATCCTCAAGGTTCGATACTTCACCCGCCATCCAATAATACACCCTTCCACGTGGATCCGTGCGCCGGTCAAATATGTTTACATATTTCATATAACCCAGCCGGGCTACTTTGACCCCCATAGGCTTTCCCGGAGGTACATTTACATTTAACAAAGTACCTTTAGGCAGACCCTCCCGGTAAACTACCGGGATTATCTCGGCAATAAAGTCTGCAGCCACGGAAAAATCATTCTCCGTAAAACTTGTAATTGATGCGGCAATAGCCATAAATCCATTGATGACAGCTTCGACTGCAGCGGAAACAGTTCCTGAATATATAACGTCAGTACCTAGATTTGCCCCCTGGTTAATCCCTGAAATAACCAAATCCGGAGGTTGTTTGAGCAATTCTTCGAGCGCCAGTTTTACACAATCGGCTGGGGTACCGTTTACCGACCAACCAGATGATTTGGGGGACTTATAATCCATTTCCCAAATACGAAGAGGTTTATGCAGAGTGATACCATTCCCAATGGCTCTTCTTTCACGTTCTGGCGCTACAACAAATATTTCTTTTACCTCTTCCATTTTTTCAAGGCGTTCCCTTAATGCATTTATGCCATCGGCATTGATACCATCGTCATTACTAATCAATATCCTCATGAAAACCTCCCGGCTGTACAATACCTTATGTTTATTACATATTTAATGGTCTTTGGATTTATTCTATTTGTGCTATATTTCATAGATGGTTATCGTCATCTTTTCATTAGAACTGTCCTTAGTAAGCCCAAACATTAGCCTTTTATCCTTTAAACTCTTATTTAAAAAGTCTACCACCAAATACATCTGATCATAATTGGCAAAAGACTTATGTGCAATCAGCTCCAATTTGCCGGTATTCTTTTCATTACCAACCTTCATATATCAATCTCCCCTTTAACCCTTGATCAGTGAAAGTGCTTCTGCCCTGGTTACATCATTTTTCTGGTATATACCCCGTACCGCCGAGGTAATCGTTTTAGAACCCGGTTTGCGGACCCCCCTGAAAGTCATGCACATATGTTCGGCTTCTAAAACGACCAGTACTCCATGGGGAGACAGCCTTCTCATGATTGCGTCAGCAATTTGTGAGGTTAACCTTTCCTGCAGCTGCGGCCTCCTGGAATATCCTTCAACCACCCTGGCCAATTTCGACAGGCCGGTAATTTCCCCTTTCTTCGGTATATAGGCTACATGTGCTTTACCAAAAAATGGGAGGAGATGATGCTCGCACATTGAATAAAAAGGGATATCCTTTACCAATACCATTTCTTCGTGTTCTTCGGTAAAAACTTTTTGTAAATGCTCTTCAGGATCTTCCCAAAGCCCGTTAAAAATCTCCTGGTACATTCTTGACACCCGGGCTGGGGTTTCAGCCAGTCCTTCACGATCCGGATCTTCCCCAATTGCTTCTAAGATCATTCTGACTGCTGCTTCAATTTTTTCAAGTTCTACCAATTTAAAACACCTCTCATACTTGCTATTACAGTTAATATAATATTTAATTCCTAAAGCTGTTGCATCATAACATGAGCCTGGGGAATTATACGAACCTCGGTTAGTTTTTTAAGTCCCAAAGCTTGATAGTATAGGCCTTTATGTGGAGATAACCTGCACCGGCCATCCTTGGTTACTGGCTGGATTATTAAAGGTATATCCTTATCCACCGCTGCAATAATATCCAATGCCTTTTCGTATTCCTCCACACCACAATTATCATCCATGACGACTTTTACAAACACCCCGGTTTTTCTTGCAATTTTTAAAAAATCACAGTGTTCATCCCACATATGTTTTCCATTAATTGTTGACGGCAATTTCATGTCCATGGATATAAAGTCTATTTGATCGATTAAATCAAGCAATTTATCAGGCAGTGTGCCGTTGGTTTCCAGGTAAACCTTTTGACCCAATGCCCGTAGGCCGGGAATCAACTCCTTGATAAAACCCGCCTGCAACAGCGGTTCGCCTCCGGTAAGGCTGATTGAATGAGGCCGGGCCAAGTTTGC
>CAYUXS010000120.1:4744-5027 GCA_964448915.1 uncultured Peptococcaceae bacterium
TAAACCGGCACTCCCCCGGTTCAATCTGGACTTTGCAGGTGTCCCCGCCGGTTGAAGTATCACAATAATTGCAAGATAGGTTGCACCCGCTGAACCTGACAAAAATTTGCCTATAGCCGATATAGGGGCCCTCTCCCTGTACTGAAGAGAAAATTTCGCTTACATATGCACCAGCCAACTAAATTACACCCCTGACTTTACAACAGGCCATATTTACCGAATCCATCTCAGCTTTATATAGCTCACAGACTTTTTGCCCAAAATCCATTACCTGGTTTTCAGA
>CAYUXS010000121.1:0-812 GCA_964448915.1 uncultured Peptococcaceae bacterium
CCAAAGCGGCAATAGAACCGATAGAATCACCGTCAGGGTATTCATGCCCACAAATTAAAACCCTGCTGGAATTGTTCAATATCCCGGCAATTTTTATTAAACCGTTCATTGTTTTCCTTCCCCACCGGACACATCATCAATAAGTTTAATAAGTCTTACTGCTTTTTCCAACGAGGTATCCAGCTCAAAAATAATTTCCGGGGTATATTTCAGGCGAATCCTTCTTCCCAGTTCTGATCTTATATAGCCGGTGGCGCTTTTTAACGCCTGTGCGGTTGTTTTTTGCTTGTCTTCATCTCCCATTACACTGGCATATACCTTTGCATGGCGGAGGTCTGAAGTTACATTAACCTTGGTTATTGTTATAAAATCTATTCTTGGATCTTTAATATCGTTTAGGATGATATCAGAAACTTCTTTTTTAATAGCTTCGGCTAATCTTTCAGGCCGGTGTGACAATTGGAACACCTCCATCGCCATATTAAATTGTTTGAATAGAATTAAGCTATAAGCTGCAAGTACCAGCTTAAACCTACAGACCCCGGCCCGCATAGTTTATTTAAGCCTAATTACTTACGCTTATAGCTATTAAAGATTATTTAATATAACCTTCCCTCTAGCATGGGTATTTAATCTAATTCTCTCTTTACCTGTTCGGTGACAAAAACTTCTAAAACATCACCTTCACGAATATCCTGGTAATTCTCCAAGGTCAACCCACATTCATAACCTTGTAAAACTTCCCTGACATCGTCTTTAAAACGCTTCAAGGAATCTATTTTACCTTCATGTATAACAATGTTGTCTCTAAT
>CAYUXS010000121.1:822-1370 GCA_964448915.1 uncultured Peptococcaceae bacterium
CCTGCGTCTCTGGTAACCTTCCCTTCAGACACATAACAACCGGCGATTGTACCCAATTTTGAGGCCTTAAAGATTTGCCGTACTTCAACATGGCCGATTATATTTTCCTTTAATTCAGGTTCCAATAACCCGCTCATAGCTGCTTTTATATCATCAATGGCATCGTAAATTACACGATAAAGCCTGATATCAATATTTTCTTCCTCCGCTGCTTTACGAGCATTTATATCCGGGCGGACGTTAAATCCTATTACTATGGCATTGGATGCAGAAGCCAGCATAATATCGCTTTCTGTAATTGCTCCCACTCCACCATGGATAATATTGACTTTCACTTCTTCCGTAGACAGCCTTTCCAAAGATTGTCTAATGGCTTCCATTGAACCCTGGACATCAGCTTTGATCACCAGGTGCAGCTCTTTTACTTCACCTTCCTGGATACTCTTATACAAATCCTCCAGGGAAAGTCTTGGCGTGGAAGCTTTAAGTTCCTCTTGCCGCTTTCTGGCCAAGCGCTTTTCAATAATCTGCTTAATAACCTTTTCATC
>CAYUXS010000121.1:1380-4997 GCA_964448915.1 uncultured Peptococcaceae bacterium
CAACGTAAAAAATATCTCCTGCCTGCGGCACATCATTAAATCCTAGGACTTCAACCGGTGTTGAAGGGCCGGCCTTCTTTACCCGCCTGCCTTTATCATCCATCATTGCTCTTACTCTTCCATAAACAGTACCGGCAACAATGGCTTCTCCTACATGCAGAGTACCATTTTGAACAAGGATTGTAGCCACAGGCCCTCTTCCTTTATCCAACTCGGCTTCAATAACTGTACCCCGGGCGGTCCGGTTTGGATTTGCTTTAAGTTCCGATATTTCAGCAACCAACAAGATACTTTCCAGAAGCTCTTCAATGCCTATTCTTTGTTTGGCGCTTACCGGGACACAGATAACATCTCCGCCCCATTCTTCAGGCACCAAGTTGTGCTCGGTAAGTTGTTGTTTTACTTTATCAGGATTTGCTTCAGGCTTGTCAATTTTATTGATGGCAACGACAATTGGAACTTCTGCCGCCTTTGCATGGTTTATTGCCTCAATGGTCTGGGGCTTGACACCATCCTCAGCAGCCACTACCAACACCGCAATATCTGTTACCTGGGCACCCCTGGCTCTCATAGATGTGAATGCCTCGTGCCCTGGAGTATCCAGGAAAGTAATTTTTTTATTGTTATACTCAACCTGGTAAGCACCAATATGCTGGGTTATTCCCCCGGCCTCTGTAGCAATCACATTTGTCTGCCTAATAGCATCCAGCAGCGATGTTTTTCCATGGTCTACGTGCCCCATGACAGTCACTACACATGGCCTTATTACCAAATCTTCGGGATTGTCCTCTTGCTCTTGTTCCAATAGTGCTTCAGCATCAAGCTCAATTTTAACTTCAACATCAAAACCAAACTCACTGGCAATAATTTCTGCAGTTTCCGCATCAATTTCCTGGTTGATGGTAGCCATAGTTCCCAATTGCATTAATTTCTTAATTAAATCTGCCGGGCTCTTTTTCATTTTTTCTGCCAGGCCCTGTACAGTAATGCTTTCGCCTATTACTATAGGTTTTCTCTCCTGAACCTCAACCGGTTTTTGTTCAACCTTCAGCTTTTGGGGCATTCCCTTTCTCCGGCTATGACCGAACTTGAAATCCCGGTCCTCATAATCTTGTTCGAACTTGCGCCCCCTACCATAAGCTTTGGTCTGATTTTGGGCAATTCTTGCCCTGGATTTTTCCGATGCTTTTATTCTATCAATACCCATAGCTTGCTCCGGTACTTTAGGGACTTTTAAAGCCCCGGGTCTTTGCCTTAAATCGGCCCCTAATTTTGGCACACGTCCACCTGCCCCGGCAAAACGATCTTCCTGCCTGGGATAATCGAATCCTTTTAAGGCAGGGCTTTTCTGTGAGACAAAACCTGCGCTGTCTTCTCCTTTTTCAGAAACTCGTTGATGTGGTGCTGCTTGCCGTTGCTTGGGTTTACTTAATGCTGAAAGTTTTTGTCTTTCCGGGTATTTCGGCCTATCCGTCAGGGGCGGAGTTGTATGTTTTTCAACTGTCTTCTCGACCGTGACTTTTTGCTGCAAAGCCATCGCATCGCTTTTGGCTTCACTCTTTACTGCTTCACCCCTGGGGTGGCTGACATGTGCAGAAGCTGTTTTTTTTGCAGGAGAGGTTGCAGAACGGACAGAGCGGTCTTCAAACCTTCGATCAGGTGGCCGTGAGGGGACTCGATCGACTAAACCGGGCCCACGATCATATTTGGTCTCTTTCTTTTCAACCTTCTTTTTATCTTGCTCAACATTCACCTGGGGAGGCTGAGACTGGCTTGCAATTTCAACAGGACTTTCATCGGTCTTGACAGCCTGTTTTTCATCAATTTTTTTACCGTCTTTGGCTCCGTAAAACTTTTCCAAAAATAATTGAACATCCGCTTCATCCAAGGTACTCATGTGGGATTTTACCGTTATACCCAATTGAGCCATCCCTTTTATTATGTTTTTGCTCTCGGTGTTCAATTCCTTTGCTAATTCGTGCACCCTTTTCTTTACCATGTACTCACCTCCCTGTATTCGTTATCTATACACCTCAATATCACTTGCCAAAAATTTCGCCCCTTTCAAAAGCTTGGACTATGCCTTGCTTAAAATTGTCATCAGTAATCGCCAGGACAGCACTGGCTTTCCTGCCCAAAATCCTCCCTAATCCTTCTTTATCACCATATATAATCATTGGTATGGCAGAATCCCCTGCCAATTTAACAAAGTTATCTTTGGTCCTTTTAGCTGCATCATTGGCTGTAATGATAAGGCGGGCTTTTTTTTGAAAAATTGCCCTGCGCACGGCATCATTCCCGCTTTCAACCTTGCCGGCCCTGTTGGCCAGGCCGATAATGCCCATGACATCCCCCATCAGCTATTCAACCTTTGTAACAGTATATCAAATATTTCTTTGGAGACTTGCCTTTCCAGCGACCTTTCAAGCCTTTTTTCCTTGGCTGCTTTTTCAAGGCATTCGGCCTTTGGGCACAAATAAGCACCCCGGCCGGATTTTTTTCCGGTAGGGTCAATCAGGATCTCTTCTTCGGGAGTCCTTACTATTCTAATCAGCTCTCTTTTAGGCTTTATTTCCTGGCATCCAACACACATTCTCTTTGGAATTTTTTTAACCCTTGCCACCGGTATCCCCCTAGACGATTTTAAAAAACTTGATAGATATATTTTAAAGCTACAAATTTAAAATAGCCAAAGATAATCATTACCTTCGGCTATAAAAGGAATTCTTTTATTATACATTTTGTTCTTCAACAATATCAATATCCTCATAGCCTTCCTGCCGGTAGATTTCTTCCATTTGTGATTCACTCTTTATATCGATTTTCCAATTTGTAAGTTTAGCTGCCAACCTGGCGTTTTGCCCTTCTTTGCCTATAGCCAATGACAGCTGGTAGTCAGGTACGATTACCCTGGCTATCTTCTCCTCCTCCCACACTTCAACTGCCACTACCTTGGCCGGGCTGAGAGAAGAGGCCACAAATTTGGAAGGATCAGGATTCCATTTAATAATATCTATTTTCTCACCGTTAAGCTCATTGACAATATTTTGGACCCTCATACCTTTAGGGCCCACACATGCTCCAACCGGATCAATATTTTCATCCTTTGAGTATACCGCTATTTTGGAGCGTTGGCCGGCTTCTCTGGCTATCGCCATTAACTCGACGACACCTTCTTGGAGTTCTGGGACCTCCAACTCAAACAGCCTTTTTAACAATCCGGGGTGGGTCCTGGAGACAATAATTTGAGGTGCTTTATTAGTCTTTTTAACCTCAACAATATATGCCTTGATCCTGCTTCCTTGATGATATTCTTCTCCGGGCATTTGCTCCGACGGGGTTAAAATAGCTTCCGCTTTTCCCAATTCAATATAGACATTTTTTTGTTCCACCCGTTGGACCACACCGGTAACGATATCTTCTTCGCGGCTGGAAAATTCCTCATAAATAATGTCTCTTTCAGCTTCCCGGATACGCTGGACAACAACCTGCTTGGCAGTCTGCGCAGCGATCCGCCCAAAATCCTTCGGAGTTACTTCATCTTCAACAATATCCCCAATCTCATACCTGGGGTCTTTGGCTCTTGCTTCCTCTAAAGATATTTCCATCCGTTGATC
>CAYUXS010000122.1:0-4916 GCA_964448915.1 uncultured Peptococcaceae bacterium
GGTCCACCTTAAGGGTTTCCATAAACTCTTTGGCATCCCTTAAATCATGCTGCCATTCCAGCAGCTGGCGCAGCCAGGCCAGTTTTGTATCCAGGTCCTTGTCCTCTTTTACCCCTTCTTTATACCTCCAATGGGCGGCGATACCAAACTCTGCGGTACGGTGCATTTCATGGGTACGTATTTGGATTTCCAGGGGTTCCACCTGGGGCCCAATCACTGAAGTATGGAGTGACTGGTACATATTCGTTTTAGGCATGGCGATGTAGTCTTTAAACCTGCCGGGTATTGGAATCCATAAAGTATGAACGGTACCCAGGGAAGCATAACAATCTTTAACGGTATTTACTATGATCCTGACAGCCATGACATCATAAATCTCGCTTAGATCCTTTTGCTGCTCCTGCATTTTTTCATATATGCTGTACAGGTGCTTTGGCCGGCCTTTGATATCTGCTTCAATACCCATTGAATCAAGCTTCTCTTTCAGAATCTTGATGACATTGGCGATATATTCTTCCCTTTTAACCCTGGTTTTTGCAATGCGTTCAGCCAATTCATAATATTTTTCAGGTTCCATATGCCGGAAAGACAGGTCTTCCAACTCCCATTTAAGATGGTAAATACCAAGCCTGTTTGCCAAGGGAGCATATATTTCAAGTGTTTCCTTGGAAATCTCTTTCCTTTTTTCTTCCGAACAGGCATCCAGGGTGCGCATGTTATGAAGGCGGTCAGCTAATTTTATCAGTATTACCCTAATATCCTTGGCCATAGCCAACAACATTTTACGAAGGTTTTCCGCTTGATGCTCTACTTTGGATTTAAATTCAAACTTACCCAGCTTGGTAACACCGTCTACCAATTGGGCTACTTCTTTGCCAAACAAACTCCCCAGTTGCTCTATTGTTACCTCAGTATCCTCAACCACATCATGAAGCAACCCGGCCAACAGTGTTTCCAGATCCATCTCCAACTCGGCCAAAATCATGGCAACAGAAAGAGGATGGGTAATAAAGTCATCCCCTGAAATACGCTTCTGGCCTTTGTGCGCCTGCTCGGCAAAATTATAGGCAGAGCGCAACAATTCTATATCAGCCGTAGGGTTATAGGTGTTTAGTTTTGCAATAACATCGTCCAAAGTCATAACCATCTTCCTAGCCTTTGATAAAATTCCACCATTTTTCTATAACTTTTGAAATATCCCGGGCCGCGCAAAAAACCGGGGAATCATTTAAATCTTTTTTGTCTTTTACAGCATTATACTCTATATAATATGAATTACCTTGTAAATTCAAGCTAATTAAACCAAGATCCGCAAAAACAGCCAATCCATAAGCCAATGTATGTATACCTGCCCGGGATAAACCCACCTGGTGAAGCAACTCAATCATTTTTTCCGGTACTATAATTCCATTTGCCTGGTTTCTAAACAGGTTATACAGCCTGCCCAGCATTTCCCGCCCGCAGGCCAGGGATTCCAGTATGTCCATATTAACTTCAAGCTCAATGTTTCCATACAACCCGGTGCATTCTACCTCACTACCCTTTAATATATCCAATGATCCTGTGTTGTAGGGAGGATCCAGCAAAACCACCCTGTTAGGGAAAAGCCCAAGTTGATTCCAGGTCATATAGGTAGCAACCAACACGGCATCCCCGGCTAAAAACCATTCTTTTAATTCTTTGATTGTATCTTGGCTGCTGCCTGTATGTATAAAGCCGGATGGAATCCCGGAACGGTTTAAAAAAGCTGCGGTTTCAACAGCCTTTGCCGCCGAGTCTACTAAAACCAGCCCGCCGCCTTTATACTTGTTAAACAAGTATTTTAGGTACGGCCATTTATAGGAAATTTCTTGCTTCTCCAGCATATGCAGCCGGCTGTTATCCTGTTTTTCCTCATTTAATACTTCAACCGGGTAATTCTTCAAATAGTCCCCGGGATATTTAAAATTACCGGAGCACCGGCTGTACCCATGCAAAACAGCCACCGCCCATTCCGGGAAAAATGCAAGGGGGCCCAAAACAGCCAGGGAGTTTTCAGCTTCATTAAAACCGGGTACAGTTGTTAAATAGGCGTAGTCCGGAAACTGTAAAATTTCAGTTTTAAAACCATCCCCTGACGGCCTAATATCCTTGACCATCAACTGGAGGCTGCGCCTGCCCTGCCACTCATTTATCGAAGGTGAAAAAGCCACGTCCACCTCTGAAGCGGCAGCCACTTCATCTAAACATGAAGCCATCCCAAAGCCTATACCGTCCATTGTTGACCCGTTTTCCCGGACAAGCATTTTCAGGTGGTCGCCATTTTTGCCTATCTCCCGGCAAAAAAGCAATTTTGCTTCCGGGCAGACTAAAAGCGGATCCGGATTGCAATGTCCAAAAGGTGCCAGTTGCCCGATCTCCTGTACCAGCATTTCATTGATATCAGTTAAAGATACTTCAGCATCGAAATTAATGCCTGGAATAAAGATATCCTTACTAATATTTTTTTCTACATAGCTATTTAAAGCATTGCGAAACAAATCAACCTTGTCTGCAGGTATTGTTAACCCCACTGCCTGGGCATGCCCGCCAAATTCAACCAGCAACTCCCGGCAATGGCTAACCGCTTCATAAAGGTGAAAACCTGGTATACTGCGGCCTGAGCCCTTTCCTTCCCCGTCTTCAATGGCTATTAAAATTACCGGGTGGTAATACCTGTCCGCCAAACGGGAAGCTACTATCCCCACCACACCTGAATGCCAAGCTTCGGAAGCCAGTACAATAACATGCCGGCCGGCCAAATCAGGCTCCGCATCCAGCATACCCATAGCCTCGGCTAAAACCAGGCTTTCAATTCTCTGCCTTTCCTGGTTATTCCGGTGCAATAAAGATGCCAATTCCAAAGCTTCCTGCTCATCCTCGGTAATCAACAGTTTAACTGATTTAGAAGCATCCCCAACCCTGCCGGCGGCATTTATTCTTGGCGCCAGGGCAAACCCGATCTCCTTGGTTTCCAGCCGGTCGGGCGATATCCCTGATACTTTCATTAAAGCCTTCAGGCCTGGGCTGCCGGTATTGGCCAATATTGGCAGCCCGTATTTTACAATAATCCTGTTTTCATCATGAAGGGGCACTATATCCGCAACAGTGCCCAGGCAGGCTAAATCCAGGTACCTATGCCAGCTGTCCTTACTTTTGCCGCAATCAATAAAGAGGGCTTGGGCCAACTTAAGGGCCACTCCAACACCGGCCAGTTCTTTAAAAGGATATTGGCAGTCAGCCCTCTTGGGGTTTAGAACTGCAACAGCGTCAGGCAACTGCTCTAAAGGCTCATGATGATCGGTAACAATAATGTCCGGCCCGTTCTCCAAATTGTTCCGGGCAATTACATCCAAAGCACATACGCCGCAGTCAACCGTAACCACAAGGCTGTATCCTTCACCGGCGGCCCAGCTTATATTTTCCCAGTGAAGCCCGTAGCCCTCATCCAGGCGATCAGGAATATAATAGCCCACCTGTGCGCCCAGGCTAGTAAAAACTTTCACTAGCAAAGCCGTAGCCGTAGTACCGTCAGCGTCATAATCCCCGTAAACCAATATTTTTTCCCGGTTTTCCAAGGCTTTTCTTATCCTGGTGACAGCCTTGCCCATATCAGTCATCAAAAACGGGTCGTGCATTTCACTAAGCCCGCCCTCCAAAAAAAGCCGGGCCTCATCTACAGTGGATATTCCCCTGTTAATCAAAAGCTTTGCCAGTATAGGTGATATATTCAGTTCTTTTTTAAAAATATAAATTAAGGCCGGATCAGTAGGTATAATCCGCCATTTGCCCTGTTTAACCATTTTGCCCCCAAAATAATTGATTAATCAAAATTATATAAGAGGCAAAGCTTATAAGCAATGTGAAGAATTACGAAAAATAAAGCTTTCTGTCATCAGGTGACGAATTTGCCGGGATTAATCCCCGGTTCTAAACCAAAAGTATGCCAGGCAGGAAATGTAAACATTTTCTAGAATTTCCCATAGTAAATCCTGTTAAGGAGTTTTTATGGCTAATTCAAAAATTGCCCTGGGTAAAACCGGGGAGGACGCAGCAGTAAAATACCTTGGCCGTTTGGGTTATAAGGTTATTCAACGAAACTTTCGCTGCCAAATGGGTGAATTGGATATCATTGCAAAACACCGCAATTACCTTGTTTTTATCGAAGTGAGGTCTATAGCCGGCAATTTCACAAAGACCCCCCAAGAAAGCATCACCGTTAAAAAACAGCAAAAAATAAAGCAGTTGGCCATGCTTTACCAATCAATCCATAACATGTGGGAAATGCCGGTGCGCTTTGATGTAATGGCAGTAACAATGAATAATGACGGTAGTATTAAAAGATTGAACATATACCCAATGCATTTTAACCTTATTTAATAAATATTGCTCTGACCGAAAATAAACGCCTCTTATACTGCTCTAATGGCCTGATAGCACTATTATAAAGCCTTTCAGGCTTTTTAATGATTTTCCTGCAAGTGCTGTTGGCAAAATGTAGAAATATTTTTCTTGCCATTTAAAATCCCGGCAATTAAATAACGAGGTTAATAATGTGTTATCTATAATTAACAGCACTGCCCTTCACGGCTTGGACGGAAAACTGGTTAAAGTTGAGGTCGATGTTGCCAACGGCTTACCTGCGTTTGACCTGGTGGGCCTTGCCGATGTTTCAGTTAAAGAATCAAGGGAAAGAGTCCGATCTGCCATCAGGAATTCCGGGTTTGAATTCCCAATCAAGAGGATAACAGTTAACCTGGCACCGGCAGATATAAAAAAGGAGGGCTCAATGTATGATCTGGCAATAGCTGTTGGCATCCTTGCCGCTACAGGGCAATTGGATCCGGTGGCATGCAGCCGTTATGCCTATATTGGGGAGCTTTCCTTAAACGGTGCAT
>CAYUXS010000123.1:0-1872 GCA_964448915.1 uncultured Peptococcaceae bacterium
AATATATCGTTGGCCACTATAACCGGGAAGTCTTCCACATACAGTTCATGTATGGCTTCCGGGCCAAGTTCAGGATAGGCGATTACCCGGCTTTTTTTTATGTGCCGGGAGATTAGGGCGGCGGCGCCTCCAACTGCAGCAAAATAAACCGCTTTATATTTTTTCATAGCTTCAATAACTTCAGGCGATCTTTTGCCTTTGCCGATCATGCCCTTCAGTCCCAGGGAAAGAAGCTTGGGCGTATATTGATCCATCCGGCCCGAGGTGGTAGGCCCGGCAGAACCGATGACCTGTCCCGGTTTGGCGGGACTTGGGCCAACATAATAGATAACCTGGCCTTTTAAGCTAATGGGTAAAGGCATGCCGTTATTCAAAAGATCTATGAGTCTTTTATGTGCCGCATCCCTGGCAGTATATAGTAACCCGCTAATTAATACTGTTTGCCCAATTCTCAATTTTTCAACAGTTGTGTCATCCAGGGGTGTTATCAGTTTTATATCCGGCATAATAGCACCTCTGTTTATTGTTTATAAAGTTATTGCCTTGTGCCTTGCGGCATGGCAGTTAATATTCACTGCCACCGGAAGGCTGGCAATGTGGCAGGGAAAAATCTCAATATGTACCGCCAAAGCGGTGGTATTGCCTCCAAGGCCTTGAGGGCCAATCCCCAAGGAATTTATTTCCGCCAGCAGCTCTTGTTCCAATTTGGCAATATCGGGTAATTTACTGGGCTTCCCTGCTTCCTTGGCCAAAAGAGCACATTTTTCAAGGTTCCCTCCAATACCAATTCCTACAATTATAGGGGGGCAAGGATTAGGCCCTGCGTTTGCAACTGTTTCAATAACAAAATTTTTAATTCCTATAATACCGTCGGCAGGCTTCAGCATTTTAACAGCACTCATATTTTCACTGCCCCCGCCTTTGGGGGCAACAATTATTTCCAACTTGTCCCCCTGGACAAGTTGAAGGTGAATAATTGCCGGGGTATTATCACCGGTGTTTATTCTTTCCAGAGGGTGCCCTACCATGGATTTGCGTAAATAACCTTCTTTATATCCTTTTCTGACCCCATCATTTATGGCGTCATATAAGCTTCCGCCTTCAATCCTGACATCTTGTCCAAGTTTTATAAATACAACTGCAGTGCCGGTGTCCTGGCACATTGGCACCAAATTGCCGGAAGCGATGTCGGCATTTTTTAAAACCTGGTTAAGAATATTGCGCCCAATGGGGGATGATTCATTTTTCAGGCCGTTTCTTAAAGCCTGGATAACATCGCTGCCAAGGTGATAATTGGCTTCCATGCACAACTTGGCAACACTATCGATAATTGTACTTGTATGTATAGTTTTAATTATTAACACCTCCGGGTGTTAAAATAAAATAAACCTTCATTAAATTATACCTTATTGCTTAAAAATATTAGAATATTTAAGTAATATTGATTGTTTTATTTTTTCATTGCTTTTTATTGTAATTGCTAATCATTTTTTCACATCCCGTTTCCATTTTCAACGTGCATGCGCATTGTATTTAGTATACATGGCAGTTGCCGGGAAATAATATTTAAATCAGAACAAATGTTTTGTATGGCTGTCTTTTTATGTTATAATAACCATAGTAAATGGGAAAGGCTGGTGCCGATATGTATGATTTGACAGCCAGGGAAAGAGCTATTATAGAATTTATCCGGAAAAATGTAAATATCAAAGGATATCCCCCTTCTGTCAGGGAAATTGGCCAAGCTGTCGGTTTAAAATCAAGTTCAACTGTCCATGGTTATTTACGAAGGCTGGAAGCAAAAGGTTACCTCAGAAGAGATCCGGCAAAACCCAGGGCTATGGAGGTTACCGGTACTGAACGGGTATTTAA
>CAYUXS010000123.1:1882-4915 GCA_964448915.1 uncultured Peptococcaceae bacterium
AGGTTGTTCCTGTTTTGGGAAGGGTTGTTGCCGGCCAGCCGGTATTTGCTGTTGAGAACTACGACTATTCCCTGCCCTTGCCTTCTTCTTATTTTGGTGAAGGTGATTTTTTTATGTTAAAGGTCCGTGGAGACAGTATGATTGAAGCCGGTATTTATGAGGATGATCTGGTGATTGTTAGACAGCAGCCCAATGCTGAAAATGGGGATATTGTAGTAGCCATGATCGGCGATGAGGCAACAGTCAAGAGATTCTACAAGGAAGATTCTTATATCAGGTTACAGCCTGAAAACCGGGCTATGGAACCTATTATAACCGATGATGTGACATTGTTGGGTAAAGTAATTGGGTTAATGAGAAGATATTAGACTTAGAGGATATTCCTTGAGGTCAGCTGCAAGCTACCAGTTTCCAGCTTATAAACTTGGAATTCCTTGTGGGTCATAAAAAATAAATGTAAGGGGTGGCTGTTTTCAGCCACCCCTTTTTCCGGCAACCTTCCTAAGAAATTCCAAATGAAATGCTTTCCCTATCGCACGGGTCAGCTTATATCTCATCCTGTATATGAAGTGCTGCATTCAGTACTGCCAGCCTGGTATAATGCCTGGACATTCCCCCTTGAAGATAGACAGCGTATGGTTCACGCATTGGTGCATCTGCGCTTAACTCAATTGATGCGCCTTGTATAAAACAACCGGCAGCCATAATAACTTTGTTGTCATAGCCGGGCATGTCGTCAGGTACCGGGCTTGCTCCTGAGTCTACCGGAGAAGCGCTTTGGATTCCTTTGCAAAAGTTGATCAATTTTTGTTCGGAGCCCAACAAAATCGTTTGAATTATGTCAGTTCTGTATTCATCGTATGCGGGAAATGTTTTATAGCCCAGCTTTTCAAAAAGCCTGGCGGCAAATACTGCTCCATGCAGTGACTCTGCTACGATACGCGGTGCCAGGAAGAGTCCTTGATATAAAAGCCTTATCTAATCAGGTGACGGTCCGATTTCCGAGCCTACACCCGGTGCTGTCCACCTGGCTGCCGCCATTTCCACCAAATCTTCCCTGCCGGCAATATAACCCCCGGAAGGTGCCAAACCGCCCCCAGGGTTTTTGATCAGCGAACCGGCTATCAAATCTGCGCCCGCCTCAATTGGCTCTTTAGACTCCACAAACTCCCCATAACAATTATCAACAAAAATTATCAGGTCTTTTTTGGTTTCCCTTAAGAAATTTATCAGCAAAGTCAGGTTATCGATATTTATTGAAGGCCGCAGGGAATATCCACGGGATCTCTGGATATAGGCGACTTTGGTCCGTTTATTAATTGCTTTTTTTATACTGTTATAGTCGAGTTGCCCGTTTTTAAGATCTACCTGGCGGTAATTTATCCCGAATTCTTTTAATGACCCCGGCTCATTGCTGTTAATACCGATCATGCTGTGGAGTGAATCATATGGCAGGCCGACCACTGATAACAGTTCATCTCCCGGCCTAAGTACTCCATATAGGCATAGTGCTATTGCGTGGGTCCCGCTGACTATTTGGCTCCTGACCAGGGCTTTTTGGGCGCCAAATACCCCGGCATATATTTCTTCCAGTTTATCCCGGGCCGAGTCATTATAGCCATAGCCTGTCGAACCTTTAAGGTGATAGTCGGTTATTCCTGAACGGATAAATTGATTCAATATTTTTTTGTGGTTATATAATGCGTTTTTTTCAATTTGCCGTGTTATGCCGGCAATCTCTTCATCAATCTCGTATGCCAGATCATCCAGTTTTTCAATATTTAGTATGACTGATGCACCTGCCTTACAAGTACATTTATCCAGATAATATTACATTATTTTGCCTTATTTTTAAAGGTCATCACGCACTAAAAGCATATCCTCCCTGTTTATTGTCATTAAGTCTTCTCTGGAGATATGTTTTTGGTCAATTAACCTGACGGCCTGCCTTCTAATACAGCGTTCTATAATATTTCTTACCAGGCGGGCATTGCCGTTATGTATGTTTTTGGATTTGGCTTCTATAATTTGCCGGAGTTCTTCTCTGGCGGCAGTTGATAATATGTATTGCCTTTTTTGAAGCATCATATCAGCAATTTCAAGTAATTCTTTAGTAGAATAATCCGGGAAACACAACTGGATAGGGAACCTGGAACGCAGGCCGGGGTTTGTTTGCAGGAACCAATCCATTTCATCATTGTATCCTGCCAGGATTAATACCAGGTTATCACGGTGGTCCTCCATGCCTTTACATAAGCAATCTATGGCTTCTTTTCCGAAATCCTTTTCACCGCCCCTGGCCAAAGAGTATGCTTCATCGATAAATAATACTCCACCCAGGGATTTCTTAATATGCTCTCTTGTCCTTTGAGCAGTATGGCCTATATATTCCCCCACCAGGTCTGCCCTTTCAATTTCCAATACGTGCCCTTTTTCCAAAACCCCCATTTCCTTAAAGAGCTTTCCCAGTATCCGGGCTACTGTTGTTTTGCCGGTGCCCGGGTTGCCCTTGAAAATCATGTGCAGGACAGTGTTGTCATTATTAAGAGCTTCGATTTTTCGTTTTCGTTGAATTTCCACATAGGCATAGATTTCATGTATCAACTGTTTAATTTTAGTTAAGCCAACCAGTGAATTAAGTTCCAGGAAAATATCGTCGATTGCGGTTTTATTGTAGCTTCTCTGACGAGATGCATTTTTATCAAGGGCACGATTAAACTGTAGTTGGCTTCTATATTCAATTTTACCGGTTTTATATGGGCTCCTTTTTACAGTTGCCGGGTGATTGCTGGGCCTGATATTTATTCTCAATGTGTTCATCCCCCCTGGCTATAAATTATTTATACGCCGTATAGGATGATGTGTGACCAATTGTGCGGTGTTTGGCAGTGTTATTGTTTACCAAAAAAAGCAGGGCATCAAAAAAGCTGTGGCTAACGTTTTTTTCGTTAATCACAGCTTGAGCTTGGCTTTTTAATCTATTTGATAATTTAAACTGTTTTATTCTCAGAAAAAGATGTGTTTACCGGCTTT
>CAYUXS010000124.1:0-4894 GCA_964448915.1 uncultured Peptococcaceae bacterium
GCTCCTATCCCAATAATAATCTGTGATAAATGCGGTACGGTACCGGTACCTGAAGAAGATCTTCCGGTAGAGCTGCCTATGAATGTTAAATTCAAGCCAACCGGCCAGTCACCTTTGGCGGACTGCCCTGAATTTGTCAATACTGTCTGCCCCTCATGTGGTGGGGAAGCCAAAAGGGAAACCGACACAATGGATACATTTGTCTGCTCCTCCTTTTATTATTACCGCTATACCAGCCCCAGGAATACCGAGCGGGTTTGGGACGAACAGCAGGTCAAGTATTGGCTTCCAGTAGATCAGTATATTGGCGGGGTGGAGCATGCTATTTTGCACTTGCTGTATTCCAGGTTCTTTACCAAGTTTTTATACGATATCAATTTAGTTTCTCATCCCGAACCGTTTACCAACCTGTTGACCCAGGGGATGGTTTTAAAAGACGGGGCTAAAATGTCAAAATCCAAGGGGAATGTGGTCAGCCCCGAGGATATAGTATCCAAGTATGGGGCGGATACTGCCAGGCTTTTTATACTATTTGCAGCGCCACCGGAACGGGATTTGGAGTGGAGTGACCAAGGCGTCGAAGGGTGTTTCCGCTTCCTAAACCGTGTTTGGCGGTTGGTTGTGCCTTTGGCAGGCAAGCTGAAGGGCGGTAAAAAACCGGAAACCGGCAAATTGGTTGGGGCCAACCGTGAGATGCACCGGTTGACTCATATAACAATTAAAAGAGTTACCGATGATATCGGAACCCGCTTTAACTTCAATACCGCTCTAAGCGCTATTATGGAAATGGTTAATGGAATGTATCAATACAAAGAAATCCCGGAAACCGACATCAATAACGATGTGTTAAATGAAGCGGTGGAAGCCTTATTGCTGATGATGGCACCATTTGCTCCTCATATAACGGAAGAACTTTGGAGCATGATAGGGCGCAGCGGCAGTATTCACGACCAGCCTTGGCCGCAATATAACCGGGGAGCCATAATTGAAGATGAAGTAGAAATTGTAGTCCAGATAAAAGGCAAGATTAAAGACAGGATACTGGTCCCCGCCGGCTTGTCCCCTGAAGAATTGAAGGAAAATGTCCTGTCCCGTGCCAATATTCAAGAATTGATTAAGGGCTTGGAAGTAGTCAAGGTAATCACGGTACCGGGGAAACTGGTGAATATCGTAACAAAATAATATTTGGCTTATTGGCCTGATGGTTGGAAAAAAGAGGGGTTGTCCAAAGCCGTTATTATAACGGCACAGGGCGGCCCCTCTTGACATTGGTATGGGTTTTTATTAAAATCATTTTGTCAAGTGTTTTTACTTGTCATTCCCGGGGGATGCTTATATGAAGAAGTTAAATCAAATTAACTTGCTTTATGATTATTACGGGCAACTGCTTACTGAAAGGCAGGGAAAAATGATTGAGCTTTATTATGGCAATGACTATTCCCTGGCGGAAATAGCTGAGCAATTTGCAGTGAGCAGGCAGTCCGTGCATGATATTATCAAAAGATCCGAGCAGTCCCTATATCGTTTTGAGGAAAAACTGGGTTTGGTCAAAAATTCATTAAACCAAAGAAAACAATTATCTAAAGCCTTAAAGTACCTGGAAAATTGTAGCGGCCCGGATATCGATAAAGCAAAAGAGATTCTGTCCCGAGTCATACAGGAAGGTTAAAACAGGGGGTGGGGACATGGTTTTTTCAGGTTTGGCGGAAAAACTCCAGGAAACTTTTCGTAAGCTAAAAGGCAAGGGGCGGCTGACCGAGGCGGACGTTGATACCGCCTTAAAAGAGGTCAGGCGCGCACTGCTTGATGCTGATGTAAACTTTAAAGTCGTAAAAGAATTCCAGTCCAAGGTTAAGGAAAGGGCTGTTGGACAGGACGTTTTAACCAGTTTAACACCCGGCCAGCAGGTCATTAAAATAGTTCATGATGAATTGGCTTCCCTGATGGGAGGCACCCAGAGCAAGATAAATATCGCTACAAAGCCGCCTACCGTAATTATGTTGGTAGGGCTTCACGGGGCAGGTAAAACAACCAGCGCCGCCAAGTTGGCCAATTTAATGAAAAAGCAAGGACGCAGGCCTTTGCTGGTAGCTGCGGATGTATACCGCCCGGCTGCCATAAAGCAATTGCAGGTTCTTAGCGAACAATTGGATATACCGGTTTTCACTATGGGGGAAGGCACCAACCCGGTGGATATTGCCAGGGCAGCCAAGGAGCATGCCGTTACCGCGGCCAGGGATATAGTCATAATAGATACCGCCGGGCGTTTACACATAGATGAAGAATTGATGTCAGAATTGGAGGCAATAAAAAATGCCGTGCGCCCTCATGAAATATTGCTGGTGGTAGACTCTATGACCGGCCAGGTGGCGGTCGATGTGGCGGGGTCTTTTAATGCAGCCCTAGGTTTGGATGGGGTAATTCTCACTAAACTTGACGGGGATACCAGGGGCGGGGCAGCTTTATCAGTGAAGGCGGTTACCGGATGCCCGATTAAATTCGCCGGTATGGGTGAAAAGTTGGACGCCCTGGAACCTTTCCACCCTGACAGGATGGCGGACAGGATTTTGGGCATGGGCGATATAATGACGCTGATTGAGAAAGCCCAAGCTAATTTTGACGCCGAGCAGGTGGAAAAATTAAATAAGAGGATCCGCAACATGGAGTTTACCCTGGAAGATTTCCTCCAGCAGATCCAGGAGGTTAAGAAGCTTGGCCCGATCCAGCAGATTTTGGGTATGATCCCGGGCCTGGGAAGTGCCAAGTCTTTAAAACAGATTGGTGATATAGATGATAAAGAGTTGGTTCATGTGGAGGCAATAATCAAGTCAATGACAGCCTGGGAAAGAGAGCACCCCCATGAAATAAACGGCAGCAGGCGCAAGCGGATTGCTATGGGAAGCGGGACAAAAGTCCAGGATGTCAACCGCCTGCTCAAGCAGTTTGAACAGACCAAGAAGATGATGAAACAATTTAGCAATATCGAAAAGACTATGAAAAAAGGCGGAAAAGTGCCAAACCCGTTTATGAACCTAAAATAAAATTTTTAACATATAGAGCCGGCAGCTACTGGCCGGCAGCCGGTAGCAGGTTAAGGAGGTGATGGGAAATGGCAGTTAAAATCAGATTAAAGAGAATGGGTGCAAAGAAAAGACCTTTTTACCGTATTGTCGTAGCGGATTCCCGTTCGCCAAGGGACGGCCGCTTTATTGAAGAAATTGGCTATTATGATCCGATGAAAGAACCATCCGTCATTAAAGTTGATCATGAAAAAGCTGCTGATTGGCTGAAAAAAGGTGCACAAGCCACTGATACTGTGCGGGCTTTGTTGAAAAAAGCCGGTGTTATTAATAAACCTGAAATTGCTGGGGAAGAACAGTAGAATCATGATTAATTTAAAACATATCGATACCGCCCGGGACAATTAAGAGAGAGCTTTAATTGTCTTGAGGTTTAGGGGGTTTTAATCCCATGAAAGAGTTAGTGGAACTTATAGCAAAATCCTTGGTCGATAATCCCGATAAGGTCACTGTTAATATGATTGAGAAAGAAAAATCATGTATTATTGAATTAAGGGTAGATCCTGAGGATATGGGTAAAGTGATTGGAAAGCAAGGTAGGATTGCCAGGGCAATGCGTACAGTAGTAAAAGCCGCAGCTACCAAGATAAATAAAAAAGTAGTTGTGGAGATTGTTTAATTATTGGGAAATCAGGCTGGATAGCAGGGCCGGTTGATAGCGGCCATGCTTCCAGCCTGGACTAACTAAGATAGGGTGAGCATATGGAATCTATTACAATTACCCGGCCGGTTATAATAAAAGTTAAGGTGACTGACGATTACAAAAAAGCATTGGCGGCTGAAGTGCAAGGAAGGCTGGCTGGTGTGGAAAGCCGCTTGGAGCAGTTGAATTTACAATTCAATAATGTTTTAAAGTTGGAAAAAAACAATCCCCAGTTGCCGGGTGGGGGGTTGAAATTTATAGATGGCGAGCGGCAAAAATTAACAGAAGCTAAAAGCCAACTGGTCCAAAAATTGAAAGAAATTGGCAGCCTGGTTGAGGGGCAAGAGATTATACACGGCCGTTTGGAGAGTTTTGTTGAGCTTAAGGTAGGAGACACCTGGTCTAAAATAATGAATGTCGAAGTGGTATTACAGGATGACAAGGTTGTTGAAATAAGGCAAGGAGGGCTTCCTTAAGGGTTATGGCCGGAAAGGACATTGTTATTGGGAAAATTATAGGCACATACGGTAACCGTGGGATGGTTAAAATTTTCCCATTAACGGATTTTCCTGATCGTTTTCTTAATATGGACAAAATGACCTTGGAAAATGACGGCCATATAAGGGAGTATACTGTCAGCCAGGTTAAAGAGCACCAAAAGTATATAGTGGTGAAGTTTGATCAGGTGGCTGACATGACCATGGCAGAAACACTTAAGGGCTCTCTGGTTAAAATAAGCAAAGATGAACTTATGCCCTTGCCGGAGGGCAGTTTTTATATTTTTGACATTATTGGGCTTGAAGTGTATTCAGAAGATGGGGATTTTATTGGGTTGGTGGAAGATGTGCTGCAGACTGGGGCCAATGACGTATACGTGGTAACCGACAAGGAAAAGAAGGAGCAAAAACCCCTTTTGGTACCGGCAATTAAAGAAGTAGTCAAAGAGATAGATATAAAAGGCGGTAAAATGATTATTTCGCCTATGCAGGAGTATTAGGTCTTTGGCAATTTGAAGAAAAAATGCAAGGTTTCAAAGGCGGGGGTTTAATTTGTTGCAGATCGACATACTTACTCTTTTCCCGGAAATGTTTTCAGGGCCTTTTGATCACAGTATTATTAAAAGAGCCAGGGAAAAATCACTGGTATCCTTGGAATTTATAAATATACGCGA
>CAYUXS010000125.1:0-2304 GCA_964448915.1 uncultured Peptococcaceae bacterium
ATGATATTGAATTATTTTTTGTATACAATATTCATGTGTTTTTAGGATTGATTTTGTTTTAATTGATGATATAATAATAAGGGTATTAATAGGGCAATGATGTCCTGCCAGGCTTTCATAAGAAGGCCTGCGCAGGGCTTTTTTTATTTTATACATACTTTTACTAAAAGGAGGGGAGTAAATGAAGACCTTTAGAAAAGAAGACATTTTGGAGCTGGTTGAAGAGCAGAATGTCAAATTTCTTAGACTGCAGTTTACCAGCGTGCAGGGTTTTCTGAAAAATATTGCGGTAACTGTGGAGGAATTGCAGTCTGCATTGGAAGGCCTGATTATGTTTGATAGTTCTGCAATTGAAGGATTTGTTATGAACAGGGAATCAGATATTTTCTTGGTACCGGATCCTTCAACATTTGTAGTTTTCCCTTGGAGGCCCAGGGAAGGTGCGGTAGCAAGGCTTATCTGCAACAGCATGCAGCCGGACGGCAAGCCTTTTGACGGCTGTCCCAGGGTGGCGCTTGAAAAAGTGCTTAAGCAATACTCTGAATTAGGTTTCGAGCTAAAAATAGCAGCAGAAATTGAATTTTATCTTTTTCATGTGGATGAACAAGGCCTCCCAATTATCAGGACTCATGATGTGGCGGGGTATTGTGACCTGACTCCGGTGGACCGGGGTGAAAATGCGCGCAGGGACATGGTATTAACTTTGCAGGAAATGGGTTTTGACGTCTCCACCTCTTTTCATGATATTGGCCCCGGGCAGCATGCAATACTTTTAAAAGCTGACTCTGCTTTGGCTATGGCGGATAATATTACCACCTTTAAGTTTGTTGTCAGAACTATTGCCCAAAGACATGGCCTTCATGCCTCTTTTATGCCCAAACCACTGGATGGGCAAAACGGCTCAGGGCTTAGCCTCCACCTGGCTTTATTTAAGGAGGGAAGAAACCTTTTTAACAAAACTGAAAATGAGTACGGCTTGGGTGCAACGGCTCAACAATACATTGCCGGCATTTTGGAACATGCCCAGGCTATTACCGCATTGGCCAACCCGGTAGTAAATAGTTACAAACGTTTGGTTTCAGGCCAATCTGCTCCATTTATGGCGGCTTGGTCCCGTCATAACCGCAATACTATGATCAGGGTGCCGGGAGAAAGGGGCGAAGGGGCCAGGATTATGCTCAGGAGCCCGGATCCTTCAAGCAACCCTTATTTGGTGCTGGCTGCTTGTTTGTCAGCAGGCCTTGACGGTATAGAGAAAGATTTATCCCTGCCGTTGCCTTTGGGTGAAATGAACATGGATAACCGGATCACAAGAGAACTGACCAGGAAGATTGGTTTGCCAAGAAGCCTGGAAGCGGCGTTGACAGCCCTGACTCAAGACCAGGTTGTTAAAAATGCTTTGGGTGAAAGAATTTACAACAGCTTTATTACTTTAAAGCAGGATGAGTTGGATAGGTATTATTCAACCGTACACCGGTGGGAAATTGATGAATACCTTACCAAGTATTAGTTATGACACCGGCAGGTTCTAACCAGTTAGTCAAACAGCCTTGGAAACTTACCAGGGTGCTACTTTTTGTTATGGAATAATAAAAAATTTTTTTTGGAGGGATTTAATATATGTCTTTTAGTAGAGGTATTAATGCTACTGCAGCAACTTTGACAAGATCTCGTACCAGCAGCAGTGTCTGCCCTTTTAGCGGTATGTGCGCTACTTGTTTGGATGGTTGTATGGGAATGTGTGAAATAGGTAAATCAGCAGTTCGTATGAAGGAGGCCCTTTACCCGGCTCCTTTCGGTAAAATAACCGCTGCCGCTGAAAAGGATTATCCGGTAGACTATTCTCATTTTAGTATTATGGGTACTGCGGTTGGAGCAGTAGGCATTGAGGCCAATCCCGAAAAGGCTATTTTCCCTGCTGTGGATATTTCAACAGCAGTTGGCTCCAAGGGACAGATAAAATTGGATTTTCCTGTAGTGGTTGCAGCTATGGGTTCCACCAATGTAGCCGCAGACAACTGGAGCCACTTGGCAGCCGGCGCGGCAATTTCCGGTGCCGGTATTGTCATCGGTGAAAACGTATGTGCTATGGACCCTAATGTAGAAATAAAAAACGGCAGGGTTGTACATTCCCCAAACTTGGAAAGCAGGGTAATGGACTTTAAGAATTGGTTTAATGGAAAAGGATTTATTGCCGTACAGGCTAATGTAGAAGATACCAATTTAGGTGTCCAGGAATATGCTATTGAAAAGCTGGGTGTGGCTGCTGTCGAACTGAAGTGGGGCCAAGGTGCCAAAGATATC
>CAYUXS010000125.1:2314-4870 GCA_964448915.1 uncultured Peptococcaceae bacterium
AAGTAAAATTGAATACTTTGGAAAGGGCTTTGCAACTAAAATCCCGTGGATATATTGTATTGCCCAACCCGGAAGATCCAAAGGTCCAAGCCGCCTATAAAGCAGGTGCTTTCAGTGAGTTCGAGCGCCATTCCAGGATCGGTATGGTGGAATATGAATCATTTATGAAGAGAGTAGAGGAACTTCGCCAGGCCGGTGCAAAGTATGTGTTCCTTAAGACTGGTGCTTACCGTCCTGCGGATCTGGCCAGGGCAGTAAAATATGCCTCTGATGCCAAACTTGATTTACTTACCGTTGACGGCGCAGGTGGCGGTACCGGAATGAGCCCCTGGCGAATGATGAACGAGTGGGGTGTGCCTACCGTCTACATCCAGTCATTACTGGTGAAATATCTTGATCGTCTTGCCGCCAGGGGAGCTTATGTACCCCCGGTAGCTATCGCCGGTGGTTTTACTTTAGAGGATCATATGTTTAAAGGTTTTGCTCTGGGTGCTCCTTACATCAAATGTATCGGAATGGCCCGTTCACCTCTTACAGCAGCTATGGTTGGTAAAAATGTGGGTGAGGCTGTCAAAGCAGGTAAGGTGCCGGCTGATTATAAGAAGTACGGAGAGACCCTGGACCAGATTTTCATTGCAACCGGTGAATTAAGAGAAAAACTGGGAGATGCCGAGTTTGAACGCCTGCCTTTGGGGGCTATTGGTGTATACTCATATTTTGAGCGCCTCGGCCAAGGCCTTCGCCAGTTTATGTGCGGTGCTCGGAAATTTGCCTTGGAATACATCACCAGGGACGATTTGGTATCATTGACCAGGGAAGCAGAAAGCGTATCAGGAATCAAGTACATTATGGATGCAGATTCCGAAGAAGTTGATGAAATACTGGGTTGATTATAAAACATTGGTAAATTTTAAATAACGGGTTTATAATAATCTCATAGGTGTTTTGCCTCAAATGAATAAATGCCCTAACAGGCTTTGCCTGGCAAGGGCATTTTATATATTCTTCTTTAGAGGGAGGAGTGCTTGGTGCCGGGTCAGGTAATTGTGCTCGTAGATAGTGATCCTCTATGGAGAAAAAACTTAAAACTAATACTGGCCAAAAACGGTTATAAAGTTATAGGGGTTAACGAAGATGGCATCAAAGCATTAAAAATAATTAGGCTAAGACATCCTGATTTGGTAATCTTGGATGCAAGTGTTGAAGGCCTTGAGATAGCCAGGATTGTTTATGAGGATAAAATTGCGCCGGTAATTGCCATTGCATCTATCCGTTCCCTGCACATCCTGCAAAAGGCTAAGGAAGCTAATGTTTCCGCCCTGTTATATAAGCCTGTGCATGAGGTTGAGTTGTTGTCTGCGATTGAATTGGCTTTAGCCAATCACAATAAAATTACCAAAATGGAAGTTGAAATTAAGAAGTTAAAGGAGACAATAGAAAACAAAAAAATAATTGATCAGGCCAAAGGCATCCTGATGGAAAAAATGGGCCTTACAGAGGAGGAAGCTTTTAGAAGGTTGCAGAAACAAAGTATGGACAGCAGGATATCCATGCGGCAAGTAGCCGAGGCAGTAATTTTATCCAATAAACTCAAAAATATATAATTATTGACTTTCCGTTATATTTTATAAATTAATAAAAAAGACTTTATTTTATAATAACTTGTGCTATACTAGTGCTAGTAATTGAATACGGTACAAAGACGTACCAGTTTTAAGCAATGAGGCTGGGGCAGGAAAATACATCAATCTGCCTTGTAAAGTCTCATTTTTACTTTTATTTTAGAAAGGTGCGAGGTGGATTACAATGAATCAATTGACCAAAGATGATGTTCGTAGTTTATGCAAAGAAATGGGAGTAGAATTTATCCGTTTGCAGTTTACAGATATTTTTGGAGTACTTAAAAATAATGCTATAACTATTGAGCAGTTGGACAAAGCTCTCGATGGGGAGTTGATGTTTGACGGTTCTTCCATTGACGGCTTTGCCAGGATTGAAGAATCCGATATGATTTTAAAACCTGATCCTGCAACGTTTGTAATTTTTCCCTGGAAACCCAGGGAAGGCGCGGTAGCCAGGATGATTTGCGATATCTATAACCCCGACGGTACGCCATTTGAAGGGGATCCCCGTTATATACTGAAAAAAGTTACTAAAGAAGCAAAGGATATGGGTTATACATTTAATGTAGGGCCGGAGGCTGAGTTTTTCCTTTTTCATGTGGATGCCGATGGTGAACCCACTACCATCACCCACGACAGGGCCGGTTATTTTGATTTGACACCGGTGGATTTAGGGGAAGATGCCAGGAGAGATATGGTGTTGACATTGCAACAGATGGGTTTTGAGATCGAAGCTTCACACCATGAAGTGGCACCCGGCCAGCATGAAATTGATTTTAAATATTCTGAAGCTGTAGATATTGCTGACAAAGTTGTCACCTTCAAGTTTGTGGTCAGGACTATTGCCCAACGGCACGGCCTGCATGCCACCTTTATGCCCAAACCCATATTTGGCATTGCAGGTTCCGGAATGCACCTGAACCAGTCCTTAATG
>CAYUXS010000126.1:0-4849 GCA_964448915.1 uncultured Peptococcaceae bacterium
GATTTCCCTTTCATCAGTGGCAGGCATTGTTTTATTGTTGATACAAAGCCTGTAAAGAAAATAAGGAGGGTACCATGAGACCTAGATATTTAAAAAATGTTGCAACCCTGAGTCTTTCGATTGAGAAATGTATAGGTTGTGGAAGATGTGAGGAGGTTTGCCCTCATAGAGTGTTCTCCATAAACAATAGAAAAGCCCAGATAAAAGATAAGGATAGATGTATGGAGTGTGGCGGCTGCGCGATTAATTGCCCCGTAAATGCAATATTTGTCAATGCAGGGGTTGGGTGTGCAAGCGCCGTTATTATGGGCTGGCTTACAGGACGTGAACCAAGTTGTGATTGTTCCAGCGGTAGTGTGTGCTGCTGATAATATAAAAAAAGGCTGGCAAACTAATGAAAAAATATAAACCAAAAGTAGCTTTTATTTGTGTTCATAATTCCTGCCGGAGCCAGATTGCCGAAGCGCTTGGCAAACACCTTGCACGAGATGTTTTTGATAGCTTTTCAGCCGGAACAAAAACAAAGGAAATAATCAATCCTGATGCTGTGCGATTAATGAAGGAACTGTACGGAATTGACATGGAGCATTATCAGAGACCGAAGTTGTTGTCTGATATTCCTCCTGTAGATGTTGTAATAACGATGGGATGCAACGTGAATTGTCCGGCTTTGCCATGTAAATATCGTGAAGATTGGGGTTTGGGTGACCCGACAGGCATGAGCGATGCCTACTTCATTAGAACTATAAAAGATATAGAAGATAGAGTTTTGCGTTTGAGAGATGAGATCCAAAAGGGTTCATTGATCTTAAAAAGATAACAACAATATAAGGAAGTGGATTTATGGCTCAATCTTTAATACGTAGAATGTCATTTTTAGAAAGGAACTTAACGTTGTGGATATTTTTAGCAATGGCGAGTGGAGTAGGAACAGGTTATTTTTACCCACAAATTGAAAGCTTTTGGGGGAAATTTCAGGTTAACACAACTAATATTCCGATTGCTATTGGCCTTATTGTGATGATGTATCCCCCCCTGGCTAAGGTTAAGTATGAACAGATAGGAAAAGTATTTGTAAATACCAAGGTGCTGTCTTTATCCATGGTACAAAACTGGATAATTGGTCCCCTGCTGATGTTTTTCCTGTCCGTGATTTTCTTGCGAAATTACCCTGAATATATGGTCGGTCTGATCGTTATTGGGATAGCCCGTTGCATTGCAATGGTCATTGTCTGGAACTATCTGGCTGGTGGGGATTCGGAATATGGTGCTGCTTTGGTAGCATTGAATTCAATCTTCCAGGTATTATTCTTTTCTGCCTATGCTTACTTTTTTGTCACTTTATTCCCTGGGTGGCTTGGTCTTACAAGCATGGAAGTACACATTTCTATGGCTGAGATAGCTAAGAGTGTGGCCATTTATCTGGGCATCCCTCTGCTTGCTGGCATTTTGACTAGATTCACCCTTATTTCAAGCAAGGGAAGGGATTGGTATGAAAAGAAATTTTTGCCCAAGATCGGCCCTCTGTCATTGCTGGCTCTGCTGTTTACTATCGTAGTGATGTTTTCTTTAAAGGGCAACTATATCGTCAACCTTCCCCTGGAAGTAGTCAGAATTGCGATTCCTTTGCTGATATACTTTGTAATCATGTTTTTTCTATCATTTTTTCTTAGTAAAAAGTCAGGAATTAACTACGAACAATCGGTTTCACTGGCATTTACTGCGGCAAGCAACAATTTTGAATTAGCAATTGCTGTTTCGATCGCAGTGTTTGGAATTAATTCCGGTCAAGCCTTTGCTGCAGTAATAGGCCCACTTATAGAAGTCCCAGTGCTAATTAGCTTGGTTAATGTTGCACTTCACCTTAAACGAAAATATTTTAGCAACCAAGCTCATGAAATTTGAGGCAGAAAGTTTTTGCGGTGAAAACGTGATGAAAAATCTATCGGATTATTTTAGAGCATTATTTGATGATACAAGACTTAAGATATTTCAGTTATTAACGGAACGTGAAATGTGTGTTTGTGGCTTAAGAGCCAGCTGGGAATGTCCCAACCGGCAGTATCATACCACCTGGGAATACTAAAAAGCACTGGTATGATTTCTGGCATAAGACAAGGCAAATAGATTTATTACTCAAAATCAAAAAATAGTTTAGAAGTTGCTACCGGTTTACTTAAAAGACAAGTAATTTTCCTAAAGCAGGAAGATTACTTGTTTTTATATCTGGCGATAATTTACTAACAGAATATAATACGCCAATATTTGACAATGAACTGATTCATGATATATGTTAACATTAACTGGGTTGATTCCCTTTTAAGACGGGGTTTTTAAATAATGAACATTTTTTTGAAAGAACTTGGGAATATTTGTAATATGAGGAGCTGATCTGATGACGGATAAAATAAAGATAGTTGGTTTTACAGGCAGCTTAAGGCGTAACTCATATAATAAAGCAGCATTGAGAGCTGCTCAAAAATTACTTCCTGAGGATGCCGTACTTGATATTATTGACCTGTCCGATATACCTTTCTTTAATGAAGACGTGGAAGCACAGGGCTTGCCGGATGCAGTGGCTGTTTTTAAGAAAAAACTATCTGAAGCGGATGCTATACTGATTTCAACACCGGAATATAATTTTTCAATACCTCCCGTGCTCAAAAACGCGCTTGACTGGGCCTCAAGAGGAGATGTGCTGCCTTTGTACGGAAAACCCCTTGCCATTATGAGCGCGTCTCCAAGTATGCTTGGCGGTGCAAGGGTTCAGTATCACTTGCGGCAGGTATGTGTTTCTTTAAACCTTATCCCCTTAAACAAGCCTGAAGTCTTTATTGCCAACGCGAGCACGAAGTTTGACGAGGAGGGCAATTTGACTGACGAAAGGACTAAAAAAGCTATTGCAGGGTTATTGGAAGCGCTGGTTCAAAGATGCAAACATTAAGGCACAATATTATTTAAAAAGTTTACGTAACGCCTTGCCGGTTGCTTTCCCGGCGATTCGACGTGCAACACGTTTGCCCACTTTACCTTTTTTAACTGCATTTATATCACCAAGCAGCCTCGCAAGTGCGTAAAGAAAACCACGAGTCTTATTTATACTCACATAATTCACCCCCTTTAACATATCTTTCACTAAATATTATATCTAATAATTTTCAAAATGAGTGGGCTGAAATTGACGCAACCATTCATTGTTGGCTGAATTTATACACCCCTGGGTTCGTTTCACCCGGAGTTTAATATAATTGATACATTATACTTGACATATGACAAGTTATATGTTAGTGTGCTGGACATAAATAAAATTTACATATTTTTAACCTTACATTAAACACCCTATAACCTTTATCTATTAACATATGCATGAAAGATAAAGGAGGTGGTATCTATGGACAGAAGGAAAGATGTCATGGTTAACGCCAGTCCACAGATAGCACAAAAAGAGAGAAAAGAAAACAAGAAAAGCCTTATTGAGCGCCTAAATGACTGGGTTGACACTATCATGCCTGATAGATTTTAATTATAAACAGCTACCTATTTGCACAAACGTTCCACAAATTCTCCTTTTATTATGCAACCACAAAACAAGTAATCCTCCCTGCTAAAGGGAGGATTACTTGTCTTTGTTATAATATATTCCTATTAAATTAACAAATGGCCGTTTAGGACGTTGCCTGTATGAAACTATACATATGTGTTAACACACTTTTATTAATTTTCTGAAATGTCTATAATATAATTCATTTAATGCAGGATTTTTAATATGAAAAGTATAATTAAAAACTTACCTGTGATACGTGAGGGCTTTATAAATGATACCGGTATTATTTGTGGCAGGTTATTCAAATTCCGGTAAAACCACAGTATTAGTAAACATAGTTAAAATCTTAAAACGCCGGGGATTCCGCGTTGGGGTAATTAAGCACGCTGCTCATGGCTACGTTTTTGATTCCCCGGGAAAGGATTCTCATCGCTGTTTTGAAGCAGGGGCGGACAGTGTCATGGTAGTAGGGCCTGACTCACTTACAGTTCATGAACGCTGCGATAACAGTTTAACATTTGAAGACGCTTGTAGTAAAATAACAGGTGTGGATTTAATTGTTGTTGAGGGTTTTAAAAAGTCACCAGGTCCGAAAATAGAAGTTGTCAGAAAAGGTTATCCGGGCAAGCGGCTTTCCGGTGTTGAGGAGATTATCGCCATAGTAAGTGATGAGCCGGTAAAGGACAAGGTTCCTTGTTTTTCAAATGATCAACTTGATGAACTTGTGGACTATGTTATTGACTACCTGTTAATTGATAAAGAAAAAAACTAAAAATTGCTGCTCCGAGAATATAAATTATTTTAAAGTATTTCTCCAGCCAAAAGACTGGAGTTTTTACATTATTAAAAATCAGGAGTAATTTCAATCAAGGGGTGGATGATTTGGAACTGGTAAAGTTAAAGATAGACAACCAGGAGGTACAAGTCCCTGCAGGTACCACAGTTCTTGAGGCTGCTGAGCAAATCGGTATAAAAATTCCCCGTCTTTGTTATGATCCGGAGCTGAGCTTATATGGTGGATGCCGTTTATGCGTAGTGGAAATTAAAGGAATGAGGAACCTTCCGGCATCCTGTGTAACCACTGTAAGCCCTGGAATGGAAGTTCAAACAAACTCACCTGCGGTTGTTGAGGCCAGGAAAAGCATTTTAGAATTGCTGATGGCAAATCACCCCCAAGACTGCTTGACCTGTGAGAAAATGGGAGACTGCCTGCTGGCGGACTACTGTTATGCCTATGGAGTAAAAAAAGGCCCCTTGGACGGGGCAAGCCATCAGTACGAAATCGAGGATAATAATCCTTTTATT
>CAYUXS010000127.1:0-4683 GCA_964448915.1 uncultured Peptococcaceae bacterium
TTTTGGAAAAAATCCATCCTGGGGCAATAATCCTGATGCATGCCAGCGACACCTGTTTGCAGACACCGGATGCCCTGCCCCGGGTATTGGAAGGGCTTAAAGCACAGGGATATGAGTTGGTAACAGTATCGCAACTGCTGCAGATGGGACCGGGAGTAGTCAATTAGAATAAGACAGCAGTCAACTGCTGTCTTATTCTTGTTATAAGTTATACTTTATAGGTTATATGTTTACTGTTTGCTTTGCCTAAAAGGCGGGTAGGGACGCCCTCGCCTACAGTGGCTATTCTTCTGGCTAAAGCTGCTATCAAACCTTGGCCGCTGACAACCTAGAGTTGAAGGCTGACAGTCGATAACTGATACCTGACAGCTAATAGCTGACAGCTGACAGCTGACTTATTAGGAATACTTTAAGCCCCTGGCCCTTTACTGCAGTTCTTCGTTTTTATCAGCGGTGACCATCCTGGTTATTAATGAAGCCAAAGCTTGTTTTTCTTCATCATTACCTTGTTCCCAAAGCTCTTTTAGTAACCTTTGTTCGCGATTGCCCGGATCAAAGTGGTTGGCAAAAAACTCCCCGATACCTTTAGCCATTTTTTCGATTTTTTCTTCTGAAAAGCCTACTGCTTTACCGCCATGAACAAATTTACCCAGCATATTTTTCCATTCATGCCAGCCGGTATCTGTTTCCATACGCATTTAATTCACCTCCGGCCTTATTTTACCCTAATCCAAATAAAGATATTAAAAAAGAGCAACATTTATGTTGCTCCAAAAACATATCTTAAAGATACTTTTTAATAAATTCGTATTTTCTATACGCTATATGCCAGCTCGAATTATTCGAGTACCATAATCACTGTATCAGGATTGATAACTTCGCCTTCAGTGGCTTTAATTTCAGCTACCTCCCCGTTTCCCGGAGAGTATACTTTGACAAACATTTTCATAGCCTCGATGGTGGCTACAGGATCATTTTGCTTAACCTGATCGCCCACATTTACATCCACCGATATCAATTTACCCACCATAGGAGCTTTAACTTCCAAGCTCATTGATATGTAACCTCCTTGTTCATCCTTTGTTATATTATGCAAAAGTCCCAACAATATCCTGATTATCACATAATGTGGCCCTGTGGTCAACATCCTTTATTGACAGATTTGCAAAGATAATGTATCTAAATGGCATACATGATGTTAATATATTTTTAAAAGATATAATATTGTTTTGTACGCCTTAATGGATTATAATAGGCAAATATTATATAAGTATTATATATATACTGAGCTGTTATACATCAAAAATTGGTTAAAATGATCTTGTTTGGTAAATTAGCCCTCTTCGCAGGGCAAAAATATATTGATAAGTATCAAGGGGGATAATTGTAACAATGAAGGCAACCGCAGAAAACACTGTACTACTTGAAGTGGAGGTAGAAGCCGAAAAATTTTCTGAGGCTGTTGACCAAGCTTATAAAAAGATTTCTAAAAAGGTTAATATACCGGGTTTTAGAAGAGGCAAAGCACCAAGAGTGGTAATGGAACGCTATATAAAAAAGGAAGCTGTATATGATGAAGCAATAGAGTTAACTCTCCCGAAAGCTTATGTCAGTGCTGTTGAGGATACGGGCATTGAGCCGGTATCCCAGCCGGAAGTCGAATTGGTCCAGGTGGAAGACGGCAAGTCATTGATTTTTAAGGCGAAAGTTGTAGTCAAGCCGGAAGTTAAGCTGGGGCAGTATTATGGTACGGAAGTTGAAGAACTGGAAGTTACCGTAACCGATGAGGATGTCCAAAATGAAATGAAGCGGCTCCAAAATCGCCATGCAAAGCTTATTACCCTTGAAGAAGGAACAGTTGAAAAAGGCGATATGGCGGTAATTGACTTTGAAGGAAAAGTTGACGGGGTGCCTTTTGAAGGCGGCAAAGCAAATGATTACACATTGGAAATAGGATCCGGGACATTTATTCCTGGCCTTGAAGACGGCATGGTGGGCATGGCTATTAATGAAACAAAAGACATTAACGTTACTTTCCCGGAAGATTATAACAATGCTGATTTAGCCGGAAAGCCTGCGGTTTTTACCGTAACAGTCAAATCTATTAAAAGAAAAGAATTATTGCCTTTAGACGATGAATTTGCCAAAGATATAAGTGAATTTGATACCCTTGAGGAATTAAGGGAAGATGTGAGGAATAAATTAAACAAGGCTGCTGAAGCTAGGAAAAAGAATCACATCCGTATGCAAGTTTTAGCCAAAGCAATAGAAAACGCAGAAGTAGATATTCCCACCGAGATGATTGACAACCGGGTTAACGAAATGGTGAAGAATATGGCAGAGCGGATGGCGGTGCAGGGGTATACTTTAGAACAATACCTAACTTATACTGAATCTACATTGGAGCAGCTTAAGGAAAAAATCCGCCCAGATGCGGAAGAAAGCGTAAAAGAAACACTTGTTTTGGATGCCATTATTAAAGCTGAGAACCTTGAAGTATCTGATGAAGAACTTGATGAAGAAATAAAACGCATGAGCAAAGAAATGAACCAAGATGCTGATATGATAAGAAGGATTATTGAGGCTCAAGAACAAATAGATATGATTAAAATGGGCATGCTTAGGGAAAGGGTAATAGACCTAATGGCCGAAAAGGCTGTGTTAGTAAAGCCTGGTTCGAATGACACAAAGGAAAGCTAAAAGGAATATGTTATTAGAAGCTAGAAACTGGTATTTATGAAATTGCACAATGTTTACTTGGAGGGGAAAAAATGCCTGCTTTAGTACCAATAGTTGTTGAACAGACTAGTCGTGGTGAGAGATCATATGATATATACTCCAGGCTTTTGAAGGACAGGATTGTTTTGATAGGTGGACCGATCGATGATCATATTGCCAATTTAGTTATCGCTCAAATGCTTTTCCTGGAGGCTGAAGACCCCGAAAAGGACATCCAGATGTATATTAACTCTCCCGGGGGAGTAGTTACTGCAGGAATGGCTATATATGACACAATGCAGTATGTAAAATGCCCGGTTTCTACCATATGCGTCGGCCAGGCAGCCAGCATGGGCGCTTTCCTGCTTTCAGCCGGTTCGAAAGGCAAGCGTTTTGCAACACCAAATGCCAGGATAATGATTCACCAGCCTATGGGCGGCGCCCATGGACAGGCAACGGATATTGATATCCAAGCCAGGGAAATCCTGCGCATGAAAGATGTATTAAACAACCTACTTTCTAAGCACACAGGTCAACCGTTGGAAAAGGTTGCCCAGGATACCGATCGTGATTATTTTATGTCTGCCACAGAAGCAAAAGAGTACGGCATAATAGACGAGGTATTCCAGCCTAGGAAGTAATAGAAAAGAGGTGAGGTTATGTTTAACGAAAAGGGGCAACTTAAGTGTTCTTTTTGCGGTAAGCTGCAGGATCAGGTCAAAAAATTGGTCGCGGGCCCTGGAGTTTACATTTGCGATGAGTGCATAGAGCTGTGCAATGAAATTATTGAAGAGGAGCTCAATGAGGATCTTGGTCTTGATTTAAGCGATATTCCCAAACCACAGGAAATCAAGGCTATTCTCGATCAATATGTCATTGGGCAGGATGAAGCCAAAAAATCCTTATCGGTTGCTGTATATAACCACTATAAAAGGATTAATTTGGGTGGGAAAATTGATGATGTTGAGCTGCAGAAAAGCAATATTGTAATGTTGGGTCCGACCGGTTGCGGTAAAACATTGCTGGCCCAAACATTGGCCCGCCTTTTAAATGTCCCCTTTGCTATTGCTGATGCCACCTCTTTAACTGAAGCAGGTTATGTGGGTGAAGATGTAGAGAATATACTTTTGAAACTTATCCAGGCTGCGGATTATGATGTGGAGAAAGCGGAGAAAGGTATTGTCTATATTGATGAAATTGACAAAATTGCCAGGAAATCGGAAAACCCTTCAATAACCAGAGATGTGTCAGGTGAAGGCGTCCAGCAAGCATTGTTGAAAATACTGGAAGGCACGGTAGCCAGTGTGCCTCCTCAAGGCGGCCGCAAGCACCCGCATCAAGAGTTTATACAGTTGGATACCACCAACATCCTGTTTATATGCGGCGGTGCTTTTGATGGCATAGATAAAATTATCCAAAACAGGATTGGCCAAAAAACAATGGGTTTTGGGGCTGAAATCAAAACCCACAAAGAAAAGAAAATCGGCGATATCCTGAGGCAGATATTGCCTGAAGATTTGCTGAAGTACGGCTTAATACCTGAATTCGTTGGCCGTTTGCCGATTATCGTCACCTTGGACGCTCTGGATGAAGAGGCATTGGTCAGGATATTGACGGAGCCCAAGAATGCTTTGGTTAAACAATACAGCAAGCTGTTTGAATTGGACGGGATAGATTTGGAATTCCAGATTGATGCCCTTAAAACAGTTGCCCAGGAAGCACTTAACAGGAAAACCGGGGCAAGGGGGCTGCGGGCAATTCTGGAAGACGTTATGCTGGATATAATGTATGATGCTCCTTCCAGGCAGGATATTGCAAAATGTGTAATTACCAAGGAAGTTATCCTGAAAAAAGAAAAGCCGCTGGTTGTATCAGTGGACAGGAAAAAGAAAAAAGAAGAAAGCGCCTGACGGCCCAGCTGTTTGCTACAGCTTTAAAACAATGGCGGTTTGCTTTGAATTTATC
>CAYUXS010000128.1:0-4663 GCA_964448915.1 uncultured Peptococcaceae bacterium
CAGGAAGCAGATAGCTTTTCTGGGTGACTCCACCTTCTTTCACAGCGGTATTCCCGGGTTAATCAATTCAGTATATAACCGGGCAAATATAACCACTGTTATTCTTGACAACAGGACAACCGCGATGACCGGGCACCAGCCACACCCGGGATTGGGAATTACCGCCGCAGGGGCAAGCTCAAAACCTTTGGATATAGCCCGTATTGCGGAGGCTTGCGGGGTTGAATTTGTTAAAGAACTTGATCCCTATGATTTGGAATCATCGCTTCCTGTAGTTAAGGAAGCCGTCAATTACCCCGGGCCTTCGGTAATTATTATGAAAAGGGAATGTGTCGCTTTAGTAAAGCCCCATCGCCCTTATTATGTAAATCCGGATATTTGTGTGAATTGCCGGATCTGTATTGAGGATTACGGCTGCCCGTCAATATCCGGGGGCAACAACAGCCCAAAAATTTCCAAAAACTGCACGGGTTGTGGTGTTTGTGCCCAGATATGCCCAGCTGGTGCTATAGAAAGAGTTGAGTAATGGCTGTCCCGTGTTGATTCTTATAGCTAGATTTTGTGAGAGGGGATAAATATGAAAATGGATATTGTTATTGCCGGCGTTGGAGGGCAGGGCTCTGTGCTGGCTTCACGCTCCATAGCCCAAGCGGGCATTGAAAGCAACTATCAAGTAAGGACATCGGAAGTAATCGGTATGGCTCAAAGAGAGGGCCAGGTAACCAGCCATATAAGGATTGCCCGTGAGCTTTACGGCGCCATTATACCCGACGGGCAGGCAGATATATTATTGGGGCTGGAACTTGCCGAAACCGCCCGCAACCTTAATAAATTAAAGCCTGATGGGGTTGTTATTGCCGGCACTTCGGCGATAATCCCGGTTTCGGTGGAGCTGGGCCTTTCATCTTATGACAAGGATGCTTTGATAAGCTATATCAAAAAGAATGCTTCTAAAACCTTTTTTATTGATATAGAAAACCTCAGCCTGCAGGCAGGCAGTATTAAATCCGGCAATGTAGTGCTGATGGGCGCCCTGTCGGCTCTAGGAAACCTTCCTTTCAGCCCGGAGCAGTTGCTCAAGGCAATATTGAGTCTTCTACCTGAAAAAATCAGGGATATAAACAACCGTGCCTTTCAATTGGGGCAGCAAGCCATGGAGGTGGCTTAAGTGGCTTTGGAATTTCAACAGGGGGATTATCCCCAAATGAACGGGATTACTAAATTCCAGGAAAAGAAGTTGCGGGATTTTATTCCCCGCCTTTATCAAAATTCTCATTTTTACCGCCGCAAGTTGGATGAGGCAGGTATAGATCCCTACGGCGTCAGGACTATGTCTGATCTCGGGTGCCTGCCCTTTACCACCAAGTCTGAACTGCGCACAGGCTACCCCTTGGGCTTGATGGCGGTTCCGGAAGAGCAGGTTGTCAGGATTCATTCCTCTTCCGGCACAACCGGGAAGCCTATTATTGTACCTTACACAGCCAATGACGTATCAATCTGGGCTGAAATGATGGCCCGCTGCCTTGAGGTTGCCGGTGTAAACAAAATGGACCGGGTCCAGGTAACCCCGGGTTATGGATTATGGACTGCCGGCATCGGTTTCCAGGCAGGCGTGGAGCGTTTAGGCGCCATGACTATCCCAACCGGGCCGGGTAATACCGAAAAGCAAATAGAAATGATGTTGGATCTGAAAACCACTGTTTTAATAGGCACATCCTCTTATGGTTTGCTGCTTGCTGAAGAAATAAACCGCCGTGGGCATTTAAATGACATTTACTTGCGCAAAGGGATTTTCGGTTCCGAACGCTGGGGCGATAAAACCCGGGCCAGGATTGAAGAATTGTTGGATATAGAAACCTTTGATATATATGGCCTGACAGAAATATACGGCCCCGGTATTGCTATTGATTGCCCTTATCACGAAGGGCTTCACTATTGGCATGATCACCTGATTTTTGAAATTATCGATCCTGTTACCGGCAAACAGCTTCCCCCGGATTCTGAAGGAGAATTGGTAATCACCACATTTACCAAAGAGGGTATGCCCCTTTTGCGTTACAGGACTCATGATATTACTTCGATTATATCCAGGCAGTGCTCTTGCGGCAGCCCTTACCCGATGATCCGGCGGGTCCTGGGCCGGACCGACGACATGATTAAGATAAAAGGCGTAAACATTTACCCGGGGCAGATTGACCATGTCCTGCAGATCACAGAGGGTGTTACCGGGGAATATCAAATCATACTTGACAGGAATCAAGGAAAGGACACTATTTTAATAAAAGTTGAAGGTAAAAATGATTATTCTTTTGACGAAATTGCAGGACTTGTCCGTAAAAATATTAAATCAAAAATAGGGATATTATCTGACGTGGAGGTGGTTTCCCAAGGCTCCCTCCCGAGGTCTGAAAAAAAGACCAAACGGGTATTTGATTACCGGGAATAAGATTTAATCCGGTGATTGAACAATTTGCCATCTTATGATAATATTATTTATCAAAATCATATAAAAAAAGGACTAGGGGTGCCGGAAAGGCCGGCTGAGATAAAGGACCTGCGAATCCTTTGACCCTTTAACCTGATCTGGATAATACCAGCGTAGGGAATGTTGCAAAGCTGTTGGCTCTTTATTTAGGCATAAACCTTACATGGTTTATGCCTTTTTTATAAGTTAGGCAAAGAATTGGAAAAGAGGAGGATAATCAATGAATAACCAATTGGCAGAATGCCTGGCCAACGTAAAGCAAAAAACACCGCTTGTTCATGCTATCACAAATTATGTAACCATCAACGATTGTGCCAATGTTCTATTGGCTGTGGGGGCTTCTCCTGCCATGTGCGAAGCGGTGGATGAGGTTTTTGAATTCAGCCAGATTTCTAATGCACTTTATTTAAATATCGGCACCCTTACCAAAGAGCAGGAAATGGCAATGTATTTGGCTATAAGAGGGGCCGCTTTGAAAAATGTTCCGGTTGTCCTGGACCCGGTAGGCTGTGCGGCTATTCCAAAAAAGTTAAGGTTTATAAACAGGCTTAAAAACTTCGGCCCTTTTACGGTTATTAAAGGAAACATGGGTGAGATAAAAGCTTTGGCGGGATTGGCGGCACAGGTAAGGGGTGTGGATTCATTGGATGATGGAAACGGCGGCCTGGAAGCCTGCCAAAAGTTGGCACGGGAAATGAATTGTGTTGTGGCCGCAACCGGTAAAACAGATATTGTAACTGACGGCAAGAGAGCTTGTTTGATAGGCAATGGAACAGAGATGTTTTCCAGAATTACCGGTGCCGGATGTATGGTGGGAGCCTTGGCCGCAGCTTTTTGCAGCGTAAACCACGATCATTACCAGGCTACAGTGGCAGCGTTGGTTACAATGAACTTGGCCGGGGAGTTGGCCAGTGAGTCAGATGGTGGAAACCAGCCGGGTACATTTAAAGCTCAATTTTTTGATATGCTTGGCCGGGTTGGACAAAAGTCTATCCAGGAGCGGGGGTTGGTCAAATGCCTTTAGATTTTAGCCTTTATTTAATAACTGATCGTGATTTGGTTGGTTCAAAGGATTTTTTTGATTCTATTGAAAAAGCTTTGGAGGGTGGTGTCTCCCTTCTTCAAATAAGGGAAAAAAACGCTTCTTCAAAAGAATTTTACAGCCTGGGAATTAAGCTGAAGAAAATGGCCGAAAAGTTCAATATACCTTTAATTGTTAATGACCGCATAGATATTGCCCTGGCAATTGATGCCGACGGTGTGCATATCGGACAGGAAGACCTGCCGATAGACAAGGCCAGGCAGCTTATAGGCAGGGATAAAATTTTGGGTTATTCGGTTTCAACCCCGGAAGAAGCGGTATACGGCGAGAAAATGGGGGCCGATTACCTGGGGGCCGGGCCGGTATTTCCAACCGGCAGCAAGAAAGATGCAGCTCAACCTATTGGCCTGGATAACTTAAAGCTTATTAAGCAAAGCGTAAATATCCCGGTGGTGGGTATTGGAGGCATTAACTCCAAAAACCTGGCCCTTGTGAAAGCCACCGGTATTGACGGCATCTCCGTAATTTCGGCTGTTCTCTGCGAGGCAGATACTTACCGTGCAGCCAAGGAGCTTGGTGATTTATGGAGAAACTAGATTATGCGTTTTTTGTGGATTTTGACGGGACTATTGCCTCAATAGATGTCTGTGAAGCAATGGTAAATACTTTTGCCAAAAATGGATGGCAGGAGATTAATAAAAAATGGGAGAGTAAAGAGCTGTCCACAGTGGAATGTGCCCGGGAGACCTTAAAGCTTTTTACAACCGGTAATATAAAAGATTTATTAAGCCTGGCTGAAAAAGCCAGGATTGATCCGGGTTTTCATGATTTCTTGGCTTTTTGTAAAGAAAGAAGGTTTCCGGTGGTCATCCTAAGTGACGGGTATAGCTTTTACATTGAACACCTCTTAAACAGGGAAGGTTTAAAACTGCCTTATTATGCCAATAAAATGCTGTTTATGCCCCGGTTGGACATTGAAACCCCATATAGTTCCTTCACCTGTGATTTATGCGGTGTCTGCAAGCTGGAGCTGATCAAGAAATTAAAGAAACCCAACCAAAAGGCAGTGTATATAGGAGACGGCTACTCAGATTTTTGTCCCGCCAAAAGTGCGGATATAGTTTTTGCCTAGGCCA
>CAYUXS010000129.1:0-4652 GCA_964448915.1 uncultured Peptococcaceae bacterium
TTAGGAAAAGAGAAAGGGAATTAAGTATATTTGATTAAACTTGAAACCTTGTTGCAAACTCCTTAAAATTATAATAGGAACCTTTTTTGAACCCTAAAATGATAAATAAATGATCTTTTTTGTTTTATCTATTGCAAATCTAGCCATATCAAACCTCAAGATAGATATAGTTTTCTAATCAACTCTAATTTTTTGCTTTCCTCTTCTCCAGCCGGCTCATTAGTCTGCTCCCTGCCCCGGGGCCTTTTGGGATCACCCCTGGCTTTTCGTTGTTCGAACTCCTGGTCGGCTATAGCAACTCCGGCCATGTTTATAATGCCCCGATTACGCCAATCGTCCAGGATGCTGTATGTGTATCTAATGCTAACTTTCCCTTGTTCACGGGTTCGCCTGATAGCTTCGCACACTAATTCCTCAGGCATACCACTGTCAATGTACCCTTTTAAACGTTCGGCAATAGTTGGAGATATTAAGGTGCCAAATTCTTGCTCATAGGTAACTGCAAAATTTGGTTTTTCCTCGTGCGCGCGATCATGATCATCATGATCTCTATTAGAAGGTGAAGGAGAAGGTGAAGGTGATAGTACATTTATTGTAGCTAATTGCTGATTAGCTACATTTTTTGTAGCTAAATCTTCATTGGCATTATCATTAGCTTCCCAGGGGGGATTTGGAGGCTCCGGATGTTTTGATTTTTGATCTTCTATCTTGCCTTTGCGTATATATGTTTGGTATTTCAGCCACTTTTCAGGGTTCACTGCCAAATAAGGTTTTCCATCAACCTCGTAATAATGGGCTAGTCCATATTTATTAAATAACTTGATGGCTTCCTGGATATCTTTTGATGTGTATGGAAAAGCGGGAAAAATAGTTAGCTTCACTTCCATTGGGTTTGCCCCCATTCTCCCCCAATCATCAAAAGATGTCATAAACCAGGGCCACATAAGTGCTGCCGTTGGATTTTCCTCCGCTAGTGCGGCTATTTTTTCATCCGTGCTCATTTCACTTGTTATAAAACGCTTCCTCGCCATCCCTAAACCCCCTTTTTGTCATAAAGTTCCTTTTCACTAGAACCTCAAATTTGAATAATTCAGAATTTGTAAGAAATACTATAAAAAACTAATATTATTGGAGGTATCTAAATTGAGTCGTATTTCAACTGCAGAAATGCTTCAACTCCGAGAACTTCTTCAAATGGAAACCAATTCTGTTGCAAAAGCAAAAGCTGTTCAACCTTTAATTAAAAATGATGAGTTATTAACGCTAAGTAAGTCCGGTATACAGGCCAGTGAAGCAAGAATTAAAGCACTTCAACAATTCATTAGCGATAAAAATATTATGAGTCCGGAGGTGCACTAATGGCTAATTTGCTGCAGAATATACTAGGCATGGAAAATGACATGAAAATTAACGACGAGGTAATCGCAAATGATTCACTTGCTGGCCTGAAAGCCGCATCAATAGCGTACCTGGGTGCAACCTTAGAATCTGCAACACCTGAAGTTAGAAGAATGTATAGCGAGTTCTTAACCCAGTGTATATTAGCTCATGAGAGTATACCGCATTAGCTGTAAAAAATGGTTGGTATAAACCATATCTTTCACCTGAAGAACAGATAACCGAAACTTATAAACAATCGGAATGGGTTTTAAACGCTAACACTTAAACTTTATACTCCCAGAACACTGGGAGTTTTTAATTTTCGGAAACACTTTTGCACACATTAAGTTATGAGGTATGTCTATCATTAAAAAATGTTTTTTCCCCGACCTCGGCAGCCGGGGTACTAGGAGGTAAATGCCAACCCTGCACAGTCTTGCCTTCTATACGCCACCAGAAGGTGACATTTTTACTTGCCCTCTGCTACTTCAGAGGCAAAAAATTCCCCTGCCTCTTGGGTTATTTTCTTTTGGTACTCACCCAAAAAACTAATGAAGTCACTTGCTTGTTTTTTAGTGAGTTTGGAAACATCGTCAACTTGATACCGTTCCATTAGGATACCGCCCAAGTTTTCCTCTGGAAGGCCCATGTCGGAAATCATAGAAAATATTTTCTTGCGCTGAGGTTCTGTAAGATTGTCGCTTCCGTTTGTGGTTGGCTTTGGCGCATCTTGCTGTCTTTTATTGTTTTGATATACCTGTGGACCATCTAACACCGGATCGAGATCTTCAAGGTCTTGGGTGAAGATTTCAGACAAGCTGGCAACAGTCAATACTGCGTCAACCTGTGCTCTCTTCTTGGCCATTTTTAAAACCGTGTTAGCAAGGGTAAAAGAATCAGTATTGGTTATTAGGTATTCTGTGTAGGTTTCACCTGGCTTAAATTTGCTTTCCTTTTCTCTTGTTTGCAGCGTTGACTTGTCAATGCCTGCTGGTAGCTTGCTTTCCGTCACCCACCTATTTGTATATCTGCTCTCCCTAGTATTGGCGTGTCCCAGGCCCTCTGTTATCTTCATGTCACCCCGATAAATAGTGCATTTAACTGTAAAGGCAAAAAAACCGTTTTCATAATCCTGCACTTTCTCAACAATGTCATACTCGCTGGTGAGACCCATGAGCATGAGGACTTTTTCTGCCCCTGGCTTTAAAAGAGTTGGCTTGTCGGTGCCCGGGATAATCCCAAAATCATGTTTTGGCTTTAGTGTTTTTTGAACAACTTTTTGAAACTGTGCAATCTTTTGCATTGTATCCTGTACCTGCTGAACATTGACGTTATCAATGATTGATAGGCTAGCTGGCATATAATTAACCTCTTTTGCAAGTTGATTCATCTTAAAACCCCCTTAAAATTCTTGGTGGCACAAGTGATAATATCCGCAATTCTTCTCTGAACACATGAAGTTGTTAGGATTTGGGTAATAAATGCCGCTCTTTATGGCATCTACCACCTTGTCCATGATATTTAGAAACCTTTTTATATCTTTATCTGTCCTTGTGGCCTCAAGCGTCACGGCTTTTGGTGTTTTCGTCTGCACTAAATAGTCGAGTTTAACTCCTGCCTCCGGCACTCCCATTAGGTGCCTGTGTGCCAGTGCATAGGCAGTTAACTGAAGGCTTTTGTCCGCCTCGTCCTGTGCCGGCGTCCTGGCAACCGTTTTTGTGTCCCGGATGAAACCTTTGTTGTCAAGTACGTCAATATACCCCAGCAGAATATAGTCGGCATTCTCAAATTCTACTGTGACTTTTTCTTCGACTAATACAGGCTGAACACTTGGGGCGATTTCGGTGTGGTAAAGGGACACCAGATTTATGGTATCGTCCTTTATCTTGCCCGGGTCTTCGTCTTTTTCCCAGTCTGTTTCAGGGGCCAAGGCCTCAAATTCAGCGGCAGTTACCTCCTGCACTTCGGATAGTTTGACATCCTCAAAGGTATCTATTTTTTGAAGATAGTTGTACTCTTGCCCCTTATGGACTGCCTTTCCCCGGATCAATGCGGATTTAGGCGGAAGAATTATATTGTCAACATAGCGGAATTTATACTGTGCTGGACAACGAAGGTACATATTTAACTGTGAAGGGCTTATATGTGTTTTGGGTAGCATTTAATCACCTCAAATGTTTTAAGGTGGGCCCCCGAGGGGCCCCTTAAGGAGGATTGGGGAAATGGCCGTCCCCTTTATGGTGCTTGTCTTTGCTCGTAGAACTTACAACTTTTCACTGGACAGAATTTGGCTATTACAGCTTCTGCACAAGTGCCGCAACTAATATCTCTTTCACAAATACCCTTGCCATGTTCATACTTACATCTATGACACTGGCAGGTTTCATATTGACAGTTTTCATACATTTGCTGTGGATTCACTCACTTCTCTCCCTTGCATGTCTTTGCCATGGTTATTCTCCTCTTCAGGCTTTTGAGGATTGTACTCAAGGAGCACCCGCAGAGCCCTAACCATCCTGGCCATGTCAGGTTCATATTCAGCTCTATACGTTATGTTTTTAGGTTGTCTCACTTCACAGGCCCCCTCCACATTATCTCTTGTGAAACGTTAATTAGTTAGTTATAATAGTTTTAATGAAGTATTTTATTTAGCCACTGCGAATGCAGGGGTTTTTTCTTTTATATAGCCTCTTTCTCTGCACTTCTGATTGTGTCGTGAAACCAGCTTAGGTATAAGATTTTTTTCTTCAGTTAATCCTTCAAGAACGATTTTCAGTATTTCAATGTTGTGTTCCACATCAATGAATTCATGTACCGCCTTTAAAAATTTCTGCCACTCTTCCGATGAAAAGTCGTTTTTGCTTCTTTTGTTTACCACCAAATCCAGCAGTGCATCAGCTGCGCTCATTGCCTCTCTAAGTTCAGCTATCAGCTTCATAATTACAGCCGGCAAACTCATGTCGATGTTGTCAAGCAGTTCATAGGTGTAAACTGTACCTATTGGGCACTCTCGACAATATCTAACAGTTAAGTCTGGACGCCTATACTCTTGGCTCATCCGAAGAACAACGTCAGGACTTGGCGCCCGTTGATTAGACTCATAGTAAGCCAGCGCGCGTGTGCTGACATTGATTCTATTGGCAGCCTCAAATTGGCTTAAACCGGCTTGTTCCCTTGCACCTTTGTACATTGCTCTACACCTCCTTTTCATGTGATAATTAAATCAACAATTACCCGCCATCCCCGGTCAGTTCCATGGGCTACCGGGGTCA
>CAYUXS010000130.1:0-4646 GCA_964448915.1 uncultured Peptococcaceae bacterium
AATAACGCGCTTGATTTTGACGATATATTGATGGTTACGGTTAACCTTTTTAAGGAACACCCCCATATCCTAAAGTATTACCAGAACAAATTCCGGTACATATTGGTAGATGAGTACCAGGATACCAATCATGCACAGTATGTTTTAGTAAAAATGCTGGCTGAAAAGCACAGGAATATTTGTGTGGTAGGGGATCCCGACCAGGGAATATATAGTTGGCGGGGTGCGGATATAAGCAACATTTTGGATTTCGAAAAAGACTATAAAGAAGCAAAGCTTTTTATCCTGGATCGCAATTACCGCTCAACTCCGGTTATTTTAGATGCGGCCAACCAGCTCATTAAAAATAACCCGGGCAGGAAAGAGAAGAAATTATGGACCGCTCTAGATAAAGGGACGCCAATAATACTTTTTACCGCTGAGAATGAAAGAATCGAGTCTGACTATGTAGCCGACAGGATACAAAAGTTATATACCGAGAAAAAAATACCATATAAGGATATGGCTGTTTTTTATCGCACTAATGCAATGTCCAGGGTATTGGAAGAAGCCTTTATCAGGAGGGGGATTCCCTATAAGATAATTGGGGGCCTGCGCTTTTATGAGCGCAAAGAGATAAAAGACTTGCAGGCTTATTTGCGGTTGGTGGAGAACCCTTATGATGAAGTTAGTTTGTCAAGAATTATCAATGTCCCCAAAAGAGGCATCGGGGAAGCATCTATACAGAAAATATTGTTATATTCCAGGGAGCACGGTTTGAACTGTGTAGAGGCGCTGCTGGAATCAGCCAATATTCCCGGCCTGACAAAAAAGGCAAAAAGTGCATGTGAATTGCTGGGAAGAGTCCTGCAGTCGTATTCCAAGCAAGCCGGAAATCTAACGGTAACCGAAATTACAGAAGGTTTGCTGGAGGATACAGGTTATTGGGCGGAGCTTGAAGCTGAGAAAACTGTTGAGTCCCAAACCAGGCAGGAAAACTTAAAAGAGTTCCTTTCAGTTACCAATGACTTTGATCGTACAGCCGAGGAACCAACCCTTTCAGAATTTTTAGCCGGTATCGCATTGGTATCCGATATTGATAATTATGATGATCAATCGGATCAGGTGGGTTTGATAACTTTACACAGTGCCAAAGGGCTTGAGTTTCCCGTGGTCTTTTTGGTAGGCATGGAAGAAGGGGTTTTCCCGCATTCCAAAGCTATGGAAGATCCTCAGGAATTATATGAGGAACGCAGGTTGGCATATGTGGGCATCACCAGGGCAAAGGAATTGTTATACCTGACCAGGTGTTTGGAAAGGACCTTGTATGGTTTTACCAAATACAATCAACCGTCCAGGTTTTTAAAAGAAATCCCGGAAGAATTGACAACTGTTTATGATCCACTGGACGGCGATAATCCATTTAAAGGATTTGGCGGGATTGCTACCGGTGCAAGTTTATGGGGGAAACAGGCAAACAAAGCTGCTGTTCAATCTTTTTCTGAAGGTGACAGGGTCAGGCACCGGAAGTGGGGATTTGGCAGTGTAAAGCATGTACGCGGCAAAGGCGATACTGCAGAAATAACTGTAGAATTTCCGGGACAGGGCCAAAAAACGCTGCTGGCAAAATATGCTCCTTTGGAGAAATGTTGATGAGTCACCAGCTGCCGGCTTCTATAAAATAGCGTTAAAATACCGTGGAAGAATAACAGCTTTGGAAATGGCAACGTATTAACATAAAACATATAACTCATACTAGTAGCTAGCAGCTAATAGCTAGTAACTGGTATGGAGGGGTTGTTTGGGAAGGTTATTGGCGGTATTTTTTTTAACCGCAATGATTCATTTGATCAATACTCTCATATATTCGGTCAGGATTTCCGGTGTCAAAACCGGAAGGCTGGCTACCGCATTATCATTATTCAATGTTGTATTTTTAGTTTCAAGCACTGCAAATATGATTCAAGGCCCACTGCTGGCAACAATTGTTGAGGGTGCCATTCACCGGGGTTGGAGCAGTGAGGTAACGCCTGTTATGGAAAGGGAGATGAATTTTCCCCAGGGGTATTTCGCACAACTTGATGCACTGGCCGGAGAAATTAGGGTTATTATTATTGCGGCGACTTTGGGCACATTGCTGGGGACGCTGCTGATACCATATTTCATCAAGGCTTTTGAATATGTGATTATCGCCTTTGATAAAATAGGCTCCGTTCCAAGGGTTATATTGATGGCATTGCTTGCCCCGCAAAAATTGGCTAAATATGTTTCAGTGCCGGAGCCGCCAAAACTTTCCGGAAAAGCAAAGTATGAGATGACGGGCTTGCCATGGAACTTTTTAGCAGCCAATGTGCTGGTCACCGGGATTTTTACTGTAGGAGTGTTATCTGCACTGTATGCCGGTGCACTTTATCCAGGGTACCGGGCTTCAGCTACAATGCTTGCTTCAGTTGTTAACGGAATTGCGCAGGTGCTTTTTGCAACTATTGTTGACCCTACTGCAGCAAGGCTGACGGATCAGGCTCTACGTGGAAAAAGGGCCTTGATGGAAATAAAAAAAATGGCTTATTGCCTGGCATTGACCAGGTTAACCGGCACAGTATTGGCCCAGGCTTTATTTTTGCCATCGGCGTATTTTATAAGGTATGTAGCAGTGCTTATCAGCTAGCTGTCAACTGACAGCCGGCAGCGCATAAGAAATGTCATATTGCCATATTGAAAGGAGTTTTCGGCTATGCCTGACACTGTCCCCTCCGAGGTTATCAAAAAAGTTGAACATTTGAGAAATGAAATTGAAAAACATAATTACAATTACTATGTCCTTGATAACCCCACCGTTACAGATGCTGTGTATGACAGTCTGATGCGGGAACTGGAAAATCTGGAAAAGCAATATCCACAGTTGGTTAGCATAGACTCTCCCACCATGAGAGTAGGCGGGCAGCCGAGGGAAGGCTTTGTTACTGTGCCGCACAGGATACCGATGTTAAGCCTTAGCAATGCTATTAATGATGATGAGTTGAGAGAATTTGATCGCAGGGTTCGCCAAGGCCTTGGACAAGGACAGGTTCAATATATAGCAGAGCTTAAAATAGACGGGTTGGCGGTTTCCTTGGTTTATGAGGACGGCCGGTTGGTAAGGGCTGTAACCAGGGGAGACGGTGAAAGAGGGGAAGACATAACGCCAAATATGAGGACTGTCAGGGCAGTTCCTTTGAAACTAAGAAGACCCGCCAAGCTTATTGAGGTCCGCGGTGAAGCTTATATGCCCAAAGAAGCTTTTGCCCAGCTTAATAAAAGCAGAGAAGAAACCGGTGAGCAGCTTTTTGCAAACCCGCGGAATGCCGCAGCCGGTTCATTGCGACAGTTAGACCCGGCAGTTACTGCTTCACGCCAGTTAAGCATATTTGTATATGCATTGGGGGATGTGGAAGGATTAAGCTTCGATACGCATTATGAAGTTTTGGAATACCTCAAGGATGCAGGATTTAAGGTAAACCCCCATTATGAGCTTTTTGATGATATTGAAGGGGTTATTAATTACTGCCGCAAATGGCAGAATAAGAGGTTCGACCTTCCTTATGCCACCGACGGGGTGGTAGTAAAGGTTAATAAACTTTCCTGGCAAGACTATTTGGGAGCTACTATGAAAAGCCCCCGTTGGGCAATTGCTTTTAAATACCCCCCGGAGCAGGCCAAAACTGTAATCCGGAAAATTGAGGTACGGGTCGGCCGGACAGGTGTCCTTACCCCCACTGCCTGGTTTGATCCGGTAAACTTGGCCGGTACCACCGTATCAAAAGCAACCTTGCATAATGAAGGCATTATTAGAGAAAAAGACATTAGAGTTGGCGACAGTGTACTTGTTCACAAAGCGGGGGACATAATTCCTGAAGTGCTGGAGGTAATTAAGGAAGACCGAAAAGGCACGGAGGAGGAATTCAACATGCCCGGGCAATGCCCGGAGTGCAAGGAACCCGTGAAAAGGGAGTTGGGGGAAGCTGCCGTAAGGTGCACCAATATCAACTGCCCGGCCAGGTACAGGGAAGGACTTATTCATTTTGTTTCCCGTAATGCAATGGATATTGAGGGTTTGGGCCCTGCACTTATAACCCAGCTTATACAGGCAGGATTGGTTAGAAATTTTGCCGACTTGTACGATTTAAAAAAAGAACAACTTATAAATTTGGAAAGGATGGGGGAAAAATCAGCCCAAAACCTTATTGACGCCTTGGAAAAAAGCAAGCTTAACCCCTTGAATAAATTGATATTTGCTTTGGGGATCCGTCATGTGGGCGAAAGGGCGGCCAAAATCCTGGCCGATAAATACAAAAGTATTGATAATCTTATGAAGGCCGGATTTGATGATTTGGTGACTATCCCGGAAATCGGCCCCAGGATGGCCCAAAGTATCACTGCATATTTTGCTGATCCCGGCAATAGGGCTCTTATCAAAAGATTGGCTGAGAAAGGCGTACTGATGGAAGCAGCGCTTGAGGAAAAAGATGCAAGCCCTCGCCCTTTGGAAGGTAAAACTGTTGTTTTAACCGGTGCTCTGCAGAAGTATACCCGGCAGGAAGCCAAAGAATTAATCGAGCAGTCCGGAGGCAGGGTATCTTCCAGTGTCAGCAAAAAAACTGATTTTCTGGTTGTAGGAGAGGATCCCG
>CAYUXS010000131.1:0-3474 GCA_964448915.1 uncultured Peptococcaceae bacterium
TATTCCATCTATCTCTCTTGCTGATGCTCTGGAAACAACAATTGAACAAAATCAGGCTACCGGCGCTGTTTCCCTGAAGAAGTGGGGGGATACAATCCAGGCGATTGCTGGAAAAGCGGGCTTTTTAAAAAATGGACAGGCGGTTTCGCTGGATAGTGTCCCTTACGATAAGGGTGGTCATTTGATGCTGCCACTAAGCCGGATAGCGGAATTTTTTGATATAGAAGTGTCTTATCAATAATATCTTACTAATATTGCAGATTTTTACGAATAGGCATATAATTTAGAACTGGATCATATATTAACATTAAAATCCGGTCAAAATAGTCAGTGTTAGGCTTCTTATATAATAGAGGCACTGCCTTAATAATTATTGCAGGCAAAAATTGACACAAGTAAAACTTTGAGCTATAATACCTATTAGTTCTATATTAAGTAATGGAGGTTAAATCATGGCATTTGAAGTATACAAACCGCGCGGCGAGAAAGTGGGTAAGCTACCGCTGGTCTCACTTTCTAAAAATTCGATTGTACTCAACAAGATTTCACGTGAAAAACTTAAAGCCGATAATGTTGAGTTGGCCTTTGATAATGAAACCAATACGATCAGGATCAAGGCAGCAACTGAAGGCCAGACGGTCAAGAAGACCAAAGTTTTTGCCAGGGGTTTCTTTAATCACTTTGGCATCAATAAGAAGGGAAGATATGAGGCCAGGTTTGAGGAGGAAGAAAGAGCTTTATACGTTAGCCTGGATTAAGTAACTCTATTATAAACAACACCCTTATTTACAGGGGTGTTTTTTATTTTATGCATATAAAAGCTGATATGGGGGAAAATATGACAATGATTGATAGGAGGTGAGTTAATGGAAGCAGGTGTGCGCAATAACATCTATGGTGAGATTGAGGAAGTCAAGACAGACAATGTGATGGCACAGGTAAGCATGTGAGTTGGCGGCTGAGGGGAAGATAATATCCGACTCACGTCCGTGATGACGAGAGACAGCTATGAAGATGCGGGATTTAAAAAAGGTGACAAAGTAAATGCTTTAGTGAAAGCTATTAATGTGGTTTTTGTAAAGCAAGAACACTAATAAAAGAGCCTCCGGGCTCTTTTTGTTTGGAATAAGATAATACAGTAATATAGATAAGTCCTGCTTATAGTTGAAAAAAAAGAAGCAATAGTTGTTATCCATGTAAAAAAGTTTTACCGGTTGGCTGGCGATTTGAAAAATGATACAATTGTCATTGGAAAACTAATAACATCAGGAGGTAGTAAAATTATTAATATCAAGTTTTCCGAAAATGCAAGAAAATATATTCTTGACAGGACCGGTGAGGTTAATGTAGACCTTGTAATGCTGGGCGGGTGAGGCGGTGTTGTTAATGAGCCTGTCGTGTCTACAGGCAAACCGGATTTGCCGGGGAATTTTGATGATATGATGGTTGACGGGATAAAGGTCTATATTTATAAAGGTGCTGTTGCGGGTCCAGATGGGGTTAAAATATCCCTGGCAGGTGACTGGGCATTATTTCATAATCTTAAGGCAGAAGGGTTGATTTTTGAACAACCTGTTGCAGGTTAATTGAAAATATGTTTTACGATAACCAACACTATGTTGGTTTTTTTCTTACCTGTTCTCGTTCTTAATATTTATAATAAGGCAAAGGCAAAACTTCGATGGTATTAACCCAAAGCAGCGTTGTGGAATAGATTCTGGCCTACCTGGGGGAAATAATTTCCAGTGTAACCTCCTGGATGTGGTAAAATAAGAATAAGCTTAAGCAAAGGTACGGCAAGGAATAAATATAAAGGAGTGGTAAAATGATCTGGCAAGAATATTCAAAGCAGCTCAAAGAGGTTCTAGCCTTGGAAGGCAGCCCTGTGGGAGTATCGTTCAGTGACATTCCTGCGACTAATGGTAAAGAAAACCGGGTCATGCCCTGTATAGCGATTTACCAGGCAGCCCGGAAAGGCTCCACTTTTAATATTTGTGCTGAGAATTGTACCTGCCCCGGGGGATCTACATCACTGGGTTTAGCTGCTCCTTCTCCGGAGGGTGCTGCACAAGTGAAAAAATTTCTTATTGAAGGAGAAAAATTTACCGCCTGCAATGCGTCGTTTTTTCGGATGCGGTCTCTCGGTCAGGGCCAGCCTCCCTTTGGTGTGTCAAAATATGTTGTCATAGGCCCATTGGAAAAGTTCGAGTTAAAGCCTGATTTAGTACTGTTTTTATGTAACCCTGGTCAGGCCAGCCGTCTTGTTTTATTGTCAACCTATGAAACCGGTATTCCTCTAAAAGCGCAATTATCCGGTTCTACTTGTTCGGGAGCAATTACCCAACCGCTTTCTACAGGACAAATAAATGTTAATTTTATTGATCCATCCAGCCGGCAGCTGGTTAAAGGATTTCAAGCTTCAGATTTAATATTTAGCGTACCATATTTTAATGTACGCAGTATTGTTGAGAGCATTCCGTTAAGTACTGCAGGTACAGCAGAGCCAGGAATGGGCTATGAGGAAATAATCAATAAATAAAATCGGATATTTTATATTCCGCGGATTAGTATGGATAATCCTTTTAGAAATTCTTTGTCCATATCTATTCCCGAATCAATCAGGTATTTCTCGTCACATTAAATGATGCAATATTCATAAGGAAGCCGGCGCGCAAAGACGCCCGGCTTCTAATACCAGAGGTTATTATTTTAATCATCTTCCAAAAATTTTTGTTCTGATAGCGCTTTAAGACAACCTTTTAACTTTTCAAGTTCAATATCACCGCAAATTATCACAACAAGACTTTCTTCAATTTCTATTTCGCAAGCTTTTTCCTTTTCCTTGCCATTTGTCAAGATCATGTAATTCCCTCCTTTGTAGGAAATAAATAACTTACCAACCTTGATTTAGTATATTATACTGTAAGTAAGTATGTTACATTGTAAATATAGAAAATTTGATAATTTACAGGAATATGGTAATCCGCTATAGTATGTTTATTAATGGTGATTAGAAGCATGGGGGAGGTTAATGTTTGTTTAATAAAAAGGCAAGTAAATTTTTGGTTTGTTTATCCCTTCTTCTCTTGTTCGTATTTCTTGCAACGGCAGCTGAAGCTTTCAATTATAAAACCGGGCCTGCCCTTGATAAGACTTTAGAAAAACACCGGATGGAAATTATTGAAACCCTGGCAAGTGAAAAAACCGCTCTTAAACCGAACCACAAAAAACTTGGTACTGATTTACTCAAGTTAGTTAACGAAGATCTTATTCTACCCGGAAAAAATCAAGAAGAACTAAAAAAACAAATGCAAAGTTTAAAGCAGTTACGCCGTTCTGCCGCGGTCAACAGGACTGTTTACGGGACTGTAGATAATGATTTGGTTTATGTTTATATCTTCCTCAAGCCTGACACGGAGACACATGCAATAGACAGCTTCGCACAAGAAGTAACGGACCGGGATGAAGAAAATC
>CAYUXS010000131.1:3484-4633 GCA_964448915.1 uncultured Peptococcaceae bacterium
CAATAAGTAGTCTGGATACTCTGGCCAAGCTGGATTCTGTTCGTTCTATCCAAACCGTGATACCGCCAATATGTAATACTGGTTCAATAACCAGTGAAGGGGATAGCATCCACCGTGCAGATTTAGTTCGTAGTCTCGGTCAAGACGGCGCTGGTATTAAGGTGGGCATTATATCTAACGGGGTAGACCACTGGCTGGATGCGCGAAACGCTGGCGACCTGCCGGCAAATTTGCATGTATTGAGTAATAGCGTTGGCGGGGATGAAGGAACCGCTATGCTGGAAATCTTGCATGACCTGGCACCTGGGGCGGAATTATATTTCCATGATTGTGGAGATAATTTCATTGCTTTTAATAGTGCTGTTGATGCTTTAATAGCAGCAGGTTGTACTGTAATTGCCGATGATATATCCTGGGTAACCCAACCTTTTTTTGAAGATGGCCTGATTGCAAGCCATATTGCATCAAAGCTAAAACAAAACAACATAATTTATATTTCATCTGCAGGAAACTATGCTTATAATCATTATCAAGGTAACTACCTGGATGGTGGGTATAATTTTCACGACTTTAGCAACGGCTCCTCAGTGTATAAAGATTTGTATATTGATATCCCCCCTGGAGATCAAGTTATGATTATCCTACAGTGGGACGACAAATTCGGGGCTTCAGGTAATGATTATGATTTATGCCTTTATGATGAGAATACCGGGGAAATAATAGATAAAAGCTGGTATATTCAAGATGGCAATGGTGATCCGCTGGAAGGGATTATTTATACGAACAACACCAGTAAGACTGTTTATGGCCAGATATGGGTTTACAAAACTGATTCAGCAGCTGCAAAAACGTTGGAAATGTATATTTATCCTGATTATAATAGCGTGCTTTACATAAATAACCTTACACAGGAGGACTCTATTTACGGACAACAGGCAGTACCCAATGTGATTTCTGTTGGGGCTATTGATGTCCCAAATCAAGATGAGATAGCTTTCTATTCTTCTCAAGGGCCGGTAACCATTAAATACCCCCGTGCGGAAACTCGTAATAAGCCTGATATATGTGGTATGGCAAATGTCCATATTACCGGAGCGGGTGGTTTTTATAATCCTTTTTCAGGTACTAGCGCGGCAGTGCCCCATATAG
>CAYUXS010000132.1:0-4607 GCA_964448915.1 uncultured Peptococcaceae bacterium
TATTGCAAAAAAGCTGACGGCCCGGTTAGGGCCGGCAGCTTTTTTTATTTATGGAGGGCAAAAAGTATAAGCGGTGGTTGGCTTGTGGTCAGCCACCGTCTTCATGTTAATAAATGAATTATATGAGTCCCTGAACCTAAAAAGCTATTGTGGTCGACAGCTTTTTTTATTTGAATAGGAATATTGTATATATTCATATGATTTATATTATATGTCTTGAATGCATACCTTTTTGTTAAGAGGGCTTTTTTTTGCTGTTATATTAAATGTAAATTGAATCGGGTTCATATAAAATATATTATAAAGTTATAAGACGTCTTAATGTATTAAGACTAAACCTGTTAAACAAAAGGTGACATTACTGGTTTTTTCATAAACTATAAAGCCTTTTATGTCTTGCTTCTTAAAGATATGGTTCATGACAGAATGTAAAAATTAGCAAAAAATGAAAATATTAGTCTGAGTTCTTATCAGATGTTTTATGTAAAGGAGGTTGCTATTTATGGAGCAAGATAACATTCTTACCATGCATAAAGTAACTAAAATTTATTCTGGTACAGTTGCACTGGATAACATAGATATCAACATAAAAAAAGGGGAAGTACACGGCATTATTGGCAAAAATGGTGCCGGCAAGTCAACATTGGTAAATATATTCGCAGGGGTAACGGAGCCTACTGCAGGGAAAATTACTATCAACGGTAAGGTGTACAGCGGTTTATCAAGACAAGTAGCAAAAAATGAGGGCATCGCAATTGTTCCACAGGAACCGCAAGTCGTATTGGACTACACGGTGGCGGAAAACTTGTTTATGCCAAACTACGTCAGGCATGAAAAGTTTAAAATAATAGACTGGCCAAATATGTATGCGGCTGCAAAAGAAATAATTCAGGCAAATAACCTGAGTATCAATGCTGAAGCTAAAGCCAGTGATCTTACAATTAGCGAGCAGCAGCTCTTGCTGGTAATAAAAGCTTGCTATGTAGATAATTCACAGATAATTATTCTGGACGAAGCATCAGCTTCACTATCCCAAAAAGACGAAAAAGTTTTTTATGACATGATTCAAAAGATGAAGGAAGCCGGCAGGACAATAATTTTTATATCCCATAGGGTGGATGAAATTTTGAAATTGTGTGATAGGGTCACAGTGATACGAGACGGGCGAACAATAGCCACAGTGTCCTGTGATGAACTGGATAAAGAAAAGATCTCTCGCTTGATAGTTGGAGAAGAATTAAAAGGAAACGATTATCAACTAAACGATGAAATAAATGGAGAAATAGTTCTTAAGGTTGAAGGATTAACAAAGTATGGAGTCTTCAAAAAAATTAGCTTTTGTTTAAGAAAAGGCGAGGTTTTAGGTTTTGCCGGATTAAGGGGAAGCGGCAGAACAGAAATTTTTAAAAGCATCATAGGGGTGGATTCGTTTGATGAAGGCAGCATAATTGCCGGAAATGTAAACGGGCGGTTTCGCTCACCTTCGGAAGCTTTTCAAAATGGCGTTGTATACCTTCCTGAAGACAGGGAGTATGAAGGTTTAATTAGTGTGTTGAGTGTAAGGGAAAACCTGGTTCTTAATTCACTGGACAAAATAAGACGCGGGTTTTTTCTAAGTAAGGAAAAGGAGCAAAATCATGTCTCTGATTTAATTAAATTGCTTGATGTAAAAACAACTTCACCGGAGCAAGAGATAGGACAGTTAAGCGGAGGTAATAAGCAGAAAGTAGTTGTTGGTAGGATTTTAGCGTCGGAACCTACGGTATTCATACTTGATGAGCCCACCAGGGGCATCGACATTGCTGCCAAAGCAGGAATTTTGCAATTAATACAAAGAGAGTTGAGAAAAACTTCGGGGATTATAATAACTTCTCCCGGCTTGGAGGATCTTATTCAAGTTTGTGACCGCATTTTAGTACTGCATGAAGGCCAGATCATAAAGGAAGTCTCAAGGGAATCCTTTGATGAGGGTGAACTGTATTACGCTATGCAAGGTGCATGATTATTAGAAGGGGGCTATTTTATGTCAAAAACATTAAAAATTCAACTGTTTTTAATTGATAATCTGATATGGCTCATAGTTATTGGTTTTTTCCTAGTAAATGCCGTTTTAACTCCAAAATTTTCATCTTACAGCAATATAATAAACATTTTTTATCACTCAGCAATTATGAGCATGTTAGTTTTAGGCCAAGGATTGATAATGATGATTGGCCGGTTGGATTTGTCTCTAGAATCGACTTTGGTTTTTGCTCCCGGCATAGCCATGCTATTAGCAACAAAGTGGCTTCCTGGCGGAATGGATCCAATCATAGCTATTCTCGTGACTCTCGTTTTAGGTGCCCTGGTTGGTTTGTTTAACGGCATATGCATAGCCAAAATCGGAGTAAATCACTTTTTACAGACATTGTCCTTAATGATAATTTTACGGGGGTTAGCTTTCTTCCTGCTGCCCTTTGCAGTATTCCCTCTTCCTGAGACATACTCATGGCTGGGAAGGGCAAGGGTATTTGGCGATATCCCCGTTTCAGTTATTGTCATGCTGTTAATTTTTATTGTGATGCATTTTATTATGCAATATACGGCTTTTGGTCGCCACTTTATTGCAACCGGCGGCAATCCCAAGGCCAGTTTTATAGCCGGCATAAATACCAACAGGATGCTAATATATGCATTTGTTATCAGTGGCGTTTTAGCCGCCGTTGCCGGTTTAATTACAGCCGGAAGGCAAGATTCGGTAGCTTCAACCATGGGTGAAGGAATGGTTTTATTATCTTTCGCAGGCGCTATTCTCGGCGGAGCAAGTTTAACAGGTGGTAAAGGAACTCCTATAGGCATGCTTGGTGGAGCGCTGTTATTGGGAATGTTTTCTAATGCTTTGAATTTGAGGGGTGTTGAGGTAACACTGGTTTATGCCACTAAAGGTGCTTTAATATTTATTGCCATTATTCTGGATAGAGGGAAGGAAAAACTAAGAGCTCATCTTTTGCATCAAGAACAAATCAGGCAGCTAAATATGAGCAAGGATATACCCGGGTCAAAACTGGCGGTGTGAAAATTGAAAAAGCGGACGTTTATACCAAAGGTTTAAAGGGGGTGAATTTTGTCCGTTAGCAGTTATTAAGAATAAAAATTTAAAAGGAGGGATCAAATGAGTAATAAGGCAAAAAGTATATTAGTTTTATTGGTGATTTTTGCATTAGCAATAACAGGCTTGAGTGGATGCGGACAATCTGCCGAAGATGAGAAAGTCACCATTGGGATGATTGTCAAGTACACAACAGTACCATACAACCAAGCTTTTATTGAAGCTGCAAAAGAAAAAGCCAACGAATTGGGTGTTGAGTTGATTATTAAAGACAGCCAGGGGGATGCTCTAAAGGCTATAGAAATTATGGACACATATCTGACTATGGGAGTAGATGGTATCCTCTATGGGGGTTCTTATGACGAAACACTGGTTATCCCGGGCATCAAGAGAGTAAATGAAGCAGGTATTCCAATAGTGGCCTTAGACGCCTCACCCGAGGGAGGTAAAGTAGATTTATTTATTTCAAGTGACATTGAATCATCTTCAAGGAAAGCAACAGAGGCTTTTGTAGAGGGGATCAAAAAAAGAAATAATGGTGTAGTGCCCGAAGGAGTTGTAATCCTCGTAATGGGCAGGGCCAACGAGATGTTTGGGCAGGCCTGCAATAGAGGATTCTTCTCGGTCATGGATAAATACCCCCAAATCACCGTGGCTAGTGGTGAAGGAAAATGGAACAACAATGATGCTCATGACGTAGCCAGTGACCTTTTAACCAGGCACGGTAAAGATGTTTTGGGTATTTATGTTCATACGCCCGATATTATGGGCCTTGGTGTAGTGTCTGCTATTGAGTCTGCAGGCTTGGATCCCAAGGATTACGGTTTGGCAGGTTACTGTATGGGTCCCGAAGGGCTGCATTTAATTAAAGAAGGCAAGTTTTATGCAATCGCCAATCAAACTGCTTATGATGCTGCCGCACAGGCAACAGAGTATCTTTACAACCTTATTAAAGGACTGCCGGTTCCAAAAGTAGGTGACGTAATAGAAGATAAAGATGCACTATGGTCTCCTGCCAAAGTAATAGAAAATCCGTTTGCTGATGAGGGCGCTTGGATTGTTCACCAGGCTCCGCTGGTTCCCCTTGAAGTAAGTGCCGATGATCCGCGTTTATGGGAGAATAAGCTGGCGCATTTGTGGAAAAACAATTAACTATGTTTTTTAGGGGGCAGGGGTTTCCCTGCCCCTCGGATTAGTATGCGGTAGGAGGGGCTTTGAAGATGGCAATTAAAGCAATCATCAAAAAGAATATGTTCAAAAGCTCGGTCCAGTTGATGTTGGTATCACGGGAGTTAAGCTCTATGGCCGGTATTACTCTTGGAGCGGCTCAGATGGGTACTGCAGCCAATAAAAATATATTGGTTGATATCGGGGTTTCCAGGGATTGGTTGAAAGATGTGGATGAGCGGGATTTAATTATTGTAGTTAAAGGCCGTGATGAGAACACTGTATCGAAGGCTTTGCATTATGCTGAAGAATTATTGACAGCCCAGCAGGCAGGGGTAAAAAATGCTGATTC
>CAYUXS010000133.1:0-758 GCA_964448915.1 uncultured Peptococcaceae bacterium
GTTTAGCTGTGTCCAATCAGGGGTTGATACCGGTTTATTCATCATAAAAGGCTGGATCTCAACCCGGTCCACCACTGCCCCCTGCTTTTCAATAACAGATACGAAATAATCCATTTGCTCATTTGCTTCATCCACCATTTCCTGCGGGAAAGGCCCATAAGAACCCAGTGGAAAACCGCCGTCAGGCAGGTCATACCACCATGCAGGTTCAGGTGCTGGAATATTCGTGCCCTCAGGCCTTCCAATAATCACCCTTTTTAATGGATCCCATTCATTCCAGGAGTTTACTATTTTTGCCATTTTTTTACCCCCTTTTGTTTTTCTTAATAATTATTAACCGGGTATTTACCCGTAAAAATTAGCTAAAAATCAAATGAACATAATTCATATTTAATTTAAAAAAAATTAAAATAGCCTGCTTCAGCTTTAATGATATTATTTTTATTCATATATGTCAACATATATTATTTTAAAATCCAATTAATTTACCTCCATATGAATTTAAGTAAATTTTTGTTTGCCGTTGTTATTATTTTCATTTATACTAATTATAGGCTGTGGCTTCTAACAATAATTTTTACCCGGAGGTGAAGGACTTGTACAAAGAAACAGCTGACATAGGAGGAACAATACGCAAACTCAGGCTCTCCAGGGGTATGGAACAGAGTGAGCTGGCAGCAAGTTCGGGCATCACTCAAAGCCACCTGTCCAAAATTGAAAACGGAAAAGCAAATCCGTCGCTGAAAAAACTGCGAACA
>CAYUXS010000133.1:768-2531 GCA_964448915.1 uncultured Peptococcaceae bacterium
CGAACAATTGCCGGCGTTTTAGGTGTTGATGAGCAAATATTTTTTGTCCGGGACTATGATGTGGTTTCACTAAATGGTGAATCATCAAATACACTTGGGCATCTGGATGAAGAACTTCGACAATTTATCAGCAAAGAAGAAAGTACTCCCTTTTTGGAATTTGCGCGGGATATCCATAATGTAGGCTTTAACCAGGAAGAACTGGAAGCACTAAAACTAATTTTTCTATCCCGTCACAAAAATAATACTTAGTGCGGTAACCAATTCATGTTATAATTAAGTGCAGAGAGAGAGGGGGACAATATGATTACCATAAGTGAAGTTAACGACCCTCTGTGGAAGCATGATTATTTTCAAGATCAGTGGATAAGTAAACATCCACGGCTAAATTCAATGTGTAAGGAGAAAGTGTACGTACGCCTGAATCTCAGGAAGGAGGGCGCCGTAATATGGTGGCGACGAAGAGCTTGATCTTTTCGTTTTTAGATATTGAAAAATTAACTTCATACAAAAGCATTAAAAAATTATATTATAGCAATCAAATATCTTTTTACACAGAGAGGGGGCCATAATATGGCGACACTGCGCATGGGATCGATGCGCACAGTATTTGTACCTCTATCCGAAAGAAAAGCTATATTCCGGTTGTGGACCGATAATGCCATATATGTTAATTGCTATGATTGCAGTTCACTTGAAGATGGCGTTTGTATATACGATATAATTAATGACTCAAATAAAAAACTCTGCCCGTTAAAAAGCACAAACAATATTTATTTCCAATGTCCTTTAATCAGAAACGAAGCTGGAATAGAAAAACAGGTTGTAACTGCTTACATTGAGTCCTAATTTTTAATTTAATGGCGAAAGCCTCCCCTTGCGGGAGGCTTTTTGATGCCTTTTATTCAAACATTGGTATGTTTTGTACTGCTATCAATCTAATTGCTGTCCTTTTCCAATAATTTCAGCTTGTCATTTTGAGCTATGCCAATAAGAGTATCGCCTTTCCCTATAATTTCAGCGGGATCAGGATTTATAATAAAATCATTGTCACGCCTTATGGCCAGTACACTGAAGCCGTATTTCTTTCTTAGATCGGAGTCCCTTAAAGTAGTGCCCACAAAAGCCTTTGGCGCTTCCAACTCCAGCAGGCTGTAATCCGGCGATAGGTTAATCTGATCAATTATGTTATTGGATACTAACCACCAGGCCACTCTTTCACCCATATCTTTCTCCGGAAAAATTACAATATCTGCACCGACCTTTTGAAGAACTTTTCCGTGTAAATCCGATGATGCTTTTGCAACCACTTGTTTAACGCCCATTTCCTTTAACATAACTGTAACCATAATATTGGCTTGAATATCCTGGCCAATAGCCACGACCACAACATCAAAATTCCTCAACCCAAGAGATTTCAACACCAACTCATCCAAAGCATTCGCTTGTACTGAATGAGTTACCATATCCGAAAGTTCCTCAACTTTTTCCTCTTCCGAATCAATGGCTAAAACCTCATATCCCATCCTGGACAAGGTCCTGGCCAAACTTGCCCCAAAACGCCCCAATCCGATAATCGCGAATTGTTTCATGTTATCTACCCCACAATAATCCTTTCTTCAGGATATCTTAAATTGGCTATTTGCCTCTTCTCAGCTAAAGCAATGGCAACCGTTAACGGGCCCATTTTACCCAAGAACATCGTTAAGGCAATTAACAACTGCCCCACCTCACTTAAACGGTCCGTCAGGCCAATAGTTAAT
>CAYUXS010000133.1:2541-4589 GCA_964448915.1 uncultured Peptococcaceae bacterium
GCCGAAAGCTGAAACCACTTCAAAAAGGATTTTTAGAAAATCCGCATTTTCGGTGACAGTCAGGATCATTGTCACTATTACTACCCAAAAGACTGAGATAATAAATATTACCAACGACTTGTATACCTGATCAAAAGGGATTCTTCTTTTATATAATTGGATATCGCTGTCACCCTTTGAAATCGCAACCGAAGCTAAGAACAGTAAACTTACCGTGGTTGTTTTAACCCCGCCTCCGGTAGAACCCGGAGAAGCTCCGATAAACATTAATATGATAAATCCAAACAAAGTTGTGGCATGCAGTTTGGTTAGATCAATAGTATTGAAACCCGCCGTTCGTGGCGTCATGCCCTGAAAGATACTGGCCAGCAACTTTTCTTTAAAACCCAGGCCCTGAAGTGAATACTTCCACTCTACTACGGCAAACATTAAAGTGCCAATAACCAATAAAATGACGGTAATATTAAGCACCAGCCTTGTATGCAAAGAAAACTTTTTTATCCGGCCCCTTTTTTCCCATATTTCATAAACTACGGAAAATCCAAGCCCGCCAATAATCACAGGGACAGTAATGGCAATATTGACTACTGGATCATCTATATATTGCGTTAAGCTTCTAAAATTTCCGAAAAGATCAAAGCCGGCATTGTTAAAAGCAGCAATTGAGTGGAATATCCCAAACCAAACCGCTTTTCCAACACCCATCTCACCGGCCCATCTAACAGCCAGTATAATTGCAGATATAGATTCAATTATTAGAGTAAACAACAGTATTATTTTGGTTAAATGTATCACACCCTGAAGACTCAACTGGTTGAGGGATTCCTGTACCAAAAGCCGGTTTTTTAATCCAATTTTTTTACCCATAACCATGAAAAATATTATCGCCATGGTCATAAAACCAATCCCGCCGGTTTGAATTAAAAGCATTATGAGTACTTGGCCGGCCGGAGACCAATGCGTACCGGTATCCACTACCACCAACCCGGTCACGCATACCGCAGAAGTTGCGGTAAAAAATGCGGTAAGCAAACTGGTATGTTTTCCCGGGTTGGTCATAACCGGAAGCATTAATAATATAGTTCCCACCAGGATCATAATAATAAATCCAAAAACCAATATCTGAGGCGATGAAAGCTTAACCGGCTTGTCTTTTTTTAAAAGGTTCGGCAATATATTTCCTTTCATAATATCATCTCTTTTACAATTTATAAGATTTATCAAATTAGAATATCCAAAAAGACATATAAAAACCCCCGTAAAACCCGGGGGCAATTTTACAAATTCCCCCCTTTCCCACGCTTACGAAGTCATCTGACGTTACTATAAATTACTCCTTTTTACTATACTGTTCAATATCAAAAATCGCACATTAAACTGGTTAAAAGCTTAAATCTGTTCAATTAATACTTCTATTCTCTTAAACCATAGCGGATCAAAACAAATGTACGGCTTGCTTGATATTTTATGAAAATAAAAATTTTTCAGGACAGGCACATTTTTAGAACTCTCTCATAGTATTAAAAGCACACTATTTTTAGCATAAGGAGGGATTGCATGTTTTCCGGTATCCTTACCCTGGCAGTTCTTTCGGTGATTAACGGCCTTGCCCTATTGCTGGCTTATGTAACCAATAACAGTTTCCCCAAACCCTTGACTGAAGAAGAAGAACAAAAATATTTAGTACTTGCCCTTAATGGCAGTGAATCCGCTAAAAAAATTTTGGTTGAACGTAATTTGCGGCTGGTGGCACATATCATAAAAAAATTTGAAAATGAAGGCGAAGATTTTGATGACCTGGTATCCATTGGCTCAATTGGCTTGATCAAGGCTGTGAATACATATAACCCCACAAAATCAACCCGCCTGGCAACCTATGCATCCAGGTGTATTGAAAATGAAATCCTTATGTATTTTCGATCCCGGAAAAAACACCGTTTTGAGTGCTCTCTCCAAGAACCCATCGGAACTGATAAAGACGGCAATGAGCTAAATCTAATTGATGTACTTGGGACCGATCCTGAAGCAGTAGTTAACGCAGTAACCAG
>CAYUXS010000134.1:0-4584 GCA_964448915.1 uncultured Peptococcaceae bacterium
GTTTTTCTTCTTTAGTTAAAGTGGGAGACTCACCGGTAGTACCACAAACCACTAAGCCGTCTGAACCTGTTTGAGCCAAGTGGTGAGCTAATTTCCTGGCGACGCTGTAATCAACTTCCATTTTCTTATTAAAGGGAGTGATCATAGCGGTAATTACCCGCCCAAAATCAGTAACCAAGGTTTTCACCTTCCTCATATAATTTGAGAGTTGCCTTACTCGTTCGAGGCAAATTGACGGTGCAAAGAGCGTACTGCCCTTTCCATATCCTCCCCTTTAACCAATACCCAGATTGTAGTATAAGAATCGTTGGATTGCAAAATTTGTATGTCCTCTTTAGCCAAAGATTCAACAATATTGGCTATGACCCCGGGCACTCCGGTCATTGCCGCGCCAACAGCAGCTACTTTCGCGCAGTTACGGGTTATTTCAGCAGTAAAACCTGTATTTTCAATAACTTGCGCAGTCTTTTGCCAATTCTCTTCCTTTACTGTAAATACTGCAAGTCCGGGCAAAATGTTAATAAAGTCAAGGCTGATACCGGCCAAGGCAAGGCCCTTAAAAAGGCGCCTTTTTTGTTTAAGGCCTTCATCCCCTTCAGCCAGGGCGACCTTAAACTGTACCAGCCCGGGTATCTGTGTAATACCTGTTATAGTCCGATCCCGGGTTATATCAATGGTGCCTTTATATACCTCACCAGTACTGGTAACCAATGTACCCGGTGCATCACTGAAAGTACACTTTACTCTTAACGGGATATTTTTCTGCATCACAATTTCTACTGCTCTTGGGTGCACCACCTTTGCTCCCTCATGAGCCAATTGGCATATTTCATCATAAGTAACCATATCCCTGGGTTTAGCTTCACTAACAATCCTGGGATCAGCAGTCATTATACCGTCCACATCGGTATAAATGTCAACGTACTCTGCATCCAAGGCCACTCCCAAGGCTGCGGCAGTAGTATCACTGCCGCCTCTTCCTAAAGTGGTAATCTCTCCTTCCGAGGTACACCCCTGGAAACCGGTGACAATCACAATTTTCCCTTCTTTGGCATATTTAAGAATATTATCGGGTTTTACTTTGAGTATTCTGGCCTCATTAAAGTTGTTATCGGTAATAATACCTGCCTGCGCGCCGGTAAGGCATACTGAAGGATATCCCATCTTTTGCAGGGTTGCCGCCATCAAAACCCCGGAAATAATCTCGCCGCATGACATTAACAGGTCCATTTCCCTCGAGGCAGTATCCCCATATGTTTGGTGAACATAGTTAATCAGCGTATCGGTAGCAAAAGGATCACCGTTCCTGCCAATTGCAGAAACAACCAAGACCGGAACATAGCCTTCTTCCTTGGCAGCAATAGCTTTCTTTGCAACCTGTTCCCTTAACTCTTCAGTGGTTAAAGAAGTTCCACCAAATTTTTGCACTATGAATTTCATTGTCTACCTCTCCCGCAACATACCGTAATTTACCAACAACTCTGCTATCTGAACAGTATTGGTGGCTGCCCCCTTGCGAATCTGATCCGCCACTACCCAAATATTAAGGCCGTTTTCTATTGAATTATCCTCTCTAATCCTGCCCACAAAAACTTCATCTTTGTCAGAGCAAAAACAAGGCATCGGGTATTTCTTTTCTGCCGGATCATCCATCACCACTACTCCGGGAGCATTTGCCAAAATCTTTTTAGCTTCCTGAGCGGTTAGTTTTCGCTCTGTTTCAATATTAATTGACTCAGAGTGGCTCCTAAGTACCGGAACCCTCACTGTTGTTGCAGTTATTCCAATACTGTAATCATTTAAAATTTTATGTGTTTCCTTAACCATCTTCCACTCTTCCTTGGTATAATCCATTTCTTGGAAGACATCGATATGTGGAATCAGGTTAAAAGCAATTTGATAGGCAAATTTCTTTGGCGGGTACTCTTTCCCGGCTAAAACCGCACTTGTCTGGCCAATCAGTTCATCCAAACCTTCCTGGCCGGCTCCTGAAACCGCTTGATAAGTAGATACCACCACTCTCTTGATTTTTGCAGCATCATGGATTGGTTTTAATGCAACCACCATAATTATTGTAGAACAATTGGGATTGGCTATAATCCCTTGATGCCACTTAACATCCTCGGGATTCACCTCGGGAACAACCAGAGGCACTTTGGGATCCAACCGGTAATTACTGCTGTTGTCAATAACGACACAGCCCCTCTCCACTGCTGCGGGACCAAACTCCAGGCTAGCCGCCCCACCGGCAAACAATGCTACGTCCATATCATTGAAGCTGTCCGGGGTGGTTTCCTCAATTGTATAAGCTTCATCCCTGAACATGATTTTTTTACCGGCTGAACGTGCTGTGGCACAGAGTTTAAGTTTGTTTATTGGAAAATCTCTTTCATCCAAAATCTTAAGCAGTTCGTGTCCTACAGCACCTGATGCTCCTACCACTACAACGTTATAACCTGCCAACAGTCTACCCCTCCTGTAAATAAAATAATAAAAAAAAGCTGGAAGGACTGGTTATATGGTCAATAATCCAGCTTATCAATTATAGCACATTTTCTGAATAATCCCAATTAACTCTCCAAATACAGGACACAATGGAATTACCCCTTGATTTAAAATGTTACTAAAGTCGGCTGAATTTGTTTCCCATCCAGTGCATGTAATATTGTATCTACAATTAAATCCATCCTTGCCTTTAACGAGTTAGGCTTTCCGAAAGGATTATCCTGGCCAAAGGGAACCGCATAAACATTCTTAGTGTTTAATAAAATACCAAGGTTTTTTGCATTTAAACCCAACCCATCATTGGTAGATATTGCAAATACTACAGGCTTTTGATTACGAAGCTGGGCTTTTGCAGCCATCAGCACCGGGGTATCGGTAATTGCATTGGCCAGCTTGGCTAAAGTATTACCGCTGCATGGTGCAATAATGATTATATCTACAATCTTATCCGGGCCCACCGGTTCTGCCCCGGTAATTGTGTTAATCGGCTGGCGTCCGGTTATTTTGACAATTTCATCCTTCCACTTTTGTGCTGTCCCAAATTTAGTATCCATTTGATCAACGGAGTAACTAAAAATGGGATATATATCTGCGCCTTCATTTTTTACAACTTTTATTTCATTAATAACTTCATCCAGTGTACAATGGGACCCTGTTATAGCAAAACCCACTTTTACCCCTTTCAAACGCACTGGCAAACACCTCCGGAAAGGAGGCAAATCATGAGAGGCCAAGTTTTTCCGCTATAATTCCGGGAATAACCTGGGCTAAAATTCTTCCGGCTGTTAATGGAGCCACTTTTCCAGGCAATCCAGGGGCCAGGATAGCTTTTATCCCCAGCCTTTCAGCTTCCTTAAAATCAACCCCTCCTGGAGCAGAAGCCAGATCAATTATGATTGCTTGCTTATGAATTTTCAGCAGCAATGCTTTGTCAATGATCAAATCAGGTACAGTATTGAATATAAAGTCAATATCGACAACTTTTGTTTCCAAGTATTGAAAATCAATAGCCTCAACACCCAATTCTATTGCCCGGGCTCTTTGGCTTGGGTTCCTGGCGACCACAACAACCCTGGAATCCAATGCTTTCAGCTTTCTTGCCAAGGTCATGCCTGTTCTGCCAAAGCCCAGGACAATGGAACTGCTACCATGGATAGTAATGTTGGATTCATTCATGGCCATCTGAATTGCACCTTCTGCGGAAGGGATGGAATTGAGAATAGCCACATCATCCCTTTTCATTACTTCCACAAGCTGCAGCCCCAATTCCGCAGTCATTTGTGCCAGGTTTTTCTTGGCGCTGCCTACCAATACAGGTGTTTTTTTCGGTAAGCTGGAAAGCATGTCTATTGTCAGTTCCTGAGGCTCTTTAATAAATGCAGAATATAGCTGGCCCTTATCATTAATTCCGGGTACCGGAAGAATAACAGCCTGAGCTCCTTCTAATGCTATTTGAATGTCCCTGCAAACAATGATCCCTTGTTTTCCTTCTAAAGGAAGCCCAAAAGCCCTAATCGTAAAACCGTCCTTGACAAGGCTTTCTGCAAGGAAAACTTCCCTGGAATCGCCACAAAGAATAGCCAGGGTCACATCATTGAAGCTCAGCTGCATAACTGTAATACCTCCCTATGCCTCCTATTTTTAAAATCAATATATGAAACGGGCAGTTAGGAGGTGTCTGCCTAGACATTAAAAAATGAGGTTTTCCAAACCATAAACCATTTTTTCCAAACTCATAACTTTATTTATTGCCAGCATTAAACCCGGGACATAGGCTTCCCTGGACATTGCGTCATGCCTTATGGTTAAAGTCTGGCCCAAACCGCCAAAGATGACCTCTTGATGGGCCATCAACCCCGGTAAACGCACACTATGAATTCTCAAGCCGTCATCGAAATACCCGCCCCGGACGCCTTCAATTTTCTCTATTTCGTTAATCTCCGGTTGGCGGAACCTTTCCCTGCTTTTCTGTATCATTTCTGCCGTTTTTATTGCTGTCCCGGACGGAGCATCAATCTTTTTATCATGATGCAACTCAATGATCTCCACATTGGGAAAATATTTCGATGCCTCTTCGGC
>CAYUXS010000135.1:0-3293 GCA_964448915.1 uncultured Peptococcaceae bacterium
CCCGCGCCATCAATGCTTTCCAGCATTGACTGCAGCTTTGAGGATAAGGCTTTTTCCTCTATGGCCATCATTGTTTCCGGCACTGGCTGCTTTTCGTTGCTTTGGGCAAGACTTGGCAAGTTTTCTTTCACCGCAGAATCCTGTTTCACGCCGCTGCTGCCTAAAATAATCATGCAAATGCCTAAAACAACGGCAGCCAATAACCAAGTCAATTTCTTCCTTGACAATTTCGTATGCCCACCGAAATTGCGGAAAATATTTATGGCACTTTGTAACCAACTATTATGGGATTTCATATGCACACCACCTGTTAAATTATTGGAAATAAGATCCCGGGCATTAATTTTCGACAATAATTTTTACTTTATTCTTGGGGATATTATAGAAATTTGCTACTATTTCAACTGCTTTGCCTGCTGCGTCAGAATATTCCGGCGGCAGGCGCTCAGGATGGTTTCCGCCGGGCTTTTCATCCAACTGAACGACAACCGGTTGTACTTTTTCTATCTTCCTTTCATCACCCAGCACCAGCATTACCTCCTGCAGTTCTCCAAAATTGCTTTGCTGGGGATTGTCTTGTATTTTAATCCCGGTTCTCAATAACTTAAGCTCACCGAGATTGGCCAGCAAAGCACTTATCTGGTTCTCCAAACCTTTTTTATATTGGGCTATGGCTTGCCGGCGGTTGCTAGCATCCAACTGACGGCCCTGCTCAATTATATTTTCATTAATTTTAAGCTGGGGGGCGTCTCGCAGTGAAAACTCTTCAATCTCTTTAAAAAGCTTGCCTCCAGATAAACCTGAGAAGGCTTGGACAATTGCCACGATAACCAAAAGGCCCATAATTGTCTGGACATACTTCTGCATATCCCCGCCCGGCAAAAGCATTTCCATCAAAACAACCAGCACGACTATAATTATTAAGTTTTGTACCAACAGCCGGAGTGTCTCCAAACTTGCACCCCCTTGCAGGAGCATAATTTTACCTAAGCATTACAGTCAGGTTACCGATGGCCACTACAATCGCCATTGCAAAGAAAAAGAGGAGCCCCGTTGTGGCAACAACTGCAAAAACCATCAAAAGGCTGTTGCCTAAGTCATTTAAACATCCGGACATGCGCCCGTCCTCTACCGGTTGTATCATAGCTCCGGCCAGCTTATAAATAATAGCCACGCAAAAGATTTTCAGCAGCGGCATTAACACAATGGAAAGGATCACAATAACCCCTGCTATTCCAACCGCATTTTTAATAAGCAGTGAAGAGCTTACTATGGCCTCCATGGCATCAGAAAACATACTTCCAACTACCGGCACGAAGGTATCCGTTGCAAATTTGGCTGTACGCAGCACCACGCTGTCGCCTACTGCCCCGGCTACTCCCTGTATAGATAAAACTCCAAGGAATATAGTAGTCAAAACTCCCAAAAAACCCATTGATATGGTCTTAATGAGGCTGCTCAAATTTGTCACCTTAAATTTGGGGGACAAATAACTAATCAACCCTAAAATTGCAGACATTAATACCAGGGGCAGGATAATGTTTCGAATTATCGTTCCTATTAAGGCAATGCTGGCAAAAACAACCGGCTGGAAAATAGCGGCTGTGGTTATTCCCCCCACTGCAACCAGCAATGTCAATAATACCGGCAGTATTGCCTGCATAAAAGTGACCAGTTTGTCTACCACTTCCCTTCCAGCCTCCACCGCAATTGTGAAAGAACCAATAGCCAGTGTTATCAATACAAGATAAACAACCATGTGCGAAAGCTGACCGGTATTGTTCTCTCCCATGGCATTGGCTAGGTTTTGCAATACCGCACAAATAATAGCCAGGATGACCAGTTTCCCAAGCAAATAAAAATTGGCTACGACTTCCTTAAACACATAAGATATGGACGTGGCTACAATTTCTTGAGGCTTAAATACTGTTTCATTTTTAACAAAACTTAAAACCAAAGCCTTAAAATCTATATCAGGAACTACTGATTTTATTTCATTATCAAGATCTTCAATATAACTATAAACTTCAGCCATATCCAATTTATTGTCCATTGCACCTGTCTCGCCGGTAGAAGTTGCCCAGGCCAGGGTGGGAAATAATATAGACACGAAAAAAGTGATGCAGATCATGCGTTTCAGCATTATAACCACCTCATGGCACTATTTTTAACAGGGAGTTAAGGACTGCAACTACAATTGGAATTGCAAGCATCAGGATTAATATTTTCGCTGCAAATTGAATTTTTGAGGCAATGGCGCCTTCTCCGGCATCTTTACATATCTGGGAGCCAAAATCAGCTATATATGCTATGCCCACAATTTTTAAGATTGTCCCTAAATAAACCATGCTTAAATTTGCCCTGGAAGCTATGTCCTTGATTACATCAAAAACCGAGCCAATTTTCCCCAGCAATGAAATAAAGATTATAATACCCGCAGTTACACTAAGAAACATAGCCATTTCAGGCTTATTGTCTCTTAATACTAAAGCAAGTACCACTGCCACAAACCCCAGTCCCACAACCTGCATTATATCCACTGCCAAGACCCTCCCCGGGGGCAGAACTCTAAACTGTTAACTGGCTTAAGAAGAACGTTAAAAAAGTTTAAACACAGACTTCACCTGATCAAACAGGTTTCCCAACTGGTATATTACCCAGACAAGCACTACCGCCACGCCCCCTAAAGTAGTGAGCAAAGCAAAGTCTTCTTTCCCGGCATTTTTTAATATTATGTGAATTGCAGCTACCAGCACTCCTACCCCGGCTACCTTAAAAATAAGATTAATGTCAGCTCCCACAGCTCCCACCTCTTTTTCAATAAAGAATTATTGCGATAGCTAAAGAACAGCAAAAACCCAAATAGTTCCACATTTTAGTGTTTTTCGCCGCTGATTCTTCAGCCCTGGCTATCTCCATTTTTAACTGTTCACAAGCCAACTGCAGGTGCTTTTCCTGATCACATTGATCGGATCTGCCCAATGCTTTACCAAGGTTGGCCAGTATTAACAGTTCCCTTTTATCCAGGGAACTGACAGCGTAATACCATTCCAGTGCCTTTTCCCAAGCTTCTCCTGCACTGCAGCCTTTGTTTGACTTTAACTCATCGGCTGCTTTTTGAAAAAAAACAGCCGCATTATGTGCCAATCCCTTTCCTACTTTTTCCAGAGCTTCAACTAAAGGAGTTGCAGTGTACATTATTTCGGTTTCAAGCATCTTAATAGCTGAAAGCATTATTTTTAGCTCTTTAGGTTTCTTTGAATATTCCCAGGCTACCAACATGCCGGCAAAAC
>CAYUXS010000135.1:3310-4515 GCA_964448915.1 uncultured Peptococcaceae bacterium
TGCAGCCCCCAATAGCTTAATCATTGAAACACCCCCAATTCACATATCTCCTGTGAAGTGTAAACTTTTTTGACAACACCGGCGTGCATTTCCCTGCCAAGCAGGACAAAACGCTCTATTACACCCAATTTAAACAAGTAATTTAGGCTTGGCCTGGAGCTTAGCTCTTCAATGGACGAACCATGAACAGTAAATACCACTTTAACCCCTGCATATAAAACCTCTTCAAGTGCCCGGACATCTTCAATCCGTCCAATCTCGTCAGTTGCTATGACCGAAGGGCCCATAGAGCGAAGCAGCATGATCATACCTTCGGCTTTGGGACACCCGTCAAGAACATCAGTACGCATGCCGACCTTTCTTTGTGGAATTCCCCGGTAGCACCCGGCAATTTCTGATCTTTCATCAACTAAGCCAACTGTTTGTCCAACTAAACCAAGCTTTGGGTCTCCATCACTTATTACCCTTACAGCGTCCCTTAAAACTGTTGTTTTACCGCACTTTGGAGGTGAAAATATCATGGTATGAAAGATAGTGCCTCTGGCCCGATCAACTATTTTAGGCATTAAATCACTTGCGGCACCTATTATTTCCCTGGAAATCCGGATATTTAGTCCGGAAATATATTTCAGCGTTTTGACCTTGCCGTTTTCCAAAACAGCCTTACCGGTAATACCTACCCTGTGCCCTCCACTAACGGTAATAAAGCCGCTTCTTATTTCCTCTTCCAGTGCATAAATCGATGAACCGCTGATTACCTGCAGGCATCTTTCCAAATCATCCCTGGTTATATGATAAGCCTCGGTATCATTCATGACCGGCCTGCCTTTGGCGGAAATCATTATATCCGCTTGGCTTAAGCCCAGCATTAAAGGCCTTAGCGCTCTCAGCCTGATTTCTTCCGTATCCTTTAAGATGCGCCAGTCCACATTTGAAATTATTTCCTTTATATTTAAAGGAAAAATTGACAATACTTCCGACCATGTTTTTTGTTCAGAATTTACAGCTGTTTTATTTGAAGCAAAACCAGGCATAACTATTCCTCCTACACAAACTATATTTTTATAACTGGTAAATTATAACTTTATTAATAAAAAAACAGCCTTTTGGGCTGTTGAATCTCTAAAAAATACCACTCTTAATTAAGCCTAAGGACATTAAAATAATCCCCGGAAAAATCCTTAAATATTTTCCGGCTGAGCTTA
>CAYUXS010000136.1:0-4505 GCA_964448915.1 uncultured Peptococcaceae bacterium
TAGGGGTATTAATCGCCGGCACTATAGTCGGGTTTACAGAAGAAACAATTATGCAGGGCATTTATGAACCTTTTATCCGAAACCTGGCAAGCAGAATTATTAATCCGGATTCAATTTTAAGTGATGTCCTGGTCGGTGAATTCGGGGTACTGACTATGACTTTAACCTATGTGCTGGGCCTGTTAATGCCGCTGGTCGCCGGTTTTTACTTTTTCCTTTCTTTTTTTGAAGACACCGGGTACTTGCCCAGAATTGCAACCTTGGTTGACAGGCTGTTAAACAGCATCGGCCTTAACTGTAGAGGTATTATTCCTTTAATACTCGGCTTTGGTTGTGTAACCATGGCAACAATTACTACCAGGCTTTTGGGCTCCAACAGGGAACGTTTAATTGCCATTGCACTGCTTGGTCTTACCATTCCGTGCTCTGCCCAAATTGCAGTAATTGCCGGCATGCTGTCTTCAACCGGTAGCGCTTTTACGGCTTTATACGTGCTGGTTATTGCATCTGTACTGGTGATCACAGGCACCGTGCTAAACGCCATCCTGCCAGGAAAATCGACCGATTTGTTGATTGACCTGCCGCCACTGCGATTGCCCAGGTTAAACAATGTATTAAAAAAGACAATAACCAAGTCATTTAACTTTTTAAAAGAGGCAATCCTTATTTTTGCCCTGGGGGCAACAGTAATAAGTGTTTTCCAGGTTACCGGCATCCTGGAGGCGCTTCAAAACGCCCTGGCGCCTCTTACAGTAGGCTGGTTGAAGCTTCCCAAGGAAGCTGCCACTGCCTTTATAATGGGTGTCGTAAGAAGGGATTTCGGGGCTGCCGGGTTAAGCAATTTAACTTTAACACCGGTTCAAACTATCGCATCTTTGGTAACCATAACAATTTTTGTACCCTGTATAGCTTCAGTGCTGATGCTTTTTAAGGAAAGGCCTAAAATCGAAGCCGCTTTAATATGGGTCAGTAGTTGGATAGCAGCTTTTCTAATCGGAGGGCTGGTAATAAATCTCTATTTGCTATTTACGGGCCTTGCCGGTAACAATAGTATTATTTTGGTTGCCCTGGTTTTTACCGGGTTTACCTTGGCTGTTTTACTCGGCTGCAGGTTTGGAAAAATCAAGGCACTATCAAACAGGGGAGTTGGTGATAATGCCTGAAAAAACCGCCGGTGGCCTTAAATGCCCCAAATGCCAATACCCAATAGGAAATTACTATGATCTTCGCTGCCCCAGATGTTATACTTTTTTAATCAGTCTCGATTGCCCGGGAAGCTGCAGCAAGTGTAAAAATAATATCGGGTGTTATAATCCCCTTCCCGGGAAAAAATAAATTGGCTGCCTGTTTTTCTTAAGGCAGCCTCCTTTTTTCCTTGAACAGTCTTTTATATTCTTAACAATCAGAACATCCTGTTTCCTCTGCAGCCTCACAATTATCGTCGCAATCCTTAATTCCTTCATTAGGGCAGTCCTCGGTTAATTCCCGTCTTTCCCTATCTGTCATAAAATCACCTCCAATGTTATTCTGTCCTATTGGAGTTATTTATATTCAATAAAACTATTTAACTTTTAAACTGTCCAGCAATTTCCTCCCGCATTCAACAGAGTTTTCTATTAGCCGGTTGATATCCCGGGAATCAGCCCCATTTATATGAAGGCCCGCAGCAACGCTAACCGGCATTCCTGTTTCCCGTGCCAGCATTTCTGCCAGGGGTTTTGCAGCCAGATCATCTTTATGGCTTATAAGAGGCAAGACTGAAGTGGTACAGCTGGTTAAACCCGGTTGAGATAAACTCGGCCTGGGGACGCTTAATACGACACCGCCTAAATGAGGTTCTTCCCCGCCAACCAGGTTGGCCATTATCCCGTTACCGGTTATTAAAGCAAACAGAAAAACTTTATGTTTGCCGCTTCCTGCCTCTATCTCGTATCTCTTCACGATTTTTGCCTCCAAAAGCTTTTTCTGGGCGGGAATCCCTTTAAACATGGCTTTTCAGGTAAACCTTTGTACTGCACCGCCACTTTAAATACACTGCCCATGCCTTCCGGCATAACCAATTTTTTTACCGCCAGGGTTTCTTTTAACAAATCCGTATCAGAGATGCCTGCCTTTTGCAAATCTTGCAAGTATTCCAATATGCCAAGATTTATTAAAAACTGCATTTGACTTGAATAACCTGCCAACTTTAAACCCGCCTGCTCACCCCACCGCATAAGGTCGGTAAAGTTAACATGAGCGGTAATATCCTGATCTCCCGGATTTTGATAAAGACTGCTCCCCAGCCGGTGCTCACGGTAAACTCTTATAGTGCCGTTAGGCCTTGCCGGTGAATAGATATTGGCGGCAATATCGCCATAGTCAATTGTTAATATAAAGCCTTTATTTAAAATCAATGCAGATTTAAACAACCATTCTTTCATTTCCAGGTTTATCTCAATTGCCTGGCCGTCTTCCAAATCAATCCTGAGCTCATTGAGATAATTTTCCACTTCCATTGAAGACAAAGGGCCGTATACTTCATAAAGCCGGCCTTGACTAAAGGCAATATATATTTCATGGATCTTCCCATTTTGTTTGATAACTCTATGCAATGGAAAAGAATCAAACAATTCATTGGAAAAAATACAACCAGTTATTGAACCCGGTGATAGGTCATTTTGCTCATTGACCCAATTAATGCCTTTGGCGGGCTTGTCAATACTTGATAAGACTTGTTTTTGCTTTTTTACCATGGAAGGGCTTTTTTCTATAATGACATACTGCATAACCCGGAAAATATCCGGATACTTCTCCCGGCAATGTTTTATTATGTTTTCTGCCAGTATACCTTTTCCCGCCCCATACTCTACAAGGTCCCAATGCTGCGGCTTACCGCAAATAACCCACATCTGGTACATTTGATCGGCCAGCACCTTGCCAAAAAGTCCGCTTACATCGGGGGCGGTATAATAATCGCCTTCCTTGCCAATTATCTTTTCGCCTTTAGTATAATACCCGGCTGTTGGGTGATACAATGCCATTTCCATATACCGGGCAAAGGTTACCTGGCCCACAGCCTTGATTTCATCTATAATGGCATTAGCGAAACGCCCCAAATTGCCTTTTGCACCTCCAAACCTGCTTAGCATGCCTTAACTCGGTTCCTTCTTTTTTTCAAGCTTGGCCTTTATCCCCGGCAGCCTGATATCTCCTTCCCTGCGGGTTATTTTCTCTTGATCAAAAAACTCCAGCAAAGGCAATGCATATTTTCTTGATGTATTAAATATGTCCCTAAACTGGGCAACCGTTAGCTCCCTATGTTGATCAAAATACTGAACAAGCTTTTGCTTGACTTCATCAATAGCGTTTTTATGAAACAATAAATCTTGTGAAACTTTAACCAGTATTTCCTGATCAATAAGATAACGCAGCACTTCTTCCGAGGCATCCTGTTTCAAACCAAATTCCCCAGCGACATCTTTCCAAGCCGGGGGTTGAATTTTATTGTGCAAGTATTTAGATTCTATCATATACTGGAGCAAAGCCTGAAACTGCCTGGAATTAAGATGCGTAAATTTTTTTGAACGCAATTCTTCTTTGGGGTAACCTTCTCTAAGAGGGTATTTACGATGGTAGCCGGCAATTAACTCTCTTAGTTGTGATAACCACAGTTTGTAAGTATTATTGCCAAGATACCATTTAAAACCTTCGCCGGTTATTTGTTTAACCTTTTCTTCCCGGACCAGTTGTTGGAGGGTTTCTATTGTTTTATCCAGCTCAAAACCGGTGTTATTTGATATATCTTGAGGAGTAGCCAACGATGGGGTGTTCTCCAAAAACTGCAGCACCAATTCATTTGGACCGCCTTTTTCCCTGATCGCGATGGACTCCAATACATCATTGCGGTACCTTCGGTGCTTAACCGCTTCACTGTTAATTACCGAACCTCCCCCGATGGTCCTCATGGGTGAATAAGAACGGACAACAAACCTGTCGCCGCGTAATGAAACCACGCTATTTTCCAGTTCCAATTGAACATAAGCCCATTCTCCGGGGTTTAATTCTTCCCTGTCCAAAAAACGCACCCGGCCGAATATCTCTGCCGTACCCAAATAAATCCGGACCCTTGCACGGTTTTTTAATGTTTTTGCACTCTTTAGCAATTGCAAACGGGCATCTATCCTAAATGAAGGTTTCAGTGACCCGGGGGTGGTACCCTGGCTGCCTCTTGATACCTGTCCAACCTCGATGCCGCTTAAATTGACAGCAACCCGTTGGCCGGCATACGCCTGCCCAACTTTCTTCCCATGGACATGAATATTCCGGATCTTGGCTTTTAAAGCCTGGGGCATCACTTCGACTGTATCCCCTGTTTTAACAGTACCTGAAACCAACGAACCCGTAACTACCGTACCAAAACCCGGTAGTGAAAAAACCCTGTCTACAGGAAGGCGGGCAATGCCGTCATCCCGCCTTGGCTCAACTTTTTGGGCTATCTTGGATAATGTTTCCTTAAGTTCGGT
>CAYUXS010000137.1:0-3817 GCA_964448915.1 uncultured Peptococcaceae bacterium
GGCAATGCCTTAAGGACAAGGCTGGTCGCGAGGATTACAAGCCTTGTGTCCATGCGGAACAAAATGCCATTTGCCTCTGTGCTAAGAGGGGTTTGGCGGTGCAAGGGGCAACTATCTATGTGAACGCTGATATTTGTATCACCTGTGCCAAACTTATAGTATCCTGTGAGATGTCAAGGGTTGTAGTGCGCAGGGATTTTAAAGGTACTTCGGAGGGTATCGATTTTCTTAAGGCTAACGGGATAGAAGTAACCCTATGGCCGGCACTTTCTTAACCAGTTAATTGAAAAGCTACAAAGAGGGGTTTTATTAGTGGGAGCAGTTTTGTTTGATATTGGTTCCACACTGGTTGACGGGCCGGAATTATCTCCGGTTTCGGTAATTACTAAACTGCTTGGCCTTCCTGATTCCAAAAAACATTTGATTGCAGATATTATCCTGTGCAACAGTTTTAGAAATGCCAATGAGATGTTGGATTTTTTAAGGGATTCCTTTGTTAGAGATGGTGCTTGCATTGAAGAATTGATTAATTTATGGAAGGATCAGGAAGAGGCGCCACAAGAAATACCGGGAGCTACCCTTGCGGTAAGACATGTTAAATCTTCGGGATTTAAGGTTGGCTTGGTTTCCGATATATGGGCACCTTATTATAAAGGGTTTGTGTCTGCTTGCCCGGAACTTGCTGCAATGGTGGACTTTGCAGGCCTTAGTTACCGTGAGGGGATTCGCAAGCCATCAAGGCGGCTGCTTAAGCGGGTATTGAATGCCCTTAATGAACGTCCTGAAAATTGCTGGATGGTGGGCGATACCTATGATAACGATCTTGCGCCCGCAATTGAGATGGGAATAAAAACTATCTGGGTACTCAGCCGCCCGGAAAAAGAATACAGGGCAATGGAAAGCGTGCTAAAAGGCAGTTTGCCCCGCCCGGATATAATTGTGGATACCATTGCGGATTTGGTTAATTTGAATTGGGAAAAAATGTAAGTGGTTATAAGTTTTAGGTAATATGTTATACGTTGGTTCAGCTGTCAGCTATCAGCTATCAGCTGTCAGGAGTCAGATATCAGAAGAAATATCAGTTTTTCTCCTGTCTCCTGTCTTCTGAATCTGAATTCTGAATTCTGACTACTGACTACTGACTTCTGTAAATTTACTGTTGGAGGCTTATCAATGAAGATTCTAAAAGTCGAAATGCACAGCGCGGAGGAATTAATTGAAAGGCTGCGCCGGGTAAGAATGCTGACCAGCCCGGATGTTACCGTTTACAGCCAGGCCACTATTACTCTTGAGAAAATACGTACCGACTTTTTATCGCCGCCGCAGTCATACATATTAAATTCTGAGCTGCAAAAAGTGCGCAATTTGCGCTGGGCCTTGAAGGAACACGGGGTTGAGCTCTTTAACCTGGACGGTTATGCCAGTATTTACCTGGAAGGCAATGATGAGCCGGTGGATGTGCTTCCGCCGGTGGTCGAGGAATCTGTGGAGGAGGACGGTTCGGTACACCTTATTATTTGTGATGGGATGCATAGAGTTTCCTTGGCCAGGATGGAGTGGGTTATCCCTCAAGTTATTTTTATCAGGGGAATTCCCAAGGAATACCCATATTATGCCTACCCGGTGCCTGGTGGTTGGAATTCCGTTGTTGCCAGGGATGATTTGCCGGAAGGCTTTATTAAAAAATGGCACCGGATTAAAGAGTATAAATCCCTTTACCGTAACTTTAATTCGGCCTTTTCCAATGTGGGCGGGCCCAGGGGTAGGTTTACTAAGGCTTAAGGGTATTCCTTTTGGGTCAGAAGTCAGGAGTCAGAATTCAGTAGACAGGAGACAGAAGACAGGAGACAGGAGACAGGAGACAGGAGAAAATCTAATAGCTGTTAGCTGATAGCTAATAGCTAACAGCTGATAACTAATAGCTAATAGCTGATAGCTGACAGCTGATAACTGATAGCTGACAGCTGGAATATTTATGTCTTTCTGGGATATTAATAATTTTGCAGGAGTAGATAATGTTAAAAGTATTGTCGGTATTTGGCACCAGGCCTGAAGCAATTAAAATGGCTCCCTTGGTTAAGGAGTTTGAAAAGCATCATGATATAAAATCAATAGTAGCTGTTACCGCACAGCACAGGGAAATGCTCGATCAGGTGTTGGATTTGTTTGATATTATGCCACATTATGATTTAGACATTATGCAGCAGGGCCAAAATCTTTTTGATATCACCACCAGGGCATTAAACGGCCTAAAAAATGTGCTGGAGGCTGAAAGACCGGACTTATTACTGGTCCATGGCGATACAACTACTACCTTTGTGGCTGCTTTGGCGGGTTATTACCTTCAGATACCTGTAGGCCATGTTGAGGCAGGGCTGAGGACCGGAAATAAATATTCCCCTTTTCCGGAGGAAATGAACAGGCACCTTACCGGGGTCCTTACCGATTTGCATTTTGCACCTACCTCTCTTTCAAAGCAAAACCTGATTAAAGAAGGTGTAAAGGAAAATTGTATTTTTGTTACCGGGAATACAGTAATTGATGCCCTTTTGGCTACAGTCAAGGACAATTATATTTTTAATGATCCGGTCCTTGACAATATAGATTTTTTAAACCGTAGGGTACTGCTGGTAACAACACACCGCCGGGAGAATTTAGGCAGCCCCATGCGCGAGATTTACCAGGCTTTGAAAGAGATCGCGAGATGTTACCCTGATGTGGAAATAATTTTTCCTGTACATAAAAACCCAGCTGTTCGAAAAGTAGTGTCTGAGGTTATCGGGGATATGGAACGAATTCACCTCATTGAACCTTTGGATTATGCCCCATTTGTTAACTTGATGCAAAAGTGCTATTTAGTCTTGACTGACTCTGGCGGTATGCAGGAGGAAGCTCCTTCCCTGGGGAAACCGGTGCTGGTTTTGCGCAATACCACCGAGCGGCCCGAAGCGGTGGAGGCAGGTACTGTAGTATTGGTAGGGACAGGCAGGGTTGATGTCCTGCGGGAAACCAGGAAATTATTGGATGATCCGGCACACTACCGGGAAATGTCCGAAGCTATAAACCCATATGGCGATGGCAAGGCATCTGCAAGGATTATTAAAGCTATAAAGTATCATTACGGCTTGGATAATGAGGTACCTGAGGAATTTACCGGTTAGCGAGCCATAAAAAAGTTTGTTTTTTGCTGGAGGAATCACATTATTTATGTAGAATCAACATTAAAGCATTGTAATTTGCATCTTTTTTTTTGGGTTGGCCAATTTTGGGCAAGGGATGTTGAGAATGCCTGATGACAATAATAAACCCAAGGGGTCCGGTTTTCTGAAGGCCATGGCAGTTACCAGCATGATTGGAACTGAAATGGCCATTACGGTGACATTAGGATATTTTATTGGAAAACGATTGGACAGCATGTTTGGCTCTGACCCTTGGATAATGGTTGCCGGCATCCTGCTGGGGGTGGCGGCAGGAACATGGGGAATTATCAACATAGTGAAACGCTTTTTGTAATTTTGCCAAAAAGTGTAGGTGGGGTTTTTGTTTGGTTCTAAACCTGTTCCTGAACTGGATAACCAACTAAAGAAAACAATAAAAATCTCATTATGTATTTTAACGGCAGTCTTATTATGTTCAGTTTTTTTTCGCAGTAATGGATTTATATTGGGACTTGCTATAGGGATCCCAATTGGAATATATAATTCTATTACCTTGGCTAAAAGAATTAAAAATCTTGAAGAATTATATTCAAACAATGCAACCGGTTTTATGAAAACCGGCCCATTGTTTAGGACAGGATTTGTAATTGCCGTTCTTT
>CAYUXS010000137.1:3827-4477 GCA_964448915.1 uncultured Peptococcaceae bacterium
AGCCAGCGTTTGCCATCAGTGAATCTTGTGGGTTTAGGCTTGGGAATTATAGTTCCTGTCGTTGTTGCTGTCATCCTTTCTATTATTGAATCTATTTGTTTGAGCAGAAATACTCAGGTATATCCAAAGAGTTCTGCCGGACGAAATATTGAGTAAAGTTTTTGACTTTAAAGGAAAGGGGTGAGAAAGGGATGAAAAGCATAGAAGAAGTCCATAAGGAACTGGATGTATGGGGATTTCTGGAGATTGGCCATCATGGTGTTGTTCACACTCCTATCGGGGATGTTAATTTAAAAACTATAGTGATGACTTGGGTTGTCATGATTTTGGTCGGTATCTTTACAGTGCTTGCCACCAGAAACATGAAAGTAGACCGGCCAGGAAAATTGCAAGTTATAATAGAGGAAATTTTCATGTTTTTAAGAGGCCTGGCATTTGAGAACCTTGATTCTAAAAAGGGTGCCAGTTTGATGAGTTTGATTTTTTCCTTGTTTATTTTCCTTTTGTTTAGCAACCTTTGGGGGTTAGTACCCACCATGATGTCCCCGACAGCCGATATTAATACTACTTTAGGAATGGCATTGACAGTTGTTCTCCTGGCACAGATACTTGGAATTAAATACAGTTGAGTATAATACTTTAAGCATTTT
>CAYUXS010000138.1:0-2006 GCA_964448915.1 uncultured Peptococcaceae bacterium
TCAACTTTTCTTACCTCGTCAGGGGCCGACATCTTTTTTAAAAACTCCTGAATATCATCCTGTCTAATCATTTAACACCTCCGGCTTCCTATTGGATTAGAAAATCCGTAAACAGTACCCGTTTAACCTTTCCCTCTTCCAATTCTTTATTAATGGCATTTAAAATTTCCTTTTTCAATACATCTTCCTGCTCTACCGACCACACATCGGAAACCCTTTTGCTCCTTAGAACTCTCAGTACCCCATCCACCAATTTTGCTTTCTTTTCATCTATTTCAGCCAACAATTTTTTGTCATCTTCCAATTCCATAACAACATTTAAGCGCAGGTACCTGCCGCCACTTTCATCGGCCAGGTTTACCAACTGTTCGCCAAGCTCCTTGGTAACATAAACAGGAGGTGGTTCAGCCTTAAGCCGGGTCATTACCCCCGGTATGCCGACAAAATATAAAACTGCACCCAGTACACAGGACACTGCGACAATCGTTCCCAGGAAAAAAACAAGTAGTTTTAATAAACGGGAAGGCCTATTTTTTCTATTAACTTCGGAATTTTCTAATTCTGTTCTTTCTTTTTTTATCACGATCTCATACCAGCCTTTCTTTTAGGCGGTAACCCGGCCCTTAACCGGGATACCGCCTAAAATGTGCTTACCTCTTTAATTGAATTAACTCTTCAAGCAAAGTATCCGATACCGTAATTATCCTTGCATTAGCCTGATATCCGCGCTGGGTTGTAATCATATTTGTAAACTCCTCACTAAGGTCGGTGTTTGACATTTCCAAATAGCCTGATTCAATGGTGCCGGCACCTTCGCTGCCAGGTATAAGGCCATCGGATATCGGGCCGGTAATATTCTCATCATAGGTATACAAATTGTTGCCTAATTTTTTTAGGCCTTCCGGATTGGGAAAAGTATACAGGACAATATTTATACCTTCAACAACTTCCCCAGTCGCTGTAGTTGCCTGGATCGAACCGTTTTTTGCAATAGTAATGGTGGCTATTGCTTCTTCCCCAAGGTTGATCGGCCCGCCGTCACCTTGCAGTATTAAACCTGAAGAATTAACCACATTTCCTGTTGAATCAATGAAGAACGCGCCATCTCTGGTAAAATAAGTATTTACACCTTCGGCATCGCTGACCATAAAGAACCCTGTGCCATCAATAGCCAGATCAAGAGTCCTTCCAGTCATTTGCAAAGGTCCCTGCTCCATCTTCGTGCCAATGCTACCTATAGCGCTTCCAGTACCGGCTTGCATGGGATTCCGGCCTGCCCCGCCGCTTTTAATTAATTGATTGAGGGAATCTTGAAAATTGACTCTTGATGCTTTAAAACCCATAGTATTAACATTTGATATATTATTTGAAACTATATCCATACGTATCTGGTGATTACGCAAGCCTGATACGCCTGCATATAAAGATCTCAGCATTTCTATAACCTCCTGTATTTATTGGCTGCCAGTTACCGGCAATTAGCTGTGAGACTTAAGCTTGGTTCATATTTTGAGTTGTAAATACAGCATATGCTCCTTCAGTCAGTCAGGAGCAATACAGCCCCCTTTCCGGTCCGGCTGTTAACTTATAATAACCGCACTGTCAATATTGGTAAAAATATGATCTTTCATTTCTTTTCCTTGAATAGCGGTTATTATGGTCCTATTTTTTATACTGGCCACCAAAGCCAAATCACCGTATATCACCAAAGATTCCCTTGCGCCCTTGGATGCCGCCGTTTGAACAGCGTCTGCAATCTTTCGCAAGTCTTCTTGGTTAAGATTAACATTTCTTTCAATTAATCTTCTCTCCGCATGTGCCGACATTTTTATCCCTAATGTTTTTTCCAACTCGGCAGAAAAGATTTTGTTGAAAGAAAGACCGGATGTTGCTTTTGTTGTTTGGCCAGTTGCACTATTGCTTATTACCTTGCCTTCAATCTTTCCCCCGGGTGCAGGTTGAGGCATTATTACGGGTATCTTGCCAATCCCGCTATTACCAGCATT
>CAYUXS010000138.1:2016-4474 GCA_964448915.1 uncultured Peptococcaceae bacterium
CACCTATGCCACCCCCGCTGATTTTATCTCGGTTACGTTGGAGATATCATAAGCCAAACCATTAACATAGATTTTTAACGAGCCATTTTCCGACCGTATTTTTTCAACAACTCCATTAACTGTTTCTTCACCGTCTATGACGGATACTTCTTTGCCAATCATGCTTGCTGCTTGCAACAAATCCATTGCTACGGATACGGCAGGCCCTTTAACTGAAATAATGTTTTTTAAAGAGTAACTATTTCCACCCACATACACAACAACTTCATTGTCTTTAATTCCCGCGCTTTGGACTATTCCTTCAACCGGTTCCTTGTTTATTTGTTTTATGGTTACAACCTTCCCTACCAGCTCCATCGCCTGGTTGTACTGGGTGTTTCTGTCTATTGCTGACAGGGATTGCAAAGAATTAAACTGCACCATAGTGGAAATAAACTCTTCGTTACTTTGAGGTTCCAATGGGTTTTGATTTTGTAATTGTTTCATCATTAGGTTTAAGAAGTCGGTTCTATCCAATTCCTTTTTTGGAACCCTGGTTTTCGCAGGCAAAGAATAGTCTTCACCGGAATTTACCGGACTAATTGCCAAATAACCACCCCCCTTTAAATTAATAAGTCTAATGCTTTATTTTCATTTATTTGGCCTAAGCTTGCCGGTTCATCCACTGGTATTGAATAAACGTTACCTGCCGGGAAATTTTGATTGAAAGACTGCTTTTCAAAACCATGGTTGTTTTGACCTTGCTGTTGATATCCTCCCCAAGAAGCTGTCGCTTCCCCCAAATTAATATTTAGCTGGGACAAGGTTTCTCTCAGTTGGGGTATAGAGCTTTCCAGAGCGTCTTTAACCAATCCGCTGGCAACATGAAAATGGGCATCCATTTCACCGTTATTAAATGTAAGCCTTATATTAATTTCACCCAAGCTTTGGGGTTCCAACTTCAACTTTATGATGGTTACCCCATTATTATTTTTTACTAAGTCTTGTACAGCATTAATTATTTGAGCAGTTGCTGTTGACTGGAACTTTTGCGGTGTTACGCCGGATACCTGTATGACATTTGTGTTGCCTGCTTCAACCTGCGAATGCCCGTTGACGTTGGATAATGCAATATTTTTGCCTGCTTTTTCACTGCCGTGTTGATTATTAAAGTCTTGGCCAAGGCTTTTAAATCCGGTTTCATCCTTCCCCGGACTGGTATTTGCACTAATGGCTGCATAAAGGCCCTGGCTTTTAGCCTCTTGTGCATTGTGAAGCTTGTTTTCCATTAACCCTTGGCCGGAGTTTATAACACTGTGCTCAGTGCCAACGGCAATCCGGCTGCTTGCTTCCACAAAGCTCATAGCGGAACTGCCATCAAGTGAAGCTGAAGTTGTGTTTTGATTTGTACCGGCAGTCCCAAAGGGGCCTCCTGGATTGTCCAAACCATTATCCAAAGGAAGTGTTTTATCCCCGCCAAATACGGGTAAGCCCGGCATTGCGCTTTGAGCGTTATCGTATTTAAGTGGAAAGTCTTTGTACTGCAGGGCACCCGGGAACAGAACCTGAGCACTTGCAGCTTTTGTTTCCTGCATAACATGATCTTCCGGTGCCATTTCCGTTAACGGGTTGATTAAACCAATCTGCCAGTTTTCTTTCGCAAGCTCAATTTCACCTAAAGGCAAGGATTTACCTGTATCCCCCAAACCGATCTGCTCATCCGTCTCGTCATTTTCAAAATGCACCGGCATAAGCATTAAAGGATCTACTAATGCCTTCTCATTTGGTTGCATTAGCCCGGTACCATCGATCAGCAAAGATTGATTAACAACTGAAATACCGTTTAATGCCTGTTCATCCAAGTTTCCTTGCTCAAGAGCCTGCATTGACATTAAAACATCTGTAAAACTCACTGGCGATGACCCTCTTTTTTGGCACTCACAGGTTTCTGGTGCAAAAGCAGTTATCTGGTTATTAATAACCTCCGCCTGCAAACTATTCACCTCCTTTCTATAGTAAAAGTTGATAAAACTTTCTATATTATTTTTTTATGGGCTATTGCCGTGCAATGATCGTCCAACTCTTTATTTTCCAATCTCTTTAATTTAGCTTTATATTTGTCTTGCAGTCTTTCTTTTAACTTCTCCAATATCATCCTGTCTTTGCGGGCTTCAATCATTTCTTCCATGCATTTGTCCAACAACCGTTGTTTATCTTGCAAAACCTTTTCTTGATTTGATTCTGTCATTTTCAAATATTCCAGGTATAGGTTTCCTGCTATTAAACCACTTACAGTTGAATATTTACTTACATTTTCCATTGCTTTATCCACATTGTTGCGAATATCCCGCAAAACACCCAATTGATTCTGATATTCCCTTTGAGCCATTGATTTAGCCAAAATCGCATCTTCTTCGTCTTCCTTCTTTTTTCTTAATACAGGCTCAAGCCTGAACGCAAATTTTGTCAAATCAATCAC
>CAYUXS010000139.1:0-4385 GCA_964448915.1 uncultured Peptococcaceae bacterium
AGGCAGCGGTCAGGGGCGGAGTAGTCCCGGGTGGCGGCGCTGTTGAACTGGCAGCTGCCATGGAAGTGGAAAAGACCCGTTCCGGTATGCGCGGGATGTCGGTCTATGGTGTCGATTGTGTGGTTGAATCACTTAAAAAACCAATGGCCCAGATTGTGGCTAATGCCGGTTTTAACCAGTTGGAAAAACTGGGCGATGTTATATCCGCCCAGTCTGAAAGCGGCAATGATTCGCTGGCTGTAGACTGTGATACCGGAGAGATAATCGATATGTCCGAAAAGGGGATTATGGATCCGCTGCAGGTTAAAGTATATGCTTTACAAGCAGCCAGTGAAGTAGCCGAGGCTATTTTAAGGATAGACACTATTATAAAAAAACGGGAAGATGCCGAAAACCGTGAATTTGAGAAATAACTTGGGAAAAGTTTAACAATAGAATAAAAACAAAGTTGTTAAGAGGTGAGCTCCTTGGCGGCAAAAGAGATTGACAACGAAACAAAACAGATCAATAACGCTGTAAAGGATAATGATAAAGAAGAAAATATTGACAATGATCTCGCCGGGCATCAAGACGTAGGTGCCGGAAACGGTGAAGAAGAGACTGGATCTAATCAGGAAGAGGGTTTGACGGCTCCGGATGAACCTTCATTGGAAGATCTGTTGGCGGAAGAAAAAGCGAAATCAGAGGAATACTATAACCAGATGCTCAGGTTGCAGGCTGAATTTGAAAATTACCGTAAAAGGGTAATTAGGGAAAAAGAAGACCTGATAAAGTATGGCGGAGAACAACTGATCATTAATCTTTTGCCGGTAATGGACAGCTTTGATAGTGCACTGCAAACACAAAGCGGGGACTATGAAAAGCTGTTTGAAGGCATTCAAATGATTGCCGGCCAGATGTTCGATATTTTGAAAAAAGAGGGTCTTGAAATTATACCTACGGTCGGTGAGACTTTTAATCCGGAAATTCATGAGGCAGTAATGAAAGAAGAAAGTGAAGAGTACCCTGAAAACACTGTAATAATGGAACTGAGACGTGGATATTCCTATAAAGGCAAAGTAATCAGGGCAGCAATGGTAAAAGTAGCAGGTTAATTTATTTTTTAATTTTTATATAGATTCTATTATGGGGGTCGTAAAATGAGCAAAGTAATAGGAATAGACTTGGGAACTACAAACTCATGTGTTTCTGTTATGGAAGGCGGGGAAGCAGTTGTTATCCCCAATGCGGGAGGAGGGCGTACTACCCCTTCTGTGGTCGGATTTTCAAAGACCGGGGAACGCCTTGTGGGAGAGGTTGCCAAAAGGCAGGCGATTAGCAACCATGAGCGGACTATCAGCTCTATAAAGAGGCATATGGGTACTGACTATAAAGTTGAGATTGACGGGAAAGAATACCTGCCTGAAGAAATATCCGCAATTATTCTAAAAAAGCTTAAAGATGATGCTGAGGCTTATCTTGGCCAAAAGATAGATAAAGCTGTTATTACTGTTCCTGCTTATTTTACTGATGCACAGCGCCAGGCTACAAAAGATGCCGGAAAGATAGCCGGATTGGATGTATTAAGGATTATTAACGAACCTACGGCAGCGGCTTTGGCTTATGGCCTGGATAAAGAAGAGGACCAGACTATTTTAGTCTTTGACCTGGGTGGGGGAACATTTGACGTCTCGATTATGGAATTGGGAGACGGCGTTTTTGAAGTCAAGGCCACCAGCGGTAATAACCGTTTGGGTGGTGACGATTTTGATCAAAGGATAATAGACTGGATGGTTGCCGAGTTTAAGAAAAGCAACGGTATTGACCTTTCCAATGACCGTATGGCCATGCAGCGGCTTAAAGAAGCTGCTGAAAAAGCTAAAATTGAGCTTAGCGGGGTGGTTTCAACCAACATCAACCTGCCGTTTATTACTGCCGATGCAAACGGCCCGAAACACTTGGATATGACGTTAACCAGAGCCAAGTTCGATGAATTGACTGCGGAACTGGTTGAAAAAACCATGACCCCTACCAGGCAGGCAATGGCTGATGCTGGACTGGAACCCAAGGATATAGACAAGATTTTGCTGGTGGGTGGCTCTACCCGTATACCTGCAGTACAGGAAGCTATCAGGAAGTACCTGGGCAAAGAACCTCATAAAGGCATCAACCCGGATGAGTGCGTTGCTATTGGCGCAGCCATACAGGGTGGGGTGCTTGCCGGTGAGGTAAAAGATGTATTGCTTTTGGATGTTACTCCTTTGTCTTTAGGCATTGAAACACTTGGTGGAGTTTTTACAAAGCTTATTGAAAGGAACACAACCATTCCTACTTCAAAAAGCCAGATATTTTCTACTGCCGCAGATGGCCAGACAACTGTGGAAATCCATGTGCTCCAAGGCGAGAGATCGATGGCTGCAGACAATAAAACCCTGGGTAGGTTTACTCTAAGCGGGATACCTCCGGCACCTAGGGGAGTACCTCAAATCGAAGTTAAATTCGATATTGATGTTAACGGTATTGTCCATGTTTCCGCCAAGGATATGGGCTCAGGAGCCCAGCAAAGTATTACTATTACCGGCGGCGGCGGCTTGAGCGATGAAGATGTGGAAAAGATGGTCAAAGAAGCGGAAGCTCATGCCGAGGCGGACAGGAAACGCAAGGAAGAAGTCGAACTGCGCAATCAGGCTGACAGTGTTATTTATCAAGCGGAAAAAACGATTAAAGACCTTGGCGGCAAAGCCGATAAAGCAAAAGTCGATATGGTTAATAAAGCGGTGGAAGAGCTTAAAGAAGCACTTAAAGGAAATAATGTTGAAGCTATCAAACAAAAGATTGAAGCTGTTACACAACCCCTTTATGAACTTACCACATTGCTTTATCAACAGCAAGCTGCACAGCAGCAAGATAAAGGTGCAGCCGGTGGTAACACTGGGGCACAAGCCGGTGATGATAACGTAGTTGATGCTGATTATGAAGTTAAGGATGATAAATAATAGGTTTTTTATGTTTTAGATATTTCCATTCAGGGTGGTGAAACAGGTTATGTCCAAGCGCGATTATTATGATGTGCTGGGGGTTTCAAGGGGAGCTTCAGCCGATGAAATAAAGAAAGCATATAGGAAACTGGCGCGCAAATACCACCCCGATGCTAATCCGGATGATAAAGAAGCAGAAGAGAAATTTAAAGAGATTGCAGAGGCTTATGAGGTACTAAGTGACCCAAGTAAAAGAGAAAATTATGATCGTTTCGGTCATGCTGGTGTAAATGGCCAGGGGTTTGACGGTTTTAGTGGATTCGGGGGTTTTGATGGTACGGATTTTGGCGGGCTGGGAGATATATTCGATATGTTTTTCGGCGGCGGTGGACGCCGGAGACAAGGGCCTCAAAAAGGCAGTGATTTGAGAGTTGATCTGGAAGTAAGCTTTGAGGAAGCCGCTTTTGGTTTGGAAAAAGATATTAAAGTTCCCAGGACAGAGGACTGTGGAACTTGTGGCGGTTCAGGCGCAGCCCCGGGTACCAGACTTGTTCAGCTTGTAATGGGTCCGGCCAAGTACAGTTTGCTCAAAATACGCCCTTTGGCCGTATTGTACAGACGAAAATTTGTGACCAGTGCCGCGGCAAGGGTAAGATAGTCGAGAAGCTGTGTGCTACTTGCCATGGTTCCGGTAAGGTCAGGAAAACTAAAAAAATTAATGTTAAGATACCGGCCGGTGTTGACAACGGTACCAGGGTCCGGATAGCCGGAGAAGGAGAACTGGGGAAAATGGGCGGCCCCAGGGGTGACTTGTATGTGTATATTCATGTTAAACCCCATAAGATTTTCCGGCGTGAAGGAAACGATGTGGTTATGGAGATACCCATTAGTTTTGCCCAGGCTGCCCTTGGTGATGAAATAGATATTGACACGTTGGATGGCAAGGTAAAGCTTAGGATACCGGAAGGCACTCAAAGCGGTACGGTATTTAGGCTGCGGGGCAAGGGCATTGTTGATCTGCATGGCTACGGCCGGGGTGATCAAATGGTGCATGTTAAAGTTGTAACCCCGACCAAGCTAACTGATAAACAAAAAGCATTGCTTAAGGAATTTGCCAATTTAAGCAATGAGAATATTAGTGAGAAAGACAAAGGGCTTTTTGGACGGGTTAGAGACGCTTTTATGAACTAAGAGAGGTATGTGATAGCTTGAAATGGCTGGAAATAGCAGTACCGGTAGAACCTGAAGATTTGGATGCGGTTTGTTATTTATATGATCTGATGGGTACAGGCGGGGTTTTAATAGAAGACCCCGCCATAATTTATAATTTAACCGCCCACGGCAATGATGAAACTGTGGCCTTTAAAAAGCTGCCGGAGATTGGATCATTACCGGTAGTTAAAGGTTACCTGCCGGTTGATGAATTAT
>CAYUXS010000140.1:0-4378 GCA_964448915.1 uncultured Peptococcaceae bacterium
ATCATTAACCCGGTTACTTTCATGGCTGCCAACCCAGCCAAAATACCCAAGGAAGTATATACATCAGCGCTTAAATGCAGTGCATCCCCCTCCAGAGCCGGGGACTCCGTTTCCTTTGCTACCTTCATCAATTTATTGGATACTAAAATATTAACCAAGACGGACACTGTCATTACAAAAACCCCGGTACCCAAAGAATGTACTTCCGAAGGCTTTAATATCCGGGGCACTGCCTGCATAATTATCCAAACTGATGTGGCAACAATCAAGATTGCTTCAATAGCACTGCCCACATTCTCATACTTGCCGTGGCCGTACGGGTGCCCTTCATCAGCCGGTTTGCTGGCCTGCTTTACCGAAAGATAAGCAATTACCGCTGCTACCAGATCAATAGCTGAATGCATCGCTTCGGATAAAACACTGATGGAACCCATAAAAAAACCCACAGCCAGTTTAAAAACGGTTAAAGAAACATTTGATATTATTGAAAGCCTTGCTACTTTCAGCTTTTTCTTTTCCATACTATCCTCCGGTATTAAATAAATCCCCGCGGGAAAAACACGGGGATTATTAACAATATAACCAAAAAAACTTACAGGTTCTGAATACTAAAACTTCATATTGCGAAGCCTCTCCACTCTATCCCGGATTGGTGGGTGAGTACTGAAAAGTCTTGCTATGGATGCGCCGGACAACGGGTTAACAATAAACAAATGTGAAGTGGCCGGATTGACCCTCATCGGAATCCGGTGTGATGCAGCCTCCAGTTTTAATAAGGCGTTGGCCAAGCCGGTAGGCGAACCTGCTATACGGGCTCCCAAACTGTCAGCGCCATATTCCCGGGAACGAGAAATAGCAAGCTGTATAATCATGGCAGCTATAGGAAATAGGATGGCCATAATTAAGGCACCTATCATTCCTGCCCCGCCTTCGTCATCATCACGGCCCAGTCCCAAAAAAGCACCCCACTGGAGCATATTGCCGATCATTGAAATCGCGCCGGCCAGTGTAGCGGCAATTGTCCCTATTAGCACATCCCGGTTCTTAATATGGGCTATTTCGTGAGCCAAAACACCCTCAACCTCCGAACGGGTCAACATTCTCATCAAACCTTCGGTGACAGCTATAGCTGAATTTGCCGGGTTCCGGCCTGTTGCAAAAGCATTGGGCTGGTCTGAAGGTGTAACATAAAGTTTAGGCATCGGCAGCCCTGCTCTTTGAGTCAGACCACGGACAATTTCATAAAGCTCCGGTGATTGTGCTTCAGAAACCGGGTAAGATCTGGTCATTTTGATAGCAATCTTGTCGCTGTGAAAATAACCGACAAAATTTATTATCATAGCAAATATAAAAAAGGTCATAGCCATTGAAGTACCGCCTATGGCATCACCCATTATTACCAGCAAAACTGTCAAGGCTCCCATTAAAAGCCAGACTTTTAGGGTATTCATAACTAGCACCTCCGTTGTCAGAAGAATTTGGGTTTGTATCAATTATTATATTATATCTTATCGGGCAAATATTCTGCAATAGAGATACTTATTCGGCTTCGGTCCTTAAATTACCCCTGGCTTGAGAAGCAAATACTCCCACAATACATAATATGGTAAAGACGATAAAGGCTGTCCTGGAACTTTTAACCAGCAAGTCTGAGTAAGCGGGGCTTAACTCCATGTTCCCAACAAAAAAAGCCATGATAAGAGTGACCACAGCCATACTGATCGCCTGTCCGGTTAATCTCATGGTACCTAAAGTTGATGAAGCAACACCATAGTATCTTCTCTCCACTGAACTCATTACCGCATTTGTGTTGGGAGAGGAAAACAGGGCAAAACCTGTCCCCAACAGGCTCAGGTTAAAGATCACCAGCCATATTGACATAGCCACGTTGATCCAGCAGAAAATAAACAAACCCAAAGCAGTTACGGCCATCCCCAGGGAGGAAACTATTCTGGGTTCCACCCTGTCTGAGAGCCTGCCAAAGAACGGAGAAAGAATAGCCATAATTACCGGCTGTATTAATAAAATCTGTCCTGCCGTCTGTGAATTAAATCCCATCACTACTTGAAGGTGAAGGGAAAGGATAAATCCAACTGCAAATGTTGCACTATAATTAATCAATGCTGCAAAGTTGGAGAATATAAAAGTAATATTTTTACTGAACAGGGTAGTATCTAAAATTGGCTGTTTTACTTTTCTTTCATACAGGACAAAGAATACTACCAGGGCCACCCCGGCCATAGTAAGGTATATTGACCAGTTTGAGCTTGATATCGAAGAAATCCCGTACATAAAAAAAATAAGGCCTGTTGAATAAAGAGCGGATCCGGTAAAATCGAATTTCTCCCCTTTTGCCCCGTACCACTCGCCCCTCAACTTGGTTGAAGTTAAAAGGAAGGCAATGACGCTTAAAACGGAGACAAAATAAAAGATAGAGTGCCACCCCATCCTGTAGTTCATCCAACCTCCCAAAATTGGGCCTAAAGATAATCCCACATAAACCACTGCGGTATTGAGGCCTAAAATCTTACCCCTTTCCTCAGGTGGAAAAACCGAAGTAAGAATAGCCATACTGGTTCCAAAGATCATCGCACTTCCTATTCCCTGCAGGACCCGGAAAATAATCAATGCTTGAATAGACCAGGAAAGCCCGCATAATACTGATGAAAGAAAAAAAGTAAACAGTCCGGATAAAAATATTTTTTTCCTGCCGATAATATCCGCCAGCCTCCCAAAGGGAAGTAAAAAGGCTGATGAAGAAAGGAGGTAACCTGTAACTACCCAGCTTAACAACAATGTTGTTGTGTTAAATTCCAAGCCTATCGAAGGCACCGCCAGGTTAATTGCACTTCCTACAAAGGGAGTTAAAAAAGAAGCCGACATTGCAATAATCAATGCATACTTTTTAATATTATTCCTCTCTGCCATTTTCAGCCCCCGTTATCTCATATCTGTTTTCTATTCCCGTATACTTTTTCAAAAAAATAACTAATATTTTCTCTATAATATAGTATTTTTCCTTCGAAATAACATGAATTATGCTAAAAACAAGTTATCTCAGACCATAGTGCCAAATTGCATTTACCGGCTTACTAAATAAACCACCGGCTTTATCACGGTGGTTTATTTTAACAGCTATATTTCCAGGGAAAGGGCATGTATCAGGTTGGCTTTGATCTTTATAAACTCCTCCCGGGTTAATAAAGACGGCCCTCTGGGCCGGGGAAAAGAGATTTCAATTTTCTCTTGCAAGGTACCCGGACGGGGGCTAAGCAGGTAAATATAATCGGAAAGGAATATCGCCTCTTCAATATCATGAGTTATGAATATAATTGTCTTGCCTAATTTAATCCATACATCCTGCAGCCACTGCTGCATTTTAAACCTGGTAATGGCATCCAAGGCCCCAAAAGGCTCATCCAAAAGAATAATATCCCTGCCTGCCAGCATAGTCCTTAAAAGTGCCGCCCGCTGGCTCATCCCACCGGAAAGCTCATCCGGATAACTGTACGCAAATCCCTCCAGCCCAAAAAGAGGAAATAGAGACAAGGCTTCTTCCCTGGCTTGGTCTTTATTGACACCTAAAATTTCCAAAGGCAGTATTATATTATCAATAACATTCCTCCAAGGCATCAACAGATCTTTTTGAGGCATATAGGATATCCTGTCTCCAGCTTTTATACCGGCAAAACCATCGATTAATATCTCTCCCTGATCAGGGGTTAACAACCCGCAAATCAATTTTAGTACGGTGCTTTTGCCACACCCACTGGGACCAATAATACTGGCAAAACTGCCTTTTTCCACTTCCATTGAAAAGCTGCCGATTACCTCAATCCTGCCGTCGGCAGTATCAAACCCTTTAGATATATTTTTTAACTGGACAAGCATTATAAGTTCTCCCGCTTATTTTTTATTCCGGCAAAAATTCGTTGGTAAAAGCCGAATCAATATCTACACCGGCAGGAAGTAAGCCATGCTTTTGCATCCAGCGTGAATAATTTTCCCATACTTCTCTTTTTTGTTCTCCCCAGCGGGGGGCATCGTCTTTATACCTGGGGCTCAGCCATTTTTGACTTAGTTTAACCAGTTTGGCGTCCAATTCCGGAACCTGTCCAAGCAGGATATCAGCAGCCTGATCCGGGTTCTCAGCGGCAAAATTATATCCTTTTGAAACAGCAGACAGGAAATCGCGTACCAATTCCGGATCATCTTTTATCACCTGCTCCGAAGTAAAAATAACCGGAGTATAGTAATCCAAAGCTTCATCAAGATCCTTGACCATAATGAAATTAAGGGGAACACCCCTGATTTCTGCCTCTATGCCTGTCCAGGCATAGAATATCCAGGCAAAATCAATATCCCTGTTGATTGCAGT
>CAYUXS010000141.1:0-1887 GCA_964448915.1 uncultured Peptococcaceae bacterium
CGCTTATTTGGGATTGCCGCTCAACCAGTATTTAGGCGGTGTCAATGCAAAAGTATTGCCTACACCTATGATGAATATTTTGAACGGCGGGCAGCATGCCGATAATAATGTGGACATCCAGGAATTTATGATTATGCCGGTGGGGGCAAGTGATTTTGCCGGCGCTTTAAGGATGGGGGCCGAGGTCTTCCATAACTTAAAAAAGGTGCTTAAGTCCAAAGGCTTGAATACAGCAGTAGGCGATGAAGGAGGATTTGCCCCGAACCTGGGTTCAAATGAAGAAGCTTTGCAAGTTATTGTTGAGGCTATAACCAATGCGGGATATAAGCCGGGTGAAGATATTTGCCTGGCACTTGACTGTGCCGCCACAGAATTTTATAAAGACGGCAGCTATGTTTTCGAAGGGAAAAAATGCAGTTCCTCCGAAATGATTCAATATTATGCTGACCTTATCGATAAGTACCCGGTAATATCCATTGAAGACGGTCTATCAGAAGATGACTGGGAAGGGTGGAAAGAATTTACCTCCAAGCTGGGGCACAGGCTGCAAATTGTCGGGGACGACCTTTTTGTCACCAATACAAAAAGGCTTTCGGAAGGCATCAAACAAGGGGTAGCCAATTCCATCCTAATCAAGGTCAACCAGATAGGTACATTGACAGAAACACTGGACGCCATAGAAATGGCCAAGCGGGCCGGGTACACCGCAGTAGTCAGCCACCGCTCCGGTGAAACCGAGGACGTAACCATAGCAGATCTGGTAGTGGCTACAAATGCAGGGCAAATTAAGACCGGTGCGCCTTCCAGGACTGACCGGGTAGCCAAGTATAACCAACTGATCAGGATTGAAGAGGAAATTGGCTCGGCAGCAATTTATAAAGGAAAAGATTCACTATATTGCTTAAAATAATGCCTTTTTCCAAAATATAATCAGCTCGTTGTTAATTTTTTCGCACCGTGCTATAATTCTTTTGTATTTATTTAAGGGGGTGAGTGTGTGCTCAAAGGCCTGGTAACCGTCCTGCATGTTATGGCATGTTTTATTGTAATTGCTTCGGTGTTGTTGCAGTCCGGTAAAAGCGCCGGCCTCTCCGGGTCCATATCAGGAGGAGCGGAAACCTTCTTTGGCAAGAAAAAGGGACTGGACGAGTTGCTGGGTAAGGTTACCATCATCAGCGGGATCTTGTTTGCATTAACATCATTGCTTTTGGGTTTACAAGTTTTGAAGTAGTGCATTGGTTTGTTTTAAATTAGAGGGAAAATGGAGGGTTTTATAGTGCAAGAGTCAATGATTCTGGCCTGGATAGGAGCAATTGCAGGTGCTGCGGCGCTTCTTTTTGCTTTGTTAACCATGGCTAGCGTGCTTAAAGAGTCCATGGGCACGCCGAAAATGAAAGAGCTTTCCGAGGCCATCCAGGAAGGTGCCATGGCCTATTTAAACAGGCAGTATAAGACATTAATACCATTCGCGCTTATTATTTTTATTTTATTGATCTTTTATGAGTTTTCATATGCAATATCATTCCTGGTAGGTGCTGTTTGTTCAGCTATTGCCGGTTACATAGGCATGAACAGCACTACCAAATCAAATGCAAGGACAACTGAAGCCGCCCGCAGCTCAGGCTTGGCAAAAGCTCTTAATATCTCTTTTAGGGCCGGTGCTGTTATGGGAATGTCTGTTGCCGGTTTGGGGTTGTTGGGCGTTTCATCCTTATTCCTTATTTTCGGTGAAGCGACAGTTATTAACAGTTTTGCTTTTGGTGCCAGTGCCATAGCTTTCTTTGCCAGGGTTGGTGGCGGTATTTATACCAAAGCCGCCGACGTGGGTGCAGACCTTGTTGGTAAAGTGGAAGCAGGTATCCCGGAGGATGATCCCAGGAACCCGGC
>CAYUXS010000141.1:1897-4364 GCA_964448915.1 uncultured Peptococcaceae bacterium
TAGGTGATACTGCCGGTATGGGTGCCGACTTATTTGAGTCCTACGCTGCCACTACTATTGCTGCAATGATTTTAGGTAACAGCCTTTTTGGCCTTAAAGGCGCTCTTTTCCCAATGGTAGTAGGTGCTATCGGTATCGTGGCATCAATAGTTGGTACATTCTTTGTCCGTACATCTGAAGACGGAAATCCTCAAGCCGCTCTGAATGTTGGTTTGTGGACTACAAATGCTTTGACCGCTATAGGTGTTTTCTTCCTTTCTACCTGGACATTCCCCGGCGCCCTTGGTCAAGGTATCACATTGGCTATAGTAATCGGTTTGGTTGTTAGTGTTGCTATAGGTTCACTTACAGAATATTACACCTCTAACAGCAGAAAACCTGTTTTGAATATTGCCGAAGCTTCTAAAACCGGCCCTGCCACCAACGTAATTCAAGGTTTGGCAGTAGGGCTGGAAAGTGTGTTTATCCCGATGTTGGTATTTGCTTTGGCTATCTGGGTTGCATTCTGGGCAGCAAGTTGGGAAAGCTCCGAGTATGCCATTTTTGGTATTGCTATGGCAGCCATGGGTATGCTTTCAACCTCCGGTTTTGTGGTGGCTATGGACTCCTTCGGTCCGGTGGCCGATAATGCCGGTGGTATTGCTGAAATGTCCGGCCTTCCGGATGAGGTCAGGGTTAAGACAGACAAGCTGGATGCTGTAGGTAACACTACCGCTGCTATTGCCAAAGGATTTGCTATTGGTTCTGCTGCTTTGACAGCCCTGGCATTATTCCAGGCTTATATTGACGAGGTAACCAGAAGTGTTGCCCTTCAAGAGGCAGGTATATTAACTAAGATTACTGAACACGGCAAAGAGGTTTGGACATTGGTAGTCAACCTTAATGACCCGATGGTTATTATCGGTTTGTTTATCGGTGGTGCTGTACCGTTCCTGGTTGCAGCCCTTACTATGAGAGCTGTGGGTGTAGCCGCCTTCGGCATGGTTAATGAAGTCCGCCGCCAGTTCCGTGAAATCCCTGGAATTATGGAAGGAACCGGCAGGCCTGATTATGCCCGCTGCGTAAGTATTGCCACCGGTGCCGCAATCAGCAAGATGATTGCTCCAGGCCTTTTGGCTGTGGGTGTTCCCTTGTTGGTAGGCTTTGGCCTTGGTGCGAAATCTTTGGCCGGATTCTTAAGCGGCATGACAGTTACCGGCGTATTGCTGGCACTGTTCCTGGCAAATGCCGGTGGAGCTTGGGATAATGCCAAGAAGTGGATTGAAGCAGGCAATCTGGGTGGTAAGAATGTTGACGGGAATCCCAACCCCACCCACCAAGCTGCTGTTATCGGTGACACAGTTGGTGACCCCTGTAAGGATACTTCAGGGCCTGCCATGAACCCGTTGATTAAGGTTGCAGGAACTATATCCCTTATTATCGGGCCACTGCTTTTTAAATAAGTTGAATATACAAAACGCCAGGCGCAAGGCCTGGCGTTTTGTGCTCCAGCGGTTAGTTTTATCCTTTCCCAGGTCATTACCCGGATTATTTCATTAAGTTACTCCAAATTCAATCTTTTGCTTAAAATGTGATTGGTCATAGCAAAATAGGCTGTAAACAGTATTCCTGTCACTAGAATAGCATAAGCAATTTCCAGGATAATTACCTGCTCCATGTAAACAAAGTTATGGGAGGTAATCTCAATATTTGCAGAGAAAGCGCCTCCGGTGATCCAATCAACAAATGTAAGAAAAATTTGGGAAGCAGTGTTTAAAGCAATGAAAGCTGCGAAAGAGGCTAATATTTTGTGTTGACTGAACAAATGGCCAATGGCAATAGAAGTATAGACAATTAAGATTACTGAAGCCAAACCAATTATGGAAACTATAATAAGCTCAATAGATATAATATATGCCGGTACCCCTAATTGTCCAAAAAATTGATTAACAACAGTCACAAAAAAGCTTGTCAACTCAGCAATGTCCCCTTTTCTAAGAGAGATAATCATAATAGAAATGAAGGCTGCGATTCCACTGGCTACTATCCACATCATAGATACCAGAAGTTTACTGACAATATGTTTCCAGGGCTTTACCGGGAGAGTGTGGGTTAAATAGCCTTCATCGGAGAGCAGGTTTTTGTAAAAGCGTTGAATCATCATGATAAATGTCATTACAAACATGCCGGTCATAATAGCTATATAAATAGCCATACTGATCATTGTAGGCGTATTCCACTTTTCGGGCCCGGTAAAAGAAATAAATCTTGTAATTGCTGCAAAGACCAACAAAGCCAGGAAAAGTGGCAGAAATATTCTCCCGGTTGCTTTTATCTCATACTTTAATAGTTTGCCTAACACTTGAATACCTCCCTAAATAATACATCTACAGATTTACCTTGCTTGTCTCGAATATCATCGACAGAAGAGGTTAAAACTATCTGTCCATTATTAATGAAAATTACATAGTCCAAAATACTTTCTATA
>CAYUXS010000142.1:0-4361 GCA_964448915.1 uncultured Peptococcaceae bacterium
AGAAAAGGTTTAATAAATAGCTTAACTGACGACCGCCGCTAACTCCACAACATCAAATATATAGGCTGCCGTTTTTTGCCGGCAGCTTATATTTTATATATCCGGGAATGGCTTGGATATTTGACAATCTATTCGGAATCAGGAAGGGAAAGTATTTCTTTGGATTGTATTGACCGGGGTGTGCTTTCTACAATATCCAAAGTTCCGATATCATCGCTTGAAGACGCTCCAAGCTCTTTAAACCTCCGGGCACTGACCAAAATCCTGCTTTCCAATGTCCCGACAGCTTTATTATATGCATTAACTGATTGTTCCAAACCTTTTTTCAGATCTGTAAAATGATTGCCGAGCACTCTGATTCGATCGTATAATTGTTTGCCCAGGTCTCTAATGATTTGAGCATTTTTGGCAATTTGCTCCTGCTTCCACCCATAAGCCACCGCATGCAGCAGGGCTATCAAGGTGGTTGGAGTTGAAAGGATCACTTTTTTTTCTACCCCGAACTCAATTAGAGTGGGATCCTGCTCTAAAGCAGCACTGAAAAATGTTTCTCCCGGCAGGAATAAGACTACAAATTCCGGTGAAGGGTCAATTTGTTCCCAATAGGATTTATTGCCTAATTGGGCTATATGTGTGCGAATATGGCGTGCATGCTCTTTAAGTTTGTCAGCACGTGTTTTTTCGTCTTGGGTTTCCAGTGACTCAAGATAAGCCATGATAGGTGCTTTGGAATCAATAACTATGTTCTTATTATTAGGCAGCCAGATGATCATATCGGGGCGAAGCCGGCCGTTTTCAGTTTCCACAGACTGTTGTTGCACGAAATCACAGTGTTCCAGCATACCGGCCATTTCTACAACCCTTTTTAATTGAATCTCTCCCCAACGGCCTCGAACAGTGGGCGCTCTAAGAGCTTTTACCAGGTTGGACGTTTCGGCTTGAAGTTGAGCCTGGGTTTTCTGGAGGGATTCGACCTGTTGGTTAAGGCTGGCGTATGCGTTTATCCTGGCTTTTTCCAGTTCTTGAATTTTTTCATCAACTTTCTCCAGGGATTGTTTCATTGGTTTAATCAGTTCGTCTACTGCTTTTTGCCTGGCTTCCAGATCACTTTTGGCTCCTTCCTGGTATTTTTCCAAGGTAGTTTTGGCTAATTCCAAAAAAGATTGGTTATTGCTTTTTAATGCTTCTGAAGATAAAGCCTTAAAAGCGTCTGTCAGTTCTTTTTGAGCATCATTTAACAGGTTGAGTTTATCCATTGCAGCTTTTCTTTCTTCTTCCAGAGTAACCTGCAGTTCAGAAATTTTTTCCCTAAGCCTGGCATTATTCTCATTAAGTGATTTGATTTCTTCATCTTTTTCTTTTATGGAGGCCTCCAACACCGGAATTCTTTTAATGTTTTCTTCGGCTGCCGCCCTTTGTTTTGATTCAACCTCATATTTGACCCTGAAATCTTCAACTGCAGATTCAGTTTTTTCGATTTTATTTTTTAATTCAAGAATTTGCTCATCTTTTGCTTGCAATCTTTCATTAAAAGAGGCGGCAATTGTTTCGGAGTCCGATTTTGCTTTTTCGTTAAAGCTTTGAATTTTTGATATGGCAATTAACGAGGTTACAGCTACACCAACAGCAAGGCCCAATATTAACATGGCTATATTCATATTAGGGAAAAACCTCCTAAAATTGCGTGGCTATTTTACCTGTTATAAGCAAAAATATTGCTTAGGTTTTCGACAAAAAGGATAATTAGTCCTGCATAAATAAAACGACCTTACCGGGCTTAACATGCACACCGGTAAGGTCGTTTTTTGCTTATGTTAAATTTTCGCGCCATGTTTTTTTAAAATTTTTGTTGCCTGCTCAACGCTGCCTTCATTGGTAACAACCGTAACCAGAAAAGCTTTTCCTCCGGCAATACCGTAATCATTGCTGCCGTAGCCGCTTACTGAAGGGTCACTTCCAAGAAGGATTCTTTCATTGACAGAAATATCTCCGGCTTCGGATGAATAAAGTGACAACCCGGTATTTGATGAAGCATTGCCTGCTATAGCACTGTTTATTTCAGGGTTATTGTTGACGCCGTAACGAGAGATCCTGTCTACTTGGACAGTATTATAGCCTTTGGCTTTAAGTTCTTCCGAAGCTTTCTGGGCTGAATCGTTGGACGAGAAATAAGCAAGTATTGATCTTTCTTCAGGTTCCAGTTGAATAATAAATCCTCCTTTCTGGAGCCGTATTATGCTGGTATACTTGTTATTTTCTCCTGATTTCCAGTGAAAATACAAAAAAAGATTGGGAAGCAAAGCTTGTCCCAATCTTTTTAATTATTTTTCCCACTATTTTATGATCATTACCGTGCAAGCGGCGTGTTTGACGACTCTACTGCTGACACTGCCCATAAGGAATTGCTTGATTTCGCTGAGTCCCCTGTTGGACATAATAATCAAGTCATATTCGCCCCTCTTGGCTTCTTGGGTTATTTCTATTGAAGGATCTCCATGAGCCATTTTGGTAGTAATTTTAACCCCGGAGTCAGCATACTCTTGCTTTGTATCGTTTAAAAGCGTTGTTCCTTTTCTTTCAAGCTCATCAATTACAGTTTTAAAAGCATCAGACGCAGGACCGGTATACGGTGACAATAGAAGGGGTGAAACACTGGGTGTAACATGCATTATTGTAACTTCGGCATCCAGTTTTTTAGCCAGATCGATTGCTTTTGCTACAGCTTTTTTGGATTTTTCAGACCCGTCCGTAGGCACCAAAAATTTTTTAAACATAACAACACCTCCCCGTCTAATTATTTGTAATTACATTGTAAGCGGCGGAACAACAAGCTTTCAAGCATTAATTTGATTAATTTTGATTTATTGAAAAACCCTTAATTTTCGGCGTTGCACCAGTTATATATAAAATCAGCCAGAACAGTAATTGTATCCAAGTAATCTTTAATAGGTACAAATTCATCTGTAAAGTGGGCTTTTCTTACATCACCCGGGCCAAAAATAACGGTGGGTATGTTTCCATAATTACATAACAAACGCATATCGGAACCATAGGGTGCGCCTTCAAGGAGAGGCTGTCTTCCCAAGGTTGAACGGAAACTGGCAGCGAGTTTTAAAACAAGGGGGTGCTGGGGATCGATTGAAGCGGGTTCCCAGGCAGCTTCGAACCATTCTATTTTGGGAGGGTGCTCTTTAAGCCAGGGGTCTTTTAAAGAAAGCTCAATTATCTTGTCCTCGAAGGATTTCCTGGCCTCCTGCAAGCTTTGGTTTAGAAAAATGCCATGTCTTCCTTCGGCAATAAGTTTTTCGGCTACCGTGGAATCCCAGTTTCCTGCTTTTACGGTACCTATGCTGATAGGGGCCTTAATTGGATAGCCGGCAAACAAATTGGACCAGGTAACTTCCTTTTCCCGTTCTTTTTCCCACTTAAGTATTCCCTGGTGCAGGTATGAAAACTTTTCAATTGCACTAACCCCTTCATAGCGGACACAGCCGTGGGTGGCACGGCCCTCTATGGTCAACCGGAAAGAAGTGGCTCCCAATTGAGCCGGCATCAGGGACATCCGGGTGGGTTCCATTACAATTGCAGCATCGGCGGTATAACCCTTTTCCAAACAGGCAAGAGTCCCGCAACCCCCGTCTTCTTCGCTGATAACGCTTTGGAGGAAAATATCGCCCTTGATGGGAAGCTTTGATTTTATCAGGGCTTTTATTGCATAGACCCCTGCAAGGAGCCCTGACTTCATGTCACAGGCGCCCCGCCCATAAAGCTTGTTATCTATAATAATACCGGACCAGGGATCTTTGTTAATCCAATTGTCGTAATCGCCGGGGTCCACAACATCAACGTGCCCATTCAGTATAAGGCTTTTCCCCTTACCCTTGCCCGTTAATTTACCTATCAAGTTGGGCCTTTTGCCCAGGTTGTCGCAGTTAACCAAGGGATAAGCCGGATGGTTCTTCAGTTCTTCGGCCCGGGGATACCAAAAATCTATTTCTAACCCGATATCTTCCAGGAGATCTTTTAAAAAGAATTGAACTTCTTCTTCGTCTCCCGTTATGCTGGGTATCCGGACCATCTTTTGCAAGCTTTCGACAGCTTCCTCTTTAATTTCAGATAAGGCGGAAGCTAATGCGTCCTTGTAGTTCATTTTTTTAATCACCTCGAAAAAAAATACAATTGTTTTTATTATAGATCAATAAAGCACGTTATCTTGTGTTTTTAACTTATTTTGGATAGAATTATTTTGAATTATTTTTAGGGAAAGGGGGTTTTTATTTGAAAAAAGTTGTAAGCGTAAGCTTGGGCTCCTCAAAAAGGGATCACAAGGTTAATGTTGTTTTATTAGATACTGAATTTGA
>CAYUXS010000143.1:0-942 GCA_964448915.1 uncultured Peptococcaceae bacterium
GAGTCGGTTGGGCGGACAGCCAGGCATCATACTTTTTTTGAAATGCTGGGCAATTTTTCATTCGGCGATTATTTTAAAGAAGAAGCCATTAACTGGGCATGGGAATATCTTACTGAGCATTTGGACCTGCCCGGGGATAAATTGCATGTCACAATTTATACAGATGATGATGAAGCATTTGAACATTGGAATAAAGTAATTGGAATTCCTGAAGAGCGGATTGTACGTTTGGGAAAAGACACAAATTTCTGGGAAATTGGCGTTGGCCCGTGCGGCCCATGTTCAGAAATTTATATTGATTTGGGTGAGGAAATGGGTTGCGGTTCTGAAGACTGCAAGCCTGGATGTGATTGTGACCGTTTTTTGGAAATATGGAATCTGGTTTTTATCCAGTTTTTTAAAGATGAAAAAGGCGAGTATACACCTTTGGAAAGCAAAGGCATAGATACGGGATTAGGCCTGGAAAGGGTTGCTTCTGTTTTACAAAAGGTACCGACAAACTTTGATACCGATATTTTTAGGGAAATAATGGATTTTACTGCTAAAAAAGCAGGGGTTGCCTACGGGCAAAACCAGGAAGCAGATTTGGCTTTGAAAGTTATTGCCGACCACTGCCGGGCTGTAACCTTTGCGGTTTCAGACGGTGCCCTGCCGTCAAATGAAGGACGTGGTTATGTTATCAGGAGGCTCTTGCGCCGTGCTGTTCGTTTTGGGCGTACTTTGAATATTAATGAGCCTTTCCTGTATGAGGTTGCCGGTGCCGTAATCAGGCAGGTTGCCGAAGCATACCCGGATTTGGTAAAAAACAAGGAGCATATAACAAATGTTATCCGTATAGAAGAAGAAAGGTTTGGAGAGACATTAGCCCAAGGGACTGAAATGCTGAACAGGGTAATTGAAGAGGCAAAATCTGCGGGCAAGACAAGGATAAGTGGCAAAGAT
>CAYUXS010000143.1:952-4327 GCA_964448915.1 uncultured Peptococcaceae bacterium
TTATATGATACTTACGGTTTTCCTTTGGAATTGACAGTGGAAATGACCAGGGAAAAAGGGCTGGATGTTGACGAAGAAGGTTTTAAGACAGCAATGGAAGAGCAGCGCAACAGGGCCCGTACCGCACGCCAGGAAACCGATTATATTTCAGAGAAAGAAGTGTTGTATCAAGCCGTAAGGGCACATACTGGCGAAAACCGCTTTATCGGTTATGAAGAGCTTAATGCCGAAGCAAAGGTGCTTTCCTTAATCAAGGAGGGTGTTGAAGCCAAAGCAGCGGCAGAAGGGGAAGAGATTGAGCTGGTTCTGGATACCACTCCTTGCTATGCAGAGTCGGGAGGACAGGTTGCAGACCATGCAAAAATAACCAACGGTAATTTGGAAATAGATATTTATGATGTTTATAAACCGGTAGAAGGGATTTATGCCCATCGCGGAAAGGTTTTGAAGGGCCAGGTTAAACCGGGTGACATAGTCAATGTGCAGGTGGACGTTGAAAGGCGTTGGTCTACAGCCAGAAACCACTCGGCCACCCATTTGCTGCACCAGGCTTTAAGAGAAGTGCTGGGCGAACACGTAAACCAGGCGGGTTCATTGGTTGAACCTGACAGGCTCCGTTTTGACTTTTCGCATTATACTGCAGTATCCGCCGAGGAATTAAACAGGATTGAAGAACTGGTAAATCGCGCTATCCTTTCCAACTTGCCTGTAAAGGTTAAGGAAATGTCTTTAAAAGAAGCCAAAAGTTTGGGGGCGGCAGCACTATTTGAAGAAAAGTATGGAGATAAGGTCAGAGTAGTAATGATGGGTGATTACAGCGTTGAACTTTGCGGTGGCACCCATGTAAGGGCTACCTCTGAAATAGGATTATTTAAACTTCTGGGAGAAAGCTCGGTAGGTGCAGGGCTTAGGCGGATAGAAGCAGTTACCGGCAAGGGCGTACTTGAATATTTGCATTCCAAGGAGCAGCAATTGAGTGAAATAGCCAATATCACTAAGGCTATGCCCCATGAAGTTGTACAGAGAGTGGAAAATTTAATTAAAGAAAATAAAGAACTAAGTATTGAAGCGGAAAGGCTTAAGGCTAAACTGGCTAAGTTTGAGGTGTTAAGCCTGATAGATCAGGTGAAGGATTTACAAGGAATACAGTTTTTATCCGCAAAAGTATCTTCCCCTGATATGGACAGCTTAAGGGCAATGACAGATTTAATCAGGGATCGTTTGGGTTCTTCAGTGATAGTATTGGGAAGCGCGGTTGGAGACAGGGTCAATCTGGTAGCTGCCGTCAGCCCCGACCTGACCAAAAAAGGGTTGCATGCCGGAAAATTAATTAAAGAAGTTGTAGCCGTAATGGGCGGCGGTGGCGGTGGCAAACCTGAAATGGCCCAGGCCGGTGCGAAAGATCCGTCAAAACTGCAGCAGGCATTGGATATTGCTTATAAGGTTGCTCAAGCACAACTAAATTAAATTTATTTTTATCATAAATACAGGAAATAAATAAAAAAGCAAGAATATAAAGGAAATAAGGGATATTTTCACTGCTGGTGGGGGGGTGCAAGCCGTGACAAGGGAAAAAGATTATACAGAAGAAACAATGATGTTTAAAGTCCAGGCGGAAGAAGTTAACAAGCCCAGGGAGATACTTCTTTCGGTCTACTCATCCCTTAAACAAAAGGGATATAATCCTATAAACCAGCTTGTGGGTTATCTCCTGTCCGGTGACCCCGCATACATAACAAGCCATAACAATGCCCGAAGCATGATCAGGCGGCTGGAGAGGGATGAACTGCTGGAAGAGATACTAAAATACTACTTGGAGAAAAAGCCCTGCGATTAAGAGTGCAGGGCTCCATTATTCTAATGCTGTATTTTGTGTCTGTTTTAAGTTTATGTTATAAGACCAAACAACTTTAGAACTTTGGTTTTTACATAGAACCTATAACTTATAACTGACTAAATTTTACCTCTAAGATAAGTATTGTTTCGTGGGGAGAGGTTGTTTTGGAGTACCGCCAGTTAGGGAAAACCGGGATAAAAGTATCAAGGCTTTGCTTCGGATCACTGACAATTTCGCCTATGCAGGCCAACCTTCCGGTAAGAGAAGGTTCAAAAATTATCCGGCATGCTTTGAATTTGGGCGTTAATTTTATTGATACCGCCGAATTGTACGACAATTATGATATCATCCGGGAAGGTATAAAAGGCGTGGCTAATGATGTAGTTATTGCTTCCAAATGTTATGCTTATACCAGGGAAGGTATGCGTAACAGTATTGAGAAAGCCCTTAGGGGCATAGGCAGGGACTACATTGATATATTTCTTTTGCATGAACAGGAAAATGAACTGACTATACACGGCCACTGGGATGCAGTGGAAGAGCTCTTTGACGCGAGGCAGGAAGGGCTGGTCAGGGCAGTTGGTATATCAACCCATGCGATAGCGGCGGTAAAGGCCGCTTCAGAGATATGGGGTTTTGATGTTATTCATCCTTTAATAAATATGAAGGGTATTGGCATATTGGATGGCACTCCTGAAGAAATGGCGCAGGCTATTAAAATAGCGGCAGATGCCGGGAAAGGCCTTTATGGGATGAAGATCCTGGGTGGCGGCAATTTAATCAGTCAAAAGGAAGAGGCAATGGCGTTTGCTTTATCCGTCCCCGGTTTGTCATCAATAGCCGTGGGAATGCAGACTATCGCAGAAGTTGAATACAATGTTGCTTTTTTTGATGGAAGGGATATTCCCGAAGAAGTTAAAAAAGCAGTGGCCCGGCAGGATAGAAAACTACACATTGATAAATGGTGCCAGGGGTGCGGCAAATGTGTGGAAAGGTGCAGGCAAGGGGCATTATCTATTATTAATGGGAGGGCAATCCCCGATTATTCATTATGCAGGTTATGTGGGTATTGTTCCACAGTATGCAGGGAGATGTGCATAAAAATTGTCTGAGTTCGAATTAATAAGTGCAATTAGGGAAATTATAGAAAGAATACAGCGGTGATTTATTATGAGAATATTGGGGCTTGATCTGGGAGATAAAACCATCGGGGTTGCAGTCAGTGATCCTTTTGGCTGGACATCGCAGGCAGTTGAAGTAATCCGGCGTGAAGAGGGCCTCCAAGCGGAATTTGAAATGCTTGGAGATACTACAAAGCGGAATTGATTGTTTTGGGGCTGCCCAAGAATATGAATGGGACCATTGGGGAGCGCGGCCTAAAATCTATTCAATATGCGGATTTAATTAAAAAAAAGTTTGGCATTAAAGTTGAGCTGTGGGATGAAAGGCTAAGCACGGTCTCTGCCGAGCGAATATTGCTGGAGGCGGATCTAAGCAGGTCAAAGAGGAAAAAGAACATTGACAAAATGGCGGCGGCA
>CAYUXS010000144.1:0-4311 GCA_964448915.1 uncultured Peptococcaceae bacterium
TAATGATCAAAGACATATAATCCAGGGTCTTTCCCTTTAAGCCATACAAATCCCGGGCAACAAACTGGTCATTATAACCGCAGCGGCTGACAAATACCGCTTTCCCCTCCATATTGTTTTTTTCCAAGATTTTTATTACTTCATCAATTTTTTTATTTACTTTCATTAAGACAACATTATCATACTTTTTTATGGTTTCTTCCAAAGAATCAAGCCCATAGGAAGCAGGCAAAACCACCAGTGATTCATCAGCTTCAACCAGGGGAACCCCCAATAAAGACGCACAGGCAGACATTGCCGTTACGCCCGGGACAGTTACGGTCTTTAAATCAGGGAACCTGCCGGCAAGGTATCGCAGGAGGTACCCATATGTACTATAAAACATCGGATCCCCAACGGTCAAAAAAGCAACCTTATAGCCCTGCTGCAATTTACCGGCCACTTTTTCAGCCGCTTCAGACCAACTGTTTTCCAAAAGCACAGGATCGGTGGTCATGGGAAAGGCAAGTTCCAAATATTCATACTTTTTGCCAACCAACTTTTCAACTGCCGTCAAAGCCAGGCTGTCCCTATCTGCAGATGACTTTGGAGCACAGAGCAAATCCACTTTCTTCAAAATTTTATAAGCCTTTAAAGTAATAAGCTCCGGTTCTCCCGGCCCCACTCCCAAGCCGTAAAACTTACCTTTCAGGATTTTCACCCCATCCCCAAGCAGATATAACAAATACCGGGTTCCCAGCTTTTAATATGCGCCTGGAACCCAAGTATGACAATTTATTTACAGCTACTTGAATTACTTCTGTTTGCCAACCGCTTGAAAAGAAATTTAATGTTTCATTTAAGGTGTCCAAAGTAACTGAATTTACAATAACCCTTCCTCCCGGCAGCAGCTTGTTGCGTACAACCTCCAGGATCTGGCAGATCCTGCCCCCACTTCCCCCAATGAATACCCGGTTTGGCCTGGGCATATCAATTAATGCTTCGGGGGCCTCACCCTCAACAATATTTATCCTGTCTATTTTAAACCGCTTACAGTTTTTTTCAATTATTTTGCATGAAGATGGTTTTTTTTCTACCGCCCAGGCCTCAGAACCAGGTGCCAACCTTACGGCCTCAATTGCAATAGAACCTGTCCCACTTCCAATATCCCATATTAAGACGCCCGGCTCCAAACGGGCTTTGGAAAGGGTTATTACTCTAATTTCTTCTTTAGTAATAGGAGTACCGTTTTTTATAAAAAAATTATCCGGCAAACCTGGGCCGCAAAAAGTATTGAAATTATTCATTTACAACCACCATCACACAATTGTACCTGTATTTCAGTTCTTCAGGATATTTGTCCGTAGCTTTAAGGATTACAATTTCTTCTGAAGGCAAGCTCAGGTCAAAACACAAGTAAAATACTTTATTTAAGCCTTTAAGCATTTGAAATATCTTTTCCGGAGTATTATTTGAACCGGTTAATATTGCCGCCTTGTTGAAATTACCCAGGGCCTCGGCCAGTTTATTTGCAGGGCGGCCATGGGCACTGAAAATTACAGCGTCATCCCAAGACATGGAAAGGCGCGCAAAAGCTAACTGTACTGAACTTACCCCTGGAATAACTTCAAAATCCTCAGGTTTAAAATATTTCAACAAATATTTAAGCACGCCAAAAAGGCCGGGGTCCCCTGTGGCTAAAACCGCCACTTGCTTGCCGCTATTTTTTTTAATGATCTCTACTATTTCCGGCAGGTTATTGCCCAGCAAAAATCGTTCCTGCCCTTTTAGCGCAAAATTTTCTATATGACGCTTACCACCAATGATAATTTCAGCTTCCCTGATCGCCTTGGCAGCATCATAGGTTAAGCAAGAAGGGCTGCCCGGACCCACACCCACTACTTTAATTTTCGGCAAAACAGCAATCCTCCCAATTCTCTGGCGGTATTATCCGCCGCTAAAATGCAGCCGTCACTGGCAGTTATCACAGCTCCCACTCTCAATTTTCCCCAAACATATTCTTCAGCTTTTCTGGCTGCCAACTCAGCGATATTTTCAATCACTCCAGTCAAACCCTGCTTGGCCAATTGGCTCAATGCATTTTCCAGGGTATTACTATTCAATATTTCTGCGATCATTTCCTTTTTTGCCCCAAGCAGGGCTGCCTGGGCCGCCATTATCTCCCTCCTGCCATCGGCTACCCTGTTGTGGGTATTAAATATGCCGCCGGCCACCTTAGTCATTTTACCTACTTGCCCCCAAAGTATAACCGATTCAATCTTGTATTCAACACACTTTTCAAGCATAAAACCTATATAATTACTGGTTTCTACAACTGCAGCAGGATTACAGCCGTAGTCATTTACAAGCTGCCGGTAACCAAAACCGCCCGGCGTAAGCACAAGTGACTTTAAGCCCAAAGCGGCTGCTTTTTTTATAAAAGGTACCAGTGAATCCTTCAGCGCATCTACCGACATAGGCTTGACTATGCCTGATGTTCCCAGTATGGAAATGCCGCCCGATATCCCAAGGCGCTCGTTTAAAGTTCTTTTTGATGCTTCCCTGCCTTTGGGGACACTTATTGTGACAATTGCACCGGTATGCATGGGAAGCAGTGGTGAAACCGCATCATAAATCATTTTCCGGGGTACCGGGTTAATGGCCGGTTGGCCCACAGGAACCGGCAGTCCCGGGCTGGTAACAATGCCAACACCTTCACCGCCCCGGATCGTAATACCTTTTTCCGCTTTGCAAAGATCCGCAACAATTTCCAAGCCGTTGGTTACATCGGGGTCATCCCCGCCGTCTTTCACCACAACAGCCCTGGCACAATCGTTTAATAGACATACTTTTTTAATTGGAATCTTGATTGCCATACCTTGGGGATTTTCAACTGTTACAAAATCACTTGGCACACCGTTAAACAGCAGCAGTGCTGCAGCTTTTGCCGCCCCTGCTGCCGATGCACCGGTAGTAAAACCGCAACGCAATTTCTTTCCCCTGCCTGGCAGGCGACTTTCATCCATCATCTCAAAACCCCGGTAGAAGCAATATTGCTATAATGTTGAACTAAAAATAACAGCCGGTCGCCCCGGCTGTCAAGATAAGTATAATTTTTTAATTAACGCTTTTCGCTTGTTAATTTCAATATCACACGGCTCCTCAGACCGGAAATCTCTCTCGCGCATGCCGCGTCCAGGCTTTTTAACCTGGTAATTCCGGTCATGTTCCTCGATTGACGAAATAGACCTAAGGTTATTCTTACTCCAGTCTAACAATATAGTGTCAATGTACCTAAAATTTCTTTTTCCCATAAGGACAGCCCTGCGCAGTGCTTCTTGCACCAAATCAAAATTATAGTTGGCCATCCATTGGGAAACCTTTTCAATCTCTATGGGAGAAAGCGGTCGCCCGAACTCTCTTTCAAATATTTCAAAACACTTGGCCAGAGCCTCATTATCTACATTTAAATGATTTATGTGATCGAGTTTACTGCCCGCTTTTTCAATTTCCTTAGCTCTTGAACATGCCCAGTAATCAGACAGTTTTTCAAATAACGGTTCAAAATCGTATCCTAAAATTACTTCGTCATTGTCCTCATCATAAAAAAGAGTTTCTACCAGCACTTTTTTTTCAAAAAGCGTTTTTATAATCCCCGCTATTTCATCAGGGCTGGCCGACATGTAATCAGCCAAAGACTCTGCGTCAGGAGCCAAATCCTTTTCATCATGGATTAACCTGAACATTTGAATTATCGTTATAACCTCGATATCGGTTAAATTCATTTCTTTATAAAATTTTAACAGGAGATTTGGTACATTAGTCGCACCCGTAAACCATAGATCAGTCCCAAAAGCAGCCGGTATATTACCTTGCCTGTATTTTTTAACTGTATTTCTTATCTTTTTTCTCATTGCCGTACCCCCGCCAAAATGTAATTCCATTTTAGGAAAACAAACCCTTTTTGTCCAGTTTCAAAAAAACTCATCTAGCTGCTTTTTAAGGTACCATTATCCAATAAGCCCAGTATTTCTCTATTTAATAAAAGAAAAAAATTCATGGTTTGCTCAATTTTTCCCTGGCAAGTATTAGCTCCGGCACTTTATCCAAGCTGTCCAAAGTAAAAAATTCACCGGCCGGTTCCTCAAACTCATAGTCCCAGGTATATTTATTCGGTATATATACACAATTAAATCCGGCTTTAATTCCGGGGTTAATATCCGACTTGATGCTGTTGCCAAGCAGCCAAGAAATCTCGGGCTTTATGCGGTGGTTCCCGGCAATCCTCAAGTAAACAAAACTGTTTTTGTCTTTTAAAACATAAATTTTGTC
>CAYUXS010000145.1:0-4187 GCA_964448915.1 uncultured Peptococcaceae bacterium
CATTGGCTCGAAACCGGCGTCCTTTATACAACGGATAATTTCATTTAAAGGAACACGGTTTAATACCCCGGCGGCACGGACAACATTTTCCTCCAACATGGTACTGCCAAAATCATTGGCTCCAAAGGCCAAGGCTATCTGGGCCATTTTTGCCCCTTGGGTAACCCATGAAACCTGTATATTTGGTATATTATCCAACATAATCCTGGACACGGCTAAAGTCCTTAGATAATCAACACCGGTGGTTTCTGTCCCCCCCAGTTCAGTGTTCCCGGGTTGATAACTCCAGGGGATAAAAGCTGTAAATCCTCCGGTCTCATCCTGGGCCTGGCGGATCCTGACCATATGCAAAATCCTTTCTTCCAAAGTCTCCACATGGCCAAAAACCATTGTAGCTGTAGTTTTCATGCCCTGTTTTTGAGCTTCCTGGACAATATCCATCCATCTCCGCCAAGTAATTTTACGTGGGCTTATCAGTTTTCTGACCCTATCCACCAATATCTCCGCCCCGCCGCCTGGGAGAGAGTCCAATCCGGCTTCCCGGAGTTTGGAAATCACCTCTGTGGGCGGCAAGCCGGATACATCTGATATGTGAGCAATCTCCGGGGGTGAAAAAGAGTGTATGTGTATATCGAAATTTTCTTTAATAAATTCCAGCATATCCAGGTAATAATCAATACCAAGCGATGGGTTTAACCCGCCTTGGATAAGTACCCCCGTACCCCCGGCTTCAATAGTTTCTTTTATTTTATTATACAGAAGCTCCTTGCTGATTACATATGCCTCGGGATCTTCAATATCCCTGTAAAAGGCGCAGAACCGGCACCGGCTTTGACACACATTAGTGTAATTGATGTTGCGATCGATAACAAAAGTAACTGTCTTTCCAGGATGAATTCTCTGCCTAATCTTTTGAGCAGCTGCAGCCAAATCCAAAAGATCGGCCTTGGTATATATCACCAGGCCTTCTTCAGGTGACAACCTTTGCCCTGATACAGCTTTCTCAAGAAGGTAGCTGACATCCTTCATTTACCTCACCCCAAATACGCAAGCCTACCCTCTCTTTAATAATCCCGCTTTTGTATGCATAGTCAAAAAAAACACATAATGCTTTCCTATGCTGCCGGTCAAAATCATAGAGTATAATTTTGTAATAATCTTCAAGCACATTATCCGGTAAACCTGTTTTTTCATGGGCTTTTTTAACCACAGCTTGAATATTGGCCAGCCCTGTTTTTTTTGAATCCGATAACAGGCTGTTTATATAACTTACCTGCTGCGGGTGTTTATAGGCAAAGTCCCTTCTAACGGCCCAGACTGCGTAAACCATTTTTTCACCGGTAAAGCGTTTCCAGGCATCGCCCAGATCGGTAACAATTATACCAGGGTTTTTGCCCCTAATTGCCTGGTGAACCTGAAGCGCATCATCGCCGATTAGCAATAGGGCATCTTGTTCTTGCAGTGCTTCGTGTATATTTTGTTGTAGGGTAAAAAAATTTGCCTTAACTTGATAGTAGTGTTCCAGTAAGATACGCAACATTACTGCCGATGTAGCTGTTTTACCCGTAACGGCAATTTTGCTTCCTTCCAACTCGGTAACAGGTTTCCTGCTAAACAGCAAAACACTGGCCACCCTGCCGTCGGCGCTAATGCATAAATCAGGTAAAATTAAATACCTTTCACAATTACGGGCATATTCTATAGATGATACCGGTGTAACATCAAGCTTGTTTTCTGCCAACAGCTTATTAAGAAAATTTGGCGAACCTTTTTTTAAGCTTCCATTAAACCCCAGCAGTTTTTCTTCCAAAGCAAAATATACCGGAAGGCAGTTAAGAAACTCCAATTGCCCGAGGCGCATTACCGCCATCTCAATACCCCCTGCACTTGTGCTCACGCCCAGTTTTTCAAGCGCTGCTTGAATCCCAAACCTTGATGACATTATACAAGGTATCCCTTTGAACCGGTACGCGCCCGGCAGATTTAATCAACCTGACAATCTGGCTTACGGGAAGGCTCTGGCTGGTTTCAGCACCTGCATCATGAAATATTTTTTCTTCTTCAACCGTCCCATCCAAATCATTGACTCCAAAAGAAAGAGATACCTGGGCTACCTTGGGGCCAAGCATAATCCAGAAAGCTTTTATATGCTCAATATTATCCAGCATCAGGCGGGACACGGCCAGCATTTTGAGATCATCATAACCGGTAGTGCCTAATCCCGGTTTATCCAGCCTTGTATTTTTAGGGTGGAAAGCCAAAGGAATAAATGCCAGAAACCCACCTGTCCGGTCTTGCAATTCTCGCAATTTAAGCAAATGCTCTATTCTTTCCTCCGGGGTTTCAATATGCCCATATAAAATCGTAGCATTGGTTGGCATCCCCAAGTTATGGGCAGTCTCATGAATTTCCAGCCATTTTTCACCGCTGATTTTATTGGGACAGATCAACTTCCTTACACGAGGGGCAAAAATTTCCGCACCGCCTCCAGGCAAAGAATCCAACCCTGCTTCCTTTAATTGGTATAAGACATCTCTCTCTGTTATATTATTGCTCCTGGCTAAAAAATCAATCTCCACAGCGGTAAATGCCTGTATAAATACACCGGGCAGCGCCTGGCGGACCCTGTTTAACATTTCTTTATAATAACTTAAATCAAGGTTTTCATTTAAACCGCCTACAATATGAATTTCGCTTATACCGCTGCCCTTATATTCCAATGCTTTTTTTTCGATTTCTTCCAGGGTTAATGTGTAAGCGCCGGGAGAACCGTTTTCCCTGCCAAAAGCACAAAAGCTGCACAAGTTTTTACACACATTTGTATGGTTAATATGCCGGTTATATATATAATAAACCTTATCACCATGTTTGCGTTTTCTGACTATATCTGCCAAACGCCCTACAGCTAAAAGATCCGGCGATTTTAACAATCTGACGCCGTCTTCGAAAGCCAGCCTTTGACCGGCCAGAACTTTTTCAGCAATATCTTTTAATTCGCTGCCGGTAAATAAAACATTTTCCAACTTAACCCCTCCTAAACTGCTAGAACAAAACCACGTCACAGAAAGAAAAAAGAAAAATTACCACACTCAGCCAGGCATTTAGGTTAAAAAAAGCCAAGCCGGATTTTGACAAGTCTTCAGGCTTTACTATTTTATGCTGCAGCATTATTAATCCCCCGGCAATGGCTATGCCCAGATAAAAGGCCCACCCCAAGTTTGCAAGCCGGCCGGTTAATATAAAAAATATTAATGCAACCGCATGAAATAAGGAAGAAGCTGTAAGGGCGGTTTTAATGCCAAATTTAGCCGGTATAGAATAAACACCTTCGGAAATGTCGAATTCATAATCATCACAAGCATAAATTATATCAAAACCGGCCACCCAGAACATTACTCCCGCAGCCAATATTAACGGTACCGTGGCAATGCTGTTTGAAATGGCTATCCAGGCTCCCAAGGGGGCCATCCCCAATGTCAATCCCAAGACAAAATGACAGGCCCAGGTAAAACGCTTGGTATATGGATAAATGACAAGCAGTACCACCGCTGCCGGAGAAAGTTTAAATGCCAATGGGCTGAGCTGGTAAGCCGACGTAAAAAGAAGAAGCAGGGAAACAGCGACATACACCCATACCTCAGCTACCGAAAGCAGCCCGCGGGGAAGAGCACGGTTGGCTGTCCGGGGATTTTTTGCGTCAATATGCAAATCGATGATCCTGTTTAAAGACATGGCAGCAGTCCTTGCCCCTACCATGGCCAAAGTGATCCACAGCAAATTTGAAGCGGTGGGCACCTTGTTCTCCACCAAAATGGCCCCGGTATAAGCAAAAGGTAAAGCAAAAAGAGTGTGCTCTACTTTGATCATTTCCAAAAAAATTCTCAATTTAATAAATGCTCTACTTAATACCATAGGAATCCCATTTACTGTCCACTAATTTTTTTATCTCAGGGCTCATTACAATATCCTCGGGCCAGCGGCGAAAATGTCCTTCACCCGGGCCTTTAACCGTGGCATCTATACCCATTTTAGCCCCGTATGCAGGCAGGGGCGAAGCATGATCCAGTGCATCCAGGGGCCCGTCCACAATAACTACGTCCCTGCGGGGGTCAATATTGTTAAATACCCTCCAGGCAACTTCTGAAAGGTTTTGAACGTCTACATTTGCATCAACCACCACAATCAAC
>CAYUXS010000146.1:0-4161 GCA_964448915.1 uncultured Peptococcaceae bacterium
CCTTGATCCGTACCCCATGGTGCACTTCATATCTTTCTTTTAATCCCCGCAGTATTGAAATAGTGTCTTCTACCGAAGGAGGATTTACCATAACCGGCTGGAAACGCCTTTCCAAAGCGGCATCTTTCTCTACATATTTTCTGTATTCATCCAGGGTAGTGGCACCAATGGTACGCAGTTCCCCTCTGGCTAGCATCGGCTTGAGGATGTTGCCGGCATCCATCGCCCCTTCGGTAGCTCCTGCCCCCACAACTGTATGCAATTCATCAATAAAAAGGATTATTTCCCCGTCTGATTCTTGTACTTCTTTTAATACCGCTTTTAACCGCTCTTCAAATTCACCCCGGTATTTTGCCCCGGCCACCAGTGAACCCATATCCAATTCAATAATTCTTTTATTTTTAAGACCTTCAGGCACGTCCTTATTAACAATACGGTTTGCTAACCCTTCCGCAATAGCGGTTTTGCCTACACCGGGTTCCCCGATTAATACCGGGTTGTTTTTTGTCCTCCTGGACAAAATTTCGATTACTCTTCTAATTTCATTATCCCGGCCAATGACCGGGTCAATCTTCCCTTCTCTTGCCAGTTGGGTCAAGTCCTTACCAAAACGGGCCAGGGCTTGGTATGTGTCTTCAGGGTTTTCCCCGGTAACCCGCTGGCTGCCGCGAATTTTGCGGAGCGCCTTGAGTAATGAATCCCGGGTTAAACCCGACCTTTCGAGTATTTCTTTTACTTCTTTTTCTCCTTCTGCCAACAGGGCCAATAAAAGGTGTTCAACGCTGATATACTCGTCCTTCATGTTCCGGGCTTCATCTGCTGCTGTTGATAAAACCCTGGCCAGGGATGAGCTTAAATATAAAGGGCTTTCAAAACCGGTAACCGAAGGAATTTTTCTTAAAAGGCCTTCAATTTGGCCGATAAGAGCCTGATGGTTTACCCCGGCGTATTCCAGAAGATGTAATACCGTCCCGTTTTCCTGGGTAAGCAAAGCCGCCAAAAGGTGTTTTCCGGTTACTTCCTGGTGGTGCCTTTTGGCTGCCAGTTGTTGGGATGCTGCTATAGCTTCCTGAGATTTTTTGGTATAGCGGTTCCCATCCATAAATAAATGCCTCCTTTAAAGCTATATATTTCAATTATTCCAAATTGGGGGAATATATAAATGTATTTTTAATTATCAAGGTATTTTCCAAGGCTGCTAACTTTGACCATCTTTGACCATAATATATTACAAATATTTACCTGTGTCAATGGCCCTGCTTTTTTTGTGTGGCCATTTAAAACCGGTGATTTATAATATATAAAATAATAGTATTATGTTTGACTGGCGGTATGTAATTATTTATTATTCAATAAATAACAAATAAAGAAGGGAATTAAATGACCAAACCGGTTATTAAATTCAGAGAAATAAACAAAGACAAAGGGATCATTAATCATATTATTACTGCATGTGTAATAGTATTTGTTGCTTTTACTGCCTTGCTGTTGATAAATTTTAATGTGTATTATCAAGCCCCGTTAAAGATTGCTGCCTCCGCTCTAATCTTGTCAATTCTTTTTTATGTTTTAAATACCAGGCTCGTGAGACCCTTAAAACATATAGCCAATGCTGCTGAACAGATCTCGATGGGAAATCATGACAAGGTGCCTCACATATATTCCAACGATGAACTGGGCAAATTGTCCTACAGCCTGAATTCCATATCCCAACAGCTTAAAGAAACCTTATTTCAGGTAAAAGATACCAAGAATATTGATCAGGCAATATTAAATAGCATGACAGACGGAGTTATAGCAGTAAATAAGCAGGGTGAAGTTATATTTATAAATCATGTAATCGAGGAAATATTCAATGTAAAACAAAATGATTGTTATGGGCAGAATATATTGGGCGTGATTCGCAAATATGAAGTGGAAGAGATTTTTAAAAAGACATTGGAATCCAAACAGCCTTTGGTCCGGGAAATTAAACTTATAAACCCGGAACCAAAATTTTTCCGTTTACAGGCAACCCCTTTATTGGCCGATGATAACACTCACGGGGGGGTGCTTATACTGCTGCATGACATTACCGAGCGAAAACAGCTGGAAGACATGCGCACAGAGTTTGTAACCAACATATCACATGAATTAAGAACACCTTTAACATCAATAAAAGGTTTTTTGGAAACGTTACTGACTGGGGCCCTGGAAGAGCCCGAAACAGCTCAACGGTTTCTTAATATCATGTATAAGGAAACAGAGAGGCTGGCGAATTTGGTTGATGAGCTGCTCCGGTTGTCTAAAATTGAAGAGCGCCGGGTGATCCACCGCTGGCAAAAGATACAATTAAATGAAATTATTAATACAGTATCGACTATGTTTATGTCCCAGGCTAAAGAGAAAAACATTGATTTGCAAGTGGATACGGACCCGGGCTTGCTGCCTGTTTTTGGAGATCCTGATATGCTGACGCAGGTGGTAATTAACTTGGTTGATAACGCAATAAAATACACGCCTCCGGGGGGAGAAGTCCATATCGAATCTGTAAATGAAGGTTCTCATGTACGTGTAGTGGTTTGGGATACAGGTATCGGAATACCTCCTGAGAGTCTGCCAAGGGTGTTTGAACGTTTTTACAGGGTAGAGCAGACCCGTGCCCGGGAGTTGGGTGGTATAGGGGTTGGCCTGGCTATCGTCAAGCATATAGTCAAAGCCCATGGAGGGCAAGTTTTTGCAGAGAGTGAAGTAGGCAAGGGAAGTGTATTTTCATTTACCCTGCCGGTTGATAAAAACGCAAGAAATTAATTGTGAAAAAAATTTTTTTGAAGGTATATTCTAAAATAATGGTGAATGAATTAAATATAGAAAGGAGTTTGTTATGGCCCCTAGGAATGCTTATGAGAAGGCATTGAAAGATATTCAAAATGGCATATTGAGAATGGGCAGCCTTGTTGAACAGGCAGTTCATGATTCTGTGCAGGCGCTGATGCATTTGGATTCCACTGCCGCTTCTCAGGTAATCATTGCCGACGATGCCATTGATCAATTATATTTGGATATTGAAGATAAATGTATCAAGCTGGTTGCAACACAACAGCCGATTGCCAAGGACTTGCGGATTATTATAACCGGTATAAAAATATTGGTAAATCTGGAACGGATGGCTGACTATACAGTGGACATTGCCCGGACAACCATGGAGCTTAATGGGTTTCCATTAAATAAAGAGGTGCTGAGGCATATTCCGAGGATGTCTGAATGGGTCCAAAAGATGGTGAAGGACGGGCTTGATGCATATGTCCATGGCGACATCGAAAAAGCGGTGGCCATGTGCCAGATGGATGATAAGGTAGATGAAGTTTTTGCTGAAGCTTATAAGGATCTTATAGAGAATATTCAGGGAGATCCCAATACGGTTGTCCGTGCGCTTTTTGTAGGCAGGTACCTGGAGAGGATTGCCGATCATGCTACAAATATAGGAGAAGAGGTTATTTATATTGCTACCGGTGAGCGAAAAGAATTGAATTAATTTACCTATAAATTCCTGCATTAATAAATAATGTAGAAATTTGTTTTAAAGAGATATAATGAGAAAGATGAAAAAAAAAGACTTTTTTAGTATTGTTGTGTTATAATAGACTTGCTTTAGCAAAAAAAAAGACTTGTTTTACCGATTCTGTGTAGTATAATAATGCTGGGTTTGGATGAAAAGTATAAAAGCGTAGTTAATAAAAATTTTTCCATTTTCCCAGGAATAGTTTGCTTTAAGACTGGAAAGGTTATATTTAACTGGGCTTGCTTGAAAAACATGAATACATAAAAATGTTCGTTGGACGAGCTTAAAGGATTCTTTAAGCTTTTCAAGGGCGCGCTTTATCACCGGCTAGACAAGCTTAACAAGTTTTTCTAGCTTAAAGTTTGAGTAAAGGTATTTTCAAACAAGCCAGTTTTATTAATTAAAAATCGTAAAAACCTGAATTTCAGGAATAAAAGGAGGAAAAGTATTAATGGCCAAGAAAAGAGTACTTATTATTGGAGCTGGCGGAAGGGATTTCCACAACTTCAACGTCTACTTCAGAGACAATGAAGAGTATGAAGTTGTAGGATTCACCGCAGCAGAGCAAGTGCCTGATATGGATGACAGGAAGTATCCGGCAGAATTGGCAGGCAAGTTGT
>CAYUXS010000147.1:0-667 GCA_964448915.1 uncultured Peptococcaceae bacterium
CTTCCGCTCCAATTGTGTCTAGGCGACATAGCCAAGTGGTAAGGCGGAGGACTGCAAATCCTTTATCCCCGGTTCAAATCCGGGTGTCGCCTCCAGAAAGTATAGCAAGTATTTCAGCAATGAAAACTTGCTATTTTTTTATTTTATAATAGAAAACCCTCTTTAGAGGTTTTTTTGTTTCTTTCTTCCGCAGGTCAATACTGCCAATATTCTTCAAAATCCCCATGGTATGAATTGCGTTTTAATAATCCAGTACTGGTTTTTCCTGCTAAAAAGTGGAACAATTGTATTTCTGCAAACATAATATCTATTTATAAATATCAAAGGAGTGAATCGTATGCCTTCATGCCCGATTGGCACCTTTCAATATACAGTCAAGTCCGGTGACACAATATGGAGGCTGCATCAACGATATAATGTACCTGTTAACTCTATTACTGCAGCCAATCCTCAAATAGACCCGGATAACCTTGTACCCGGGCAGGTTATTTGCATTCCACAGAGAAATGGCATTACTAGGGCTCAATTAGACTTTTCAAACGAAATGCGCCAGCTTTGGGAACAACATGTTGCCTGGACAAGAATGTTCATTATTAGTACAGCTTCAAATTTACCGGACTTAAACCTTGTAACCCAACGCCTCCTCCGCAACGCTACAGACATGGCA
>CAYUXS010000147.1:677-4141 GCA_964448915.1 uncultured Peptococcaceae bacterium
AGCCATAAGGCCTTTTTATGGTGAAAATATTGCCAACAGGTTTGGCAACCTGCTTACTGAACACCTCACCATTGCAGCCGAACTTGTCAATGCGGCTAAGGCCGGTGATAATGCAGCGGCTGCAGATGCGGAGTCCAGGTGGTACGCCAACGCTGATAAAATAGCAACCTTCCTAAGCAATATAAACCCAAACTGGACTAGGGAAGAATGGGTTAGGATGCTCCGGGAACACCTGGATTTAACCAAAGCTGAAGCTGTTGCAATACTTACCAGGGACTTTGCTACAGGAATTGAGCTTTTTGACAGGATTGAAGATCAAGCCCTAATGATGGCCGATACGCTCACTGGAGGTATTGTAAGGCAATTTCCTAGGAGATTTATGTAATTTAGTTGTTTTCATTAATCTTGTCTTCCAGGATTTTCTTTCCTAATTGGGTTGCAAGTTCATAAATTAAATTATTCTTCTCTTTCTCGGAAAGCGAATCATTATTTTTAATTTCATTAATTTTCTGAATCGTTGCATCTTTAAATTTGTTTATATCCATACTGCTTGATCACCTTTGTGTAATAATAGAGAAACCATGACCAACTGTCAAGAAGTTTGGACCAAACAGGCATTAATCCTGCTTAAAAATATATTTATCGCGTTCGACAAAAACTACTTGTTTTCATAAAATAGTTCACCGGTATGTTCAGGGCTACCTTAAAACAGCAAGTGTAAAACAGTAGCAAGTATTTTAAAATACTTGCTACTGCCGTTATTAAAAACATTAGTTTTTGATTTGAACCTCCACCAAGCTTCCACCGCAGTATTTTTCCCTAAGCTTTGGTTTTTCAATTTTGCCGGTTGGATTGCGTAAAACCTTATCGAATATAATTTTCCTGGGGCGTTTATAGCGGGGCAACGAAGAACAAAAATTCATTATCTCCTCTTCACTGCATTTATGATCAGGCTTTAACTCAATTATGGCCCCTGCAATTTCCCCCAAACGTTTATCAGGCAAACCGATAACTGCCACATCCTTAATAGCTTCGTGCTGGCGCAGAAAGTCTTCGATCTGGACCGGATAAATATTTTCACCACCACTGATAATGACATCTTTTTTTCGATCTACTAAATATATAAAACCATCTTCATCAACACGTGCCATGTCACCGGTATAAAGCCATCCATCTTTCAGCACAGCCGCAGTCGCTTCCGGGTCTCGATAATAACACTTCATTACGCCGGGGCCTTTTACAACCAGTTCGCCAACTTCCCCTTGCTTCACTAAATTACCCGACTCATCAACGATTTTAGTTTCCCAGTTATAACCGGGTTTTCCTATAGCCCCTACTTTGTGGATATTTTCTACACCAAGATGGACACAACCGGGCCCGGTAGATTCGCTTAAACCATAGTTCGTATCATATAGGTGGTTGGGAAAGACCTTTTTCCAACGGCGAATAAGGCTGGGTGGTACCGGTTGGGCGCCTATATGCATAAGCCTCCATTGTTCCAACTCGTAATCCTCCAGCTTTACCTCTCCCCTGTCAATTGCGTCCAAAATATCCTGGGCCCATGGGACCAACAACCAGACTATAGTAATTTTTTCTTGGGATACTGCTTCCAATATCCATTTGGGTTTTACCCCCCGGAGCAGGACAGCTTTCCCGCCTACCAAAAAGCTTCCGAACCAGTGCATCTTTGCCCCGGTATGATACAAGGGCGGGATACATAAAAATACATCTTCTTTTGTTTGTCCATGGTGCTTGTTTTCTGTTACGCAAGAAGACATTAAACTATTGTGGGTATGCAATATGGCTTTTGGAAATCCCGTTGTCCCTGAAGAAAAATATATGGCCGCATCGTCCGAATCTTCAAGTTTAATAGGCGGGGCTTCAACCGGGAAATCTTTCACAACTTCGTCATAGCTTTCAGCAAAAGGAGGGCAGCTCTCCCCCACATATAACCTTAACTTTACCTTAGGTATTTTTTTATTGATAGCTTCTATCCGGTCAATAAATTCAGGGCCAAAAATCAGTGCATCGGCTTCCGACAGGTTCAAGCAATATTCTATTTCCTCTGCGGTATAACGGTAATTTAAAGGGACAACTATTGCCCCGGTTTTCAGTATACCAAAATAAATTGGAAGCCACTCAAGGCAGTTCATTAATAGTAATGAAACCTTGTCCCCTTTTTTGATACCCCTGTTAAGCAGGAGATTGGCAAGCCGGTTTGCTTTGTCGTCAAACTCACGCCAGGTAATCTCCCTGCGAAACTTTTCTGCCGGCTTGGCTTCAACCAATTCAAACTCTCGCCAGGTGGGTTTCCTCTCCTGTACCTCCGGGTTAATTTCAACCAAACTAATATCTGAACCGAACATTTCTGCATTTTTTGACAATATTTCCGTTATCGGCATCTCAAAAGTTTCCTCCTAAAAATTATGTAATTATAAAACTATTTTTCTATTCTATCATGCAATTGATTATCATACTAATTTGATTTTAAAAATTCTTAATAATTTACCGATCATAATAATACTCCCCCCATACGGCAGATCCTCTTTAACTGCCTTCTATGAGAGGAGTATTTATTACCAGAAAAACTATGATGGCATTTACAGTTTTATCTTACTTTTCCGCTGAAAGCACCGCATAATCATCCGGTACTTCATATATTACTTCATGTTTGGAAGGTGAGCTTTCTTGAGTCATCAAACTGACAATAATCATTGCTACTAAGGAGAATAACGGCGGCAGCAGCGTATCTATGCCAATTAACCTCTCCGGAGTTATAAAGTGCATTATGATTCTGGAAACCGAACCCACAATAATCGCTGCAATAGCACCCGGAGTATTTGCTTTTTTCCAGTAAATCCCTAGAACCAAAGGAGCTCCGCAAGAAGCCAGCAAAACATCAAAAGCAAGAATAAGCAATATACCGGGCTCCGGCCTCCACCATGCCGCCAGCACGGCTAATAACATTATTGGTATCGATGCCAGACGGGTATATTTAAGTAACCACTCATCGAATTTCTTTCTCTCTTCGTCGGTCATCATTTGCCTTTTAGTTTTTAAAATATTACGCTGCAGCAAGTTCCTTGAAAAAATTGAGCAGGTTGCAAGCAATCCCCCGTTAGCCGTAGATAAACCGGCCCCTACTACACCTATCAAAACAAATAGACCCAATGTAAAAGGAAGAAAGTCCGTAGCCAAGGTCGGCATGATATCATTACTGTTGGCAATATTGGGAATCAAAGTTAAGCCAAACAAGCCGATAAGAATTGAACACATTCCCATCAAAAATGTAAAACCGGCTCCCCAGAAACAAGCTTTTGAAGCAGTTTCGGGACTGTCGGCACAAAATACCCTTTCCATATAATCCAATGATAAAATATTACCAAAGGCTAAAGCCAAGAAGCCTGACCAGAACAATAAGGAACCGCCTTCAATAGAGGTAACTGCAGTGAGATTAAAAAAGT
>CAYUXS010000148.1:0-4140 GCA_964448915.1 uncultured Peptococcaceae bacterium
TGTTTTCATGCATGAAAATCAATTTTCTCACCTGCTTCAGATTTGGATTGCCCTGCTATTATCTATCCCACCATATAGTTTTTATTATCGGATTTACCAATAATATAGTCAACCAAACAATGTTCCCGAAGGTACTTGGCCATGGCTATAGATGAAGCAGGCAATGAATTGTGGCACACCGCCGGCTTAAAACGCACAGAATATATTAATGGTGCCGCCCGCATTGAGCGCAATGACGGCACCTTTGAATATTTGATTCCATTTAGCACAAATGTTATCTTGATATTATTAACATTTTTTAGTGGGGGTACTGTGTATTTTGAAGCCGTTGGGCTGTAAGTAATAGAATAAGATTTCATGAAAATTATAAAAAAGCATTAAATTATTATAATAATTCTACAGATACGCAGATATAAAAAGCAAAATCAAGGAGACATTATTAAGCCCATTACCACAGAACTTTATACTCCAAAGGAAGAATACGAACATGGTTACTGTTTTTGTTTATTGTCAGCACCGGCCGGTTGTTTCATATCTTTAATCCGGATTAGAAAAACGGAAAGTATTGCTGCTGCCGCTGCCAGGCCGGCAGCCGACCAAAACATCAGGGTACGGTTTTCCATAAGTAAACCGAAAACCGGAGGTCCAAAAGCCACCCCAAAAAAACGCACGCTGCCATACAGGGAAGTTACCAACCCTCTTCTTTGAGCCTCACAAGAACTGGTGATAATAAAGTTGAGGCATGGCAAGGTCAGCCCTGTCCCAACTCCCGCTACGGAAATAGCTATAAAGAAGAAGTATGTATTTTTATTGAAAATTCCCAATACTGCCAAAGAAACGGCAATCAAACCCAAGCCTGCAACTACCAGCCATTTCATAAGCTTTAGTTTCTTCTTAAGATGAGTACCCGTAAAAAAAGAAGTTACACTCATAAAAAGAACAGGTATAGCCAAAGCCAGGCCTTTGTTGACACCTTGCAGGTTATACCTTTTTTCAAGATATTCGGAGAGAAAAAAGAGCACACCAAACAAAATCAGCAATGCCGACATGCCGGCAAAAAAAGAAGTTAACAGCATCGCGGATTTTTTTTCAAAAATTTGCTTTATCGACTGCAAGTATTTTTTGATGCTTTGTTTTGCACGATTGGACTCCGGTTCTTTAACAAAAAACCATAAGCTTAAGACAATCGGGATTGTTATCACAGGGAAAAATAAAAAAGTCGCATACCAGGCAATAAGGCCTATTAAAGCCCCTAAAATAGGGCTCAAGACTTTACCGAAGCCGTTGGCAGCTTCAATAAATCCTAAAGACTTGCTCCTTTCTTTTCCGGTAAACAAATCACTGCAAAGAGCCATAGCTATAGGTGCTGTTCCGGCCGCCCCTATGCCCTGAAATACCCTGCCTGCCAGAATAACCGGAAAAGCACTCTCTTTTATGAATATAGCAGCCAACCCGGCAACAACCCCACCCAATCCATACAGGATTAGAGAAGGCGCAATAACAACTTTCCTTCCATAATGATCTGACAAGAAACCCGCCAATGGGATTATTATTCCTGCAGGGATTGAAAAAAGGGAAATAATTAAGCTAACATTGAATTCGGACAAATTTAAGGCATTTTTTATATCCGGCAAAACAGGTATGATCATTGAGTTACCCAAAACCATGATAAAGGGCACTCCGCTTAAGGCTGCCAAAACCGCTGCTTTTGACTTAGATTGCATTCTTTCACTTCCCTCTTTAACTTATTTGTTTTTTTATGCATTTCCCAATCTGTTACTGCATAAGAAAATTAGGGATATGGGGGTGCATTTAATGTTTTTAATCATTGAAAAAATAGTATTAAGCATGGCAGCATTGAGATTTATTTCATCTTTCCTGGAACTTACCGGTGCCCTATTAATGCTTCGTTTTAACAGTGTTGAGGCTGCTTTTAAAATCAATGCCCTGCTTGCGGTAACCGGGCCGACAATTATGATAACGGTAACATCACTTGGATTGATAGGTTTGGCAGGTAAAAGTTCCCCTCAGGCGCTTGCTACTATATTGTTAGGCATAGCCCTTATTATTTACGGAGTTTATAAACTCTAATCACTTTTTGTAATTTTTCTCAACAACCTAGGACAACTGACAAGCAAAAAGGCATTGAACTTATTTCAATGCCTTCTTTTTATATTCTTTGTAAAAGTCAATATAATTATTTACTGTTCAACAATTGGCCCCTGCCCCATAGTGAAGCTATTCTAATATAATGCTTTACTGTTCTCATAACATATATGATAAGACATGTAAAAAGGACTGCAAATACATACAAGCCCAAAGCACCGGAATAACCGCTCCAATGATATACCATAACAAGGAGATTTAATACCAAAGGGTGAACTAAATAAACATCAAATGAGTTATTTGCCACCCACTCTATAAGCGAGTCGACTCTAGGGGATACAATTTTCTTCATTCTTTCAAAAACTAAATAAAACAAGAAGAAAGTCGAAACTCCATAAAGTGATATAACCGGCCTTAAAGATATATTAACAGGGCTTATCCTTACTTCATACATGGCTATAACCATTAAACCAATCCATATTAATGCACAAGCAAATTTCTTTTTTTGCCAGAAGGATACACTTGGTTCCAACCTCATTTTTAAATATATACCCAAACAGAAGAAGACGAGCCAACCAGGAAACAATGTTGCGTATGCAATACCAAGGTCAGGCAGTGTAATAATACCTAACCTGTGAATATATATTAACATTTGAAAAACAAATGATATAAATGTTGCCATCGTCATTGTAATAATTGTATAATTATCCATAGCTTTTTTTAAAAAAGGGAATAAAGCATAAAGCTGTATCATTATCAATATAAAGTAGAGATGAACATACCCGGTTCCAGTCAACAGGTTAACTAAATACATCTTCACGGTAGGAACCAAAGATATTACACTATCCCCGAAAATTTCAGTCCTTAATGAAAATGTAGTATAAAATAAAGTCCAAATAGAATAAGGTATGGCAACCTTTAAAAACCTATGTTTAAAGAACTGATAATAAGAAACAGACGGCCTTTTAAGTTCTATATGGTAAAGAATAAAACCCGACATCATAACAAAAAGGGGTGACCCATAACGTGGGAACTGATTTAAGGCCGAACCCCAAAAACCTGTGTTAATGTATCCCGATGTTGAGTGAATCAAGATAATTGATAATGCTGCAAAAGCTCTCATATATGCAATTTCTTTAACACGTTTAACCATGTTCTCACCTTTTGTCAAATATGTACGCTTTACCAACCAGGCAACAGTGTCAAAATATCATATATTCAAGTTTTTTTCAATTGTATATAATTAACATTATAATTCAAAAATTAGCCAAAAATTAGGCAGGTAAAAAATGATACTTGTTTTAATTAAAACACAATTTTTAATAAGCCTTTCTTACGTTATTTTATTTTTATACTCACTTTATAAGCAAAAAAACAGGTTATCATCATTCTTCTCTGTTTTGTGCTTATCGGTAGCTATTTATGTCACCGGTTATGGTTTTGAATTGCTTTCCAACAATATTGATGATATTAAATTTTCTCTCAAGATGCAATTTTTTGGAGCAAGTTTTATGGCCACATTGTGGTTTTTATTTGCCTATAAGTTTTATTTCAATAAAAACCCGTCATGGCGACTTTGTATAGGTGTGCTGGCAATTCCTCTGGCAACCCTTTTTGTTAATGCAACAAATGAATTTCACCATCTTCTTTACCGGGAAATTGCCAACATCCAAATTAACGGACATATGTTAAGTCGTTTAATAAAAGGGCCATGGTATTATATCCACACTTTATATTCCCTCCTTATTTTTGTATTTGGCCTTGGTATTTTGTTTAAGTCCTGGCAGTTAACAAATTATAAGATAAAAACTCCTTCTTTTTGGATAATTTTTGGCTCTACTTGGCCGGTAATTTTATTCTTAATATATTTTTTCGGCTATTCACCCTACGGCATAGATCTTATGCCTATCGGCTTTGGGGTATCTTCAATATCATTGTTCATTGCGGTTTTCAGGTTTGATTTTCTAGAACTTAACGACACAATAAAAAACGTTGTATTTTCTGACATCCGTGAAGGCATAATTGTTACCGATT
>CAYUXS010000149.1:0-4107 GCA_964448915.1 uncultured Peptococcaceae bacterium
ATTTTGCTCTATCATCTTGCTAATTCCGTCATTCATTTTACCAGACACCTCCGCATTCATCATTTCTAGCGTTATTAAAGAATTACCCGGCCTTCATCCCCATCAACGGTAACGATTTGGCCATCTTGAACAGCTTTCATAACACCTGGTATGTTAATTACTGTTGGAATCCCATACTCTCTGGCAATAATTGCTCCATGCGAAATATATCCTCCGGTTTCCATTATCACAGCACAAGCTTTCAAAAACAGAGGAGTCCAACCCGGGTCGGTAGAAGGGGCCACCAGGATCTCGCCCGGCTGCAGCTTATTTCCCTCGCCAGGATGATTGATCAAGCGGGCTGTACCGGTAGCTTTACCGGCTGCTGCTCCCACGCCCTGCAAGTAATTGCCTGAGGGAATGATAAGAGGCTGCGAACACGTTGCCTTATCACCCTGGATAAGGTCCGGCGGGATGAGCTTCTCGTTGGCCTTATGAGCTGTAATGCGGTCTTGCACCAGGCTTTTAAGCCCCATCCCTTTCCACTCCCCACATAATATCGAGAATATCTCAGGCCAAGTGCAGAAGAAAATATCGGCTGGTTCATTGATAAGGTCACGTCTGGCAAAGCGATTGCCCAACTCCAGGGCTATAAGACGGTAGGGATCCAAAACCATAACCAACACCGATTTGGCCATTTCCCGTAATCCGGCTCCCTGCTGGGCATCTATTGTCATTTTGCGAATTTCCTCCACTTTGTCAGCAGGAAGCAAGGTGGTAATTTCGGTCCAGGCCTGGTTAAACTTTTCCTTTTGCTGGGCTCGCAAGTCTTCCAGATTGGCAGTGCTCATCGTTGTCCTTATAATATCCAACAGGTAGGAAGGATCTTCCTGCCAGCGGGGATTGATGATGTCCAATTCATAGATACCTCTATGACCATATTCTTTTATGAATTTACGGAAAGCTTGTTTGAACGGCGAATTTTCCGGAAGCTGTTGTTCCCATAAAAGCGGGGTAAAAGGACGGTTGTTAAAGTATCGGACTGCATAATCGTCCCGGCGGGCCTGTTCGGCCAATTCAGCCAGACGATACCCATGATCGGCGCTGGTTATTGACGCATTTCCTCCCGCCATGAGACCATTTATAACCGTGGGGGTCTTGGAGCCTAAAACTCCGAACAGGTTTTGCATTAGAATTCCTAACGGCAGTCCTCCGGCTCCACTTAACCAAGTGTATTTTTCACTATAGGACTTAACGATTTGCCCCAAAGCCTCAAAACTATCAATAAATGCATAGTCAGGAAAATTTTCAAATCCTTCTGGGGCCAGTTTTTTTACTGCAGCAGCCACTCTAGAAAAGATGTTACCTGCATTCGCAGCGGCCTCAGTAATTAGGGTCCTGCTCCGCAAAGCTGTTTTTTGCCTTCGCACGCCTGCTTCCCCTTCGAAAGGGCTCCGATCGTCGATTTCAATTTCCGGCTGATGCCCTCCCCAGACAAAAGTTAGATCACGGGGTAATGCTCCGTTACAATCGTACTGACCCCAGTATACTGCTGACATATTGCAGTATAAGCGGCCATTAAAGTACCGGGAAAATTGAATTCCATCCGGTACCGGGTAGCCGGGATTAGAAAATGTGCTAATCCAAATAGTATCAATGAACTCTTTCATTATTTGTCTATGGAGAGGGGATAAGACCATAGGAATCGCGTCCCGGTAATTGGCATTAGACCATACTGTAGACTGATTTTTTATAGCATCGAAAGTACAATCCGGCAAAGTAGTGACCGGGCGGGCCTGAAGCATTACAAAGTCATTGCCGTCAAAAGCCCATTCTATGTCTTGTAGTTCTTCGCCGTTTCCCAAAGCGTCGAAAACACGGGTTATCAATATACCTAATCTCTTAATATCTTCATCATGTAAAGCCTGTCCTGGCTTGCGGCCGCTGCGGGGAGCCAGATAGACTCCGCCGTCCTCATGGGTCTGGGTAAAACCTGATTTGGATCCTAATTTTTTCGTTTTAATTTCCGGTAGCAAGGTATAGATGGGGGGAGCGACAAGGTAGGTATCCGGTTCTACGGCTCCGCTCACTACGGATTCTCCCAGACCGAAGTTGGCATTGATCACATAGATATCTCGACGGCCACTCTGAGGGTCACAACTAAAAGCCACCCCGGCCGACCGGGCCTCAACCATCTCCATAATAATAACGGCGGGCAATAATTCGCGGTCGTCGATTTTCTGTTTGCGACGATAGGCGACGGCCCGGGGCGTCCATAAGGATGCATAGCAGCCCTTGATCGCTTCTATGATGTTTTCCAACCCTCTAATATTAAGGAAGGTATCATGAATACCAGCGAAAGATGCCTGCCGCGAATCCTCCGCTGAGGCCGAAGACCTGACTGCTACTCTTTTATTGGCAAGTCCCTCGGCAGCTAGCCTTTCCTGTACGGCTTCTATAACCTTAGGAGGTATTTTTGCAGTTATTATTTGTTCTCTCAAGCAGTAGAGGAGATGATCGGCCTCACTTAGATTCTCACTATTTATTTGAAGGGAGGTTACTTTTAAAGACTCGCTAAGCTGGTTATAATCGATAAATTCTTGAAAGGCTGCCGTTGTAAGCACTAAGCCACGCGGAATGGTAAAGCCATACCGTTCCAGTCTGGATAGATTCCAAGCCTTTCCCCCAACCATACTGACGCCGAACTGAAAAGCTTCTCTCCAGGAAGCTACATAATTATTCGCTCGATTTAGCATATGGCTACTCCTTCCCTAGTAAATGATTATTCCGGCTTTTCTCTCGGTTGTCGGCTGAAGGCCCCGTATAGTACCAAATCCACCAGTTGAACTGTCTCCTCCCGAAGATTTACCCGGGTATTATCTTTTAGCCAATCTAATACCGTTACTGTACGCATGTAATCTATAAAACCAAATACTCTTTCGATGGAGATGTCTGAGTTGATTTCTCCCATTTCTTGACTTGTACGTAAAATATCCATAATAAGACTCTGAGTGCCACTCGATTCAAATTTGTAATTAGGTTCCTGCAGCATAATTTTCATTCGGTACCTTAAAGCAATACCGCAAAGTTCCGGGTTCAACTCCAGCCAATCATAGCGTTTATTAATGGCTGCTATCAATCGCAATCTTGTATCAGGCAGGTCAGCAAGTGTTTCCAGCGTCTCCCGGGCTGTATCTTTGGCTATGCTCCGAACATATTCATCGGCAATGGCTTCTTTGAATGGAAAATAATTATACAAAGTTTTCCTGGCGACAACAGCTTTGGCTGCAATTTGATCCATAGTCGTGTTTTCAAAGCCCTGCTGATTAAACAACTCACCTGCCACGGTAATAATCCTGTCGCGAATCTCCTTTTTCTTTCTTTCAACTAGACTGTCCATTAGTCATCCCCCGAAAACGATTTAATTTACCCCGATATATACTCAGTGTATAATTACACTGAGTATAAACAAATTATCCATCATCTTGCTTTAATTGTCAACAAATGCTACTCATAAAAGATATTCCGAAATTCAGGATAGGTATGTACGGTACGAGTTTAGAAGGCAGGAACAGCAGCTGAACATCCTGTTTTCCAACCGATTTGGATTGATTTGTCCTTAAAAACAGAATTTCCTCAAAGCTGCGAAGGCATTCAGGCTTCGTAGCTTTGAGGAAAAAAATAATTAGAGGCAAACCCAATCATTTGATTACGTTGAAATCAACAGTAAGTGTTGAAATAAATTTTAGCTTGATGAGATTTTTTCACCAGAGCCTGCATTCGATCCCCATACGATTATGCAGTTCTGTGAATAGGTGAGTGGTTCCTCATTGAAGACTTTAGCGTCAGGAATCAGGGCAAGTAATTCATCTGCTTTATAAGAATTATATTCTTTTGGTGTAATTTCGTTATAGGTTATATAACCTCTCTGTGAATTTAGAATAATTTTTCTTAAATAAATATCCTGTACCGATCGGGGCAATTCTGTAAAGGCGTAGTTACTTAACACTAAATCATAAAATTTATTATCTAGTTCGTTCATAGTCTTATAACTTATCACTGAATTAAGAATAAAATTATCCAAATATCTTTGGGTAAGTGCAAGAGCTGGCTGTAAGTCAACTAAAC
>CAYUXS010000150.1:0-4106 GCA_964448915.1 uncultured Peptococcaceae bacterium
AGTGAATTCTATGAGGTTATCTCCAGGCACCAGGGTTTTCTCGATATCATATTTAGGTATCGTAATCGGGTTATTACAGCCATTCAAATCCATATCTGCCGCAGTGATCGTCCATTGTACCGGGATGTTTTTTTGCACATAAATGGGTGTATAGCGCCCGGACTCCATAGTGGTGTTAACTACCTGAACCTTCCCTGCAACCCTGGCTACGTTGCCGGCTCCATCCGATGACTGCAGGGAATAGGCTAGATTTATTCCAGAAAGATTCATACCGCGGCCGAACATTATAATACCAAGGACCAGGATCAACACGCCACTTATTTGAAACATCCGGTACTTGAATTTACTGTTTAAGAAGGAACTTAACACGCCAAGCCCAAACATGAGCGGTAGTGTCCCCAGGCTGAAAACCATCATCGATAAAGCTCCAACAAAGGCGTTGGCTGTTCCCAGGGCATATAATTGCATAGCCTGCAACGGCCCACAGGGCAAAAGACCATTCAAAAGCCCGACATATAATGGCCCATGCCGCTGATATCCCCTGTCAACCAGTTTACTAAGCCCTTTGGGCAGCCGGAAATTGAACTTTCGCAGCCTGGGGAAAACATTTAGCATATTGAAGCCCATAATGACCATGAAAATGCCGGCGAAAATCGCCACTATACCCTTTGCTGTTCCGGAGAAAGTCACTACAGAGCCTACAGCACCTGCCAAGCCCCCAATCAGTGTATAAGAAATAACCCTGCCCAGGTTATACAGGATGCTGGGTTTCAACCGGATGAATTTTTCACCCCCAGTTTGTACGATCTGAGCGCCAACACTCTGGGAAATGTTGATACCACCGCACATACCGATGCAGTGAATAGAGGTAAGCAGACCTGCTACAAACAATAGACCATAGCCCATGCTCTGGTTGATCTGAGGTAAAAATCCGGAACCAACAGTACTATTTACGACAAGATAGGCCGCCACGGCAATAATAGTTGCTGCCAGCAAATATTTTAATGACCTGTCTTGCTCCGCACCGGACGTGCAACTTGTGGAATACTCTCTGGAATTTATCACCCGGTATCCCAGGGCTTCAATAATCTCTATTAGTTGGGGTAGATCAATTTCGTTTTCATTGCAAGTGATTGTAAGTTCAGAATTCATATAGTTAGCCTGAACTTTTTCGACACAATGTATGTTGCTTAAAGCACGCTCAAGTCGTACCTCACAGTTCGCACAGTGCATTCCTTCCAGAGTGAATAAAATACCAATAAAATGGTCATCCATCTTTTGCCCTCTCTCCCAATGAATGGATGGATTTAACCAGAACAGATTACTGCCCTGGCATTTTTAAAGCCCCTTTTAAATAAGATCATGCTTCACAGTACAATTGATTTTTGTTAACTTGTTTTCCACCGGCTAAAGTAATGTTTTTGGTTTTCCATATAAGCGGCGGTGATAATAATAGAGTCTCCATTGTCAATTTTGTCTGTTTCTAAAATTGGCACTGGATTGCATCCGCCTTTGGTTTTTTCAACTTGATCTATGTGAAATCTGTTTTCACAATTTTGGCAAACCAGGTAATCGCCGTCCTGAATAAAATAACCCCTACCGGAATCAAAACAAACCTGGCAGGTATTTAAAGCAGTCCTGATTGTACCGTCAGTAGCTTTTACCGCTATTACCTCCATATTAACTTCGTCAACTGTTAGTGGGTAAAATTTAGCGATAGCTGTAACCTCACTTTTTAGAATTCTTATTGATTCGCCGGTCATTCCTTCATTTTCATTTGCTGCCGTGCTTGGCGGAGCATCACCTGATTGTATGTTGTCACTACCGGTATCAAGAATTGAATTTGACAGGCTGCTATCTTTTATTACTTCTTCGGATACGCTTTCGTTTTCACCTGTAGTGATGCTTGTCTGATCAGCTATTTGTTTATCGTCACCGGCATTGTCAATACCTGTATCGGACTTCTCCTGGATAATACTTTGTGCAATGGAAGAATCATTAGGTGGAGCATCAACCTCCTGTTTGGAGCCAAAGATATAATAGGATACTGTTGCCAGAGAGAAAGCCACAATTACCCCTATTATCACATTTTTGAATCTGTTTCCTTTCATCTCATTACCTCCTTTTTCGCCAATCAATATTATTCCTATCATATTAATAATGTTTAATCAATATCATACACTTGTCATTAACGCATAACAAGGGTTTTTTTAAATTTATAACCATAAATAGGTTTACTAGAAAATAACGAAAAGGCACGCAGGGGCATGTCCCTGGCGAGCCTTTTTCAATGTAACCTTAACTATTTTGGTCAACCTGACCATACGATATACGCACTTGCAAAACCTCCAAGCCAATGCTTATTCTGCATTTGCCTGGAGGTTTTTTACAAAAAGCATCTAACCCAGCTCTTTTGCATCAGCTTAGCATCAATTAATGTCAACAACCCCGTCCCACTGATCATCATGTCCCTGACAATTCCCGTGGCACCCGCATTCATGGTCCATTAAGACCCTCTTGACCAGTGTCCTGGCAATTTCCAACTTATAAGCATTCTTGGACAGAGGCCTGGCTTCGTGCAGTGCGAGACCCGCTGCTTCTGCCGCGACCTCTTCGGTCATTTCCTTCCCTTGCAAAAACTCCTCCACTTTAAGGTCGCGAACAGGGGTGGGGGCAACTGCTCCCAGAACAATACGGGCGCCGGTGCAAATCCCCTGCTCAAGGTTGATCAATGCTGCAACACTGACAACGGCAAAGTCTATCGGCTTCCTTATGGTGAACTTCAGAAACCGCTGAACAGCTGCGGGGGCAGGCTTCGGTATATGGATTGTGGTAACTATCTCATCGGGAGCCAGTACATTTCCCAAAGGGGTATAAAATTCTTTTACGGGTAGTTGCCGGGTACCCTTCACTCCTGTTATGGTCAGCTTTGCCCCAAGGGCAGTAAGGGCTATCGCTGTGTCCGAGGGACAGACCGCATAGCATCTCTTTGCCCCGGTGATGGCGTTATATTGATTCTCACCGGAGACTGCCGGGCAGGTACCCCCGCCTTTCCGGAAGCACTGGATCATCCCGCCGATCTGATCGGGATAGCGGTAGTACCAGCAACGGGTATCCTGACAGAGGTTGCCGCCAATGGTCGCCATATTGCGGATTTGAGGAGAAGCGACGGTTATAGCAGCTTCTTTAAGCAGGGGACATACCTCATTAATGAGAGGTGAGTGAATTATATCAACGAGGGTGGTTAACACTCCTATGGTTAGCCCCTCCTGGTCTTCTGCGATAGTATTGAGACCAGGAATCATTTTGAGGTTGATGAGGGCTTCAGGATAGTCAGGGAGGATACGGTCCTTTAAGACCCCGAGGAGGTCTGTTCCCCCTGCATTGAGTCTTGCCTTTCCTTCGTATTGCGCAAGCAATTGTGCCGCTTCCTCCACCGAGCGGGCATTCATGTGGGCAAAGGGTTTCATCAGCTTCCTCTCCTCTCCTGCCTGGTTGTTTTCCCCAAAGCGGCTAATACCTTATCCGGTGTGAGCGGGTATTCGTGTACCCGCGTGCCTATGGCATTTGATACAGCCATCAGCACAGCAGAGGGTCCCGGGGACGAGGCAATCTCACCGACGCCTATGGCCTGAAAACGGTGACTGGGTATGGGTGTTTCCAGGACGGCATGTTCCATTTCGGGGAGTTCAGCAAAGGTACGCCACTTGTAGTCAATCATATTGGCGTTCATGATGCGTCCGAGACGTTTGTCGATAACCGTCTCTTCAAAGAGGGCACTGTCGATGCCGGCTGAGCCCAGACAACCGTTGAGCTGGTTAGCAAGACAAAGGGGGTCTATTACCTGTCCAACATCGGTAGCGCCTACTACCCGGATGAGATCAACTTTGCCCGTTTCGGTATCAACTTCTACTTCGGTGAAGACCATCATGAAGTTAGGCAGAGTGTGATCAGGCTCAAAACGGCCATGCCCCATGATGGTGCTGTCATAGCGCATACCTTTCATCCACGGGATTCTCGTCCCGGGCTGCCCTTTTACCCAAACCATCCCGTCTAACGTCTCCAAATCTTCCGGCGCTGCTTTTAACTTTTGGGCCATTCTTTCA
>CAYUXS010000151.1:0-4102 GCA_964448915.1 uncultured Peptococcaceae bacterium
GTTAATTGGCAAAAATTAGCATAATATTAAACGTATGCCCGGGTATACCGGATTTTTGGGCGTTATTGCGGTTTTTATCCCTCTTTGCTATAATATTACAGTATTATGCCTATGATTTTTAAGGGTCAAGGTTAAGGAATTTAAGGACGGTGTTAATAATGATCACCATCGCTGATGTGGAGCATGTGGCCCTTCTAAGCAGGTTGGAACTTACTGACGAGGAGAAGAAATTGTACTCCAAGCAGCTAAATGCCATGTTGGAATATGCGAGTATGCTCGAAGAATTGGATACAAGAGAGATTCCTCCCACCGCCCATGTTCTTCCGCTTAAGAATGTATTCAGGGAAGATAAGGTAGGAGGGCATTTGCCTTTGGAAAAAACTTTGCAGAACGCCCCGGATGCGGACGGCAATTTCTTTAAAGTGCCGAAAATCGTATAGGATACTGTGGAGGGATTAATTTGAATCTTCATTATATGACAGCGCACCGGTTGAGCCGTATGCTGTCGTCTAAAGAGGTAAGTGCTGAAGAATTATGCCGCTCGGCTCTGAATAGGATAGAAAAAACAGACGATAAATTAAAAGCTTTTATTACTGTAACCGGAGAACAGGCATTGGAACAAGCAAGGGCGGTAGATAAAAAAATCGCATCCGGTGAAGACTTGCCGCCTTTGGCGGGAATACCGGTGGCCATAAAGGACAACATATGCACCGATGGCATACTGACTACTTGTGCTTCAAAAATACTGGGTAATTTCATCCCGCCATATAATGCAACAGTAATGGAAAAGTTGCTGGCCCAGGGAATGGTTGTTGTCGGAAAGACCAATATGGACGAGTTTGCTATGGGCTCATCCAGTGAAAACTCAGGTTTTTTCCCGGTATCAAACCCCTGGGACACAGACAGGGTGCCGGGCGGCTCCAGTGGAGGTTCTGCAGTAGCGGTGGCTTCGGGACAAGCTGTGATTGCTTTGGGGTCGGACACCGGCGGTTCCATCAGGCAGCCCGCATCATTGTGCGGCGTGGTTGGAATTAAACCTACATATGGCGCGGTTTCCAGATATGGATTGATTGCCTTTGCTTCATCTTTGGATCAAATTGGCTCTTTTAGCAGGGATATTACAGACTGTGCTTTAATGTTGAATGTTATTTCAGGTTACGATCCCAAGGATTCCACTTCGGTTCCCGGGGACAGACCCGATTATACAACATTTTTAAACAAAGACATTAAAGGATTAAAAGTCGGGGTTCCCAAGGAATACATGGGAGAAGGAATAGATCCCGGTGTTCGCCGGGTCATTAACGATGCGTTAAAAGTACTGGCTTCCCAGGGTGCTGAAATTGAGGAAACTACACTGCCCCACAGCAAATATGCAGTGCCGGTTTATTACTTGATCGCAACTGCGGAAGCAAGTTCAAACCTGGCCAGGTATGATGGGGTAAGTTACGGTATCCGGGTGGAAAACCCTGAGGACATAGTGGACATGTACACAAGAACCCGCAGCCAGGGTTTTGGCCCGGAGGTAAAAAGAAGGATTATGCTGGGAACATATGCGTTATCGGCCGGGTATTATGATGATTATTACCTTAAAGCATTAAAAGTCAGAACTTTGATAAAAAGAGATTTTGACCGGGCATTAGAGAAATATGATGTTTTAATTTCCCCGGCATCTCCTACAACAGCGTTTAAAAAAGGTGAAAAAGTAAATGATCCCCTGCAAATGTATTTGTCGGATATTACCACAATTTCGGTTAACCTCGCAGGGAACCCGGGCATATCGGTACCTGCAGGCTTTTCCGATGGGCTTCCGGTGGGGATGCAGATTATAGGCAAGCCTTTTGATGAAGGGACCCTTTTGCAGGTAGCCCATGCTTTTGAGAGAAGCACAGACCACCATACAAAATTTCCAAATATCTAACTGCTTATTCTGATAAGTCGGCTTTTAGCTTGCAGCCAGCGGCTGGAAGCCATATAGGGAGGTCCGGTTAAGTGGCCCAATACGAAACTGTAATAGGATTAGAGGTTCATGTTGAATTAAAGACCAATACTAAAATTTTTTGCCCCTCATGTACCGAATTCGGCGGGGATCCCAATACACATGTATGCCCGGTTTGCCTGGGCTTGCCCGGTGTTTTGCCGGTGTTCAATAAAAAGGTGCTTGAATATGCCATTAGGGTAGGATTGGCACTTAATTGCAGCATTGCGGAGTTTTCTAAATTTGATCGCAAGAATTATTATTATCCCGACTTGCCAAAAAACTACCAGATATCGCAGTATGATTTACCTATTGCTGAACATGGTTATCTCAATATAGATCTGGGCAATGGTGTTAAAAAGATTGGCATAACCCGGGTACATATGGAAGAGGATGCGGGAAAATTGGTGCACCAAGGCACCATTACTACAAGCCCATATTCTATGGTTGATTATAACCGCACCGGGGTTCCGTTGGTTGAGATTGTTTCAGAACCGGATATAAGCTCTCCGGAGGAAGCAAGGGCTTATTTGGAAAAGCTTAAGGCTATTATCCAGTATACCGGCGTATCCAACTGCAAAATGGAAGAAGGCTCCCTGCGCTGTGATGCCAATGTTTCCGTAAGGCCTGCAGGAAGCGACAAATTAGGCACTAAAACTGAAATTAAAAACATGAACTCCTTTAAAGCACTCCAGAGGGCCTTGGAGTATGAAGTGCAGCGCCAAATTGAGGTGCTTGAAGAAGGAGGCAGGATTGTTCAGGAAACAAGGACATGGGATGATGTCAAGGGAATTACCATATCAATGCGCAGCAAAGAGCAGGCTCATGACTACAGGTATTTCCCGGATCCCGACCTGGTGCCTATGGTGATTGATCCCCAATGGGTTAATGAGATAAAGGCATCTTTGCCGGAACTGCCTGACCAAAGAAAAGCCCGCTATATTGAGGAATATGGGTTGCCTGGTTATGATGCCTCGGTGATAACTTCAAGCAAGGACTTGGCAGATTTTTTTGAAGAATGCTTGGCCACTGGATATACAAATGCCAAAACAGTTGCCAACTGGATTATGGGGGATCTCTTAAGGTTGTTGAATGTTAACGGCTTGGAAGTCAACCAATGCAATATTAAACCCCGGCACCTGTCAGGTATGCTGAAAATGATTGACAGCGGGACGATTAGCGGGAAAATAGCAAAAAAGGTTTTCGAGGAAATGTTTGAAAGCGGGAAGGACCCTGAGATTATCGTTAAAGAAAAAGGCTTGGTTCAAATATCCGATGAAGGGGCTATTTCCTCAATTGTAGATGAAGTGCTGGCTTCCAACGCCAAAGTAGTTGAGGACTACCTGTCCGGCAAAGAAAACGCTTTGGGTTTTTTGGTGGGACAGGTTATGAAGGCTACCAAAGGAAAGGCCAATCCTGCATTGGTAAACAAAATGTTAAAGGAAAAAATCAAGTAAGCTTTATATAACCCGTCAGTCCAGAAAACCTGTAAAAAACAAGTATAGTGTATACTTTCTGGTATAAATGATTATTTTCTTTTCAACCAGTTAATTTTTTGTTATGATATTGGCAGGTCATTTGCGGCTTTTGACAGCCGTTTCTTTTTGTCTTGAATTATGTTGCCTATGTAACTGAAAGGATGAATTGGACTGTGGGCGATAATAAGATTAAAATAGTCGACACTACTTTGAGAGACGGGGAACAAACAGCCGGGGTTGTATTTGCAAACCGGGAAAAATTAAGGATAGCCAAATTTCTTGATGAGTTGGGCGTGCATCAAATTGAAGCGGGCATCCCAACTATGGGCGGGGATGAAAAAGAGGCCATTAAAGCTATATGCAAAGCCGGCTTAAGGGCAAGCATCATGGGTTGGAACCGGCCAGTAATAAAGGATATTGAGTTATCGCTGGAATGCGGTGTCGATGCGGTGGCTATTTCAATATCTACGTCAGACATACACATTAAACATAAATTACGGAAATCAAGGGAATGGGTTCTGGATAACATGGTTGCTGCGGTTGAGTTTGCCAAAAAGGAAGGTATGTATATCTCGGTAAACGCCGAAGACGCCTCCCGCAGCGATTTAGACTTCCTGGTGAAGTTTGCCCAAGCTGCAAAATATGCGGG
>CAYUXS010000152.1:0-940 GCA_964448915.1 uncultured Peptococcaceae bacterium
CATCTGTGTGCCCGGCCGGAGCAATAGAGATGGCAGCAAGGGTTTGCGGTGAAGCCTGGCTGGATGGGGATATTGAGAAAAAAGACACTTCACTGGCAGTAATATATATGTGCCGCTACGTAATTGGCAGGCAAGTAAACCCAAAACTCCTGGATAACGTGCCAAACATCGAGGGTATAAGAATCAAGGTGTTACCAAGTGTTGACTCAATTGATCTGAGAATGATTTTGAAAGATATTGAGGACGGTAAACAGGCGGTGGCTTTGGTAGCGTGCAGTGGTAACGAATGCCTGGCGAGGGAAAGGAATTGCTTAGGGGCGGAGTTTAAAGCAGCGCAGAAATTGGCTCAAGACATAGGCCTAAATCCCAGCGTATTGAAATATATAGCTTCCGGTGAGGATACAATTGGCGAGATAACAGCTTTTATCAGGGACTTAAGGAATACGGAGAATTAGCTGTCAGCTGTCAGCTATCAGCTGTCAGCTATTAGCTATTAGCTATTAGCTGTCAGATGTCAGTAATAGCCGTTGGCTGTCAGCTTTCAGCTGTCAGCTATCAGCTGTCAGCTTTGGAAGCCATTCCTTAAAACTAAAAAATAGCAGTGCTCTGCAGCTGCTATTTTTTTCTTTCTATTCAAGCTTAAAGTTGACCCGGTGTGAGGGAGTGGATATTTCAGTCCGTGCAAGATACTACGGTTGAGCCAGCTCTAATTTTGTCACTAACGACCGTCCATCGCCTGCGTATATGCGTCCATGCACTACCCGGTTGCGATGCTTTCATGTGTCTTGCTGGCAGCCCGTAAGCTCTTTCAATAAGAGTTGGTCCTCATCCTCACAAAGAGTAATTAAAACTTGGATATAATGGAGATAAAATGGCAGTTGTAAAATGCTGCCTTCTTTTATGATGATCTAAAGCTGACAGCTGGTAGCTGATAGCTCAT
>CAYUXS010000152.1:950-4095 GCA_964448915.1 uncultured Peptococcaceae bacterium
ACAGTATTTTCTGGTTAATTGTATAACCTAAAACCTTGTTTTTACCTGATTTTTTAGCTGCATATAGAGCTATATCAGCATATAAAATAAGCTCCTCCAGGTTAAGTGAATCATCAGGGTAACTGGCAACTCCTCCGGAAATAGTAATTCTTGTGGCAGGAGTACCTTCAGGTTGGTCAAATAAAGTTTTTTCAATGGCATCACGGATTCTTTCAATTACAGCAATTGCATCGCTTTTAGATGTATTTTGCATGATGATAGAAAATTCTTCTCCACCGTACCGGCATACCTTGTCTTCCTTCCGGGCATTAAGAGAAATGATGCCGGCAATCTTTTTTAATACCTCATCCCCAAATTGATGGCCATAAGTGTCATTAATCCTTTTAAAATTATCGATATCGAGCATGGCAATTGTTAATGTAGAACCCAGCGCCGCTGAATTGGATAACAAACTTTTCAGCAGTTCTAGGAAATAAGCTTTATTGTATAATCCTGTTAATCCGTCGAGTATTGCCAAAGCCCTGCTCTTTTGCAACTCATAAAAATTTGCTATGGCCGTATTAAGCTGCCCTGACATGGAATGGATAAGGTATATTGTGTCTTTTGACAGTTTATCCTTTTCAGGGCTGTATAGGTTAATCATGCCGATTAATTTATTGGAATTAACTACCGGGAAAGAATACATTGACTGGATGCCAGGTATAATTAGAAACGGTTGTAGTTCCGGTTTATTAATAATACTTCCGTGGATTAAGGGCACCATTTTAGAATAAAGTTTTTTGATTTCCGGGCTCTCAATATGTATAGGGGAATCATTGTATCTTTTAACTGTTTCTTCGGGCAAACCGTAATGAGACATAATTAACAGCCGGCCATCACTGTCTGCCAAAAAAACAGTAGCATATTCTACGTCTGCAATGGAAGCGGCTGAACCGGCAATAATTTTAACAGCGCTTTCCAAATCTTTTTGACTTGCCAGGTTCTTTGATACACTATAAGCTGTTTCCAGTTCGACCATTTTTTGTTGCGGGGTTACATCTTGGAAGATTACCAGTGCGCCTATGGTCTTATCGTCAGCCTTTAGAGGGCTGATGCTAAATAGGATTTCCTTAAATAGCTCACCGACTTTAAGGATGTTTCTTAAGTTTAAGTTTTCCCTGCCGGTTGTGATTACTTCCATTATTTTGTTATAAATCATATTTGAAAAAACAGTAACCACATTGGAGCCAATTACTTTGCCGGGATCCAAGTTTGCTATGATCCCGGCTTCTTTGTTGAAAATCTGAATTATGCCCCGGTTATTGACTATCATCATACCCATAGGAATGCAATTTATTATGCAGGCATGGCTGGTTGCAGTATTTAGCGTTGACAGGGTATTATTGCAATCCATTTTATTTTGCGGGGGGAAAAATGGTTGTATTTGTTTAATGTACTTGTCAACCGGGCTTAGCAAATGTCTTATGGCCAAAATAGTTATAACTGCAACAACCAATGTAAAAATACTTAATCCTACAGAAACATAAAGAAAATAATTATTTAAATAAGATAGATTGTAACCGCCGGTTTGTCCAGTTGCAAGGGAGGACAGAAGTGTCACAAAAAGGTTTTTCAATCGTGGGAGCACATAAAATACAGTTGCAAACAACAACAAAGCAAAGCTTATACAAATAATGCCGGTTATTTTACGATTCATTTTTAAATGCACCCCACGACAGGCTGTCTTTATTTTATAGCGGAATAAAGTCAACCACTGGATCCCCGCCCCAAAGTTTCTTTATTACATTACTGACCTTTTTAATATTTCCACTGGTATAAAAAGTTTCTTTACCGGTTTCGGCAGTGTTTTTTTCAGCATTGTTACTCTTAAGAACTCTTTGAATTTGTTTTGCGACTGCTTCTCCGGTGTCAATGACTACAACATCGCTGCCAACAATTGTTTTAACAGTGCTTTTTAAAAAGGGATAGTGGGTACAACCAAGTACAATAGTGTCTACGCCATTGTCTAACAATGGTTTAAGGTAATTTTTTAACAGCTCGGCTGCCTCGGCAGTGTTATGATTGCCTGCTTCCACTATTTCCACCAAACCGGGGCAGGGTTGGGAATACACATCTGAACCGTTTTGGTATCTCTGCAGCAACGAAGAAAAGCGATCTCCTGAAAGCGTTACACTGGTTGCCAAAATACCTATTTTCCCATTTTTCGAAACATTGGCTGCAGGTTTTACCGCAGGCTCCATACCAATTATTGGTACGGTATATTTTTTCCTGTAAATTTCAAGTCCGGTAACTGACGCGGTATTGCAGGCAACAACCAAGGCTTTGCAACCCTGTTGTACTAAAAAGTCACAGATTTTTATTGCCCTGTCCACAATTTCAGCGGGAGTTCGAATACCATACGGGCAATATGCTGAATCAGCGTAATAAATGAAATCTTCATGGGGGAGTAGCAATCTTGCTTCTCTTAATACTGATAGACCTCCCACACCGGAGTCAAAAAAACCGATTGGCCTCGGATCCGGCAAAGTTATACACCTCAATTGCTATAATTTATTTATCGAAATTTAAAGGATTGTCTTTATAATTAATTATTTCCGCCAGCATCTTTTGTTAAAAGCATTAGCTGTTGGTAATTAGGAAATATTTGTTATAATATATTCTCCGGAATATTATACACCCTGTAATTTAAGTATAACAGCTTTTAATATAACGGGGCCATAGCCGTGGTGGATTATGAAAATAATTGTTGACGCTGATGCCGCACCGAGGCGTGTGTTGGAAATATGCATGGATGCGGCTAATGAATTTAATATAGAGTTGTTGACAGTAGCAAGTTTCAACCATGCCATAGAGTGGAAAAACCACATTGTAGTTGGGGATAGTCCACAGGAGACTGATATGAAAATAATAACTTTGACACAAAATGGGGATATAGTTGTTACCCAGGATCTGGGGCTCGCAGCCATTTTGCTTGCTAAAGGAGTATCAGTGATTTCACCGATGGGAAAAATATTCAAACCTGACACGATTGAATTTTTATTGGAGGAAAGGGAGTTAAAATCAAAATACCGGAGGAGGGGTGGGAGGACTGCAGGTCCTCCCAAAAGAAAAGAGTTTGATAACATGGTTTTTAAGAATAAAATTT
>CAYUXS010000153.1:0-3753 GCA_964448915.1 uncultured Peptococcaceae bacterium
AAATGCAGGACTTGCCGGTGGTGCTGATGTTATTTTGATACCTGAATTGCCCTATGATATTAATGCCGTGATTGAAAAAATAAAACAACGAAGCAGGCAAAACAAGCAGTTTAGCATAGTTATAGTTGCAGAAGGGGCAAGGCCTATCGGTGGCAGTGTAGTTGTTCATAAAATAGTGGAAGGCAGTTTTGAACCTGTAAGGTTAGGCGGAATAGGTCATCAAGTGGCAAATGAAATTGAAAGCCTAACAGACAAGGAAACAAGAGTGACAGTGCTGGGGCATTTGCAGCGGGGAGGTTCCCCAACGGCTTACGACCGTATACTCTCCACCAGATATGGAGTTGCAGCCGTCAATTACCTGATGGCGGGGAAATATGGCCATATGGTTTGTTTAAGGGGCACCAAAATTGAATGTGTTAAGTTGGAAGAAGCGGTTGGCTGCCAGCGCAAAATACCCCTTGACAGTGAGCTGCTTAAAGCAGCCCAACAGTTGGGAATATCCCTGGGTGTTGAAAAATAAATTGAAAATGAATACCCTGATTGCTGGGAGGGGTAAAATGTATAAAAATATTGTTGAAGTTGTGGTTAATGAAATGTTCGACAGGGTGTTTCAGGAGTATAGAAAAAAGGATCCCGGTATCTGCACATGCGATAAGTGTAAAGAGGATATAAAAGCACTGGCCCTGAATAAAATCCCTCCCCAGTATGTGGTTGGGGAAAAGGGGAATATCCTGAAAAGGGTTGATTTTGATTTAATCAGCGGCAAGGCCCAAGTGGCGTCAGCCTTAACGACAGCGATTCAAGTGGTCAGTGCCAACCCTAGACATTGAGTATTGGCAAATTAAAAGTTTGTCGTACCGCCGTGTAGAAGGCGGTTTTTTTTCAATAATTGAAGAAATGTTTGGATTGCTGCAATAAAAAAATAGCGCAGTCGATTATAAATGGCAAAATATGGCAAGGTAAAATGCCTCCATATGTGGAAGTTAGTTATATGGAGGTGTGTTAGTAATAATGATAAAAAAGATAGCGGGTTCTTTTTTATTAACCATTTTAATCAGCCTGTCTTTGCCAATCCAGGGAATAGCAGAACACCCGTATATGCTTGAAAAAGTAATTATTGGTGCAGTTGAGGATGATTCATGGATGTATGCGACGAACAGGGAAAAGGTTGGAAATATCTTGAAAAAATACTACACAGACCCGCTGTTGGAAGAGTTGACAGGGAAGTGCTGGGATTTTGTAAAACTGCCCACCGATTGGTATAGTATTGCCAAAGTTTTGGATATAAAGATTTTATATAACAATGGTAAATATGCGGTTGCAGAGGTTGTTGTAAGAATAGAAGATGTCGATACTGGAAACAATGAACTAATAAGCGGGCAGATTAAATTGTCCAATAAATACGGGGCCTGGAAGGTCTACGATTACATATACCGCTGGGCTGATTAATGGCAACATGTGCTATAATAGAGCTGGGTTTCTAATAGGGGATACTTAAGGGGGAAGCCATGAGAATAGGAATATTTACTGACAGTTACCGCCCTTATAAAAGCGGGGTTGTTGAGTCAATTGATTTGTTTACCAGGGATTTAACCAGACTTGGGCATGAAGTTAATATTTTTGCTCCGAGTTACCCAAATTATGAAAAAGATAAAAAGGTTTTTAGATTTGCATCGGTGCCGGCTCCTACCAACCCCGATTTTACAATTGCTATCCCTATATCTATAAGGCTAAGACCTACTATCAAAAGGTTAAGACCGGACATTATCCATATCCATTCACCCTTTATGCTGGGCAGGCTTGGAGCAAAATATGCAAGGTCACTGGGTGTCCCGCTGGTGTTTACATTTCATACTTTATATGATCTTTACACCCATTACGTACCTTTTGCCCAAAAACTTGCCAAAGAAGTTACCAGGAGGTATTACTGCGATTTTTGCAACAGTTGTGATTTGGTAATTACACCCACAGCGTCAATAGCCGAACACCTGAGGAAAAACGGGGTTAATGTTGAAATTAAAACTATACCTACCGGTATTGATATTGAAAGTTTTGATACGGGTAGATATAAGGATTATATCAAACAAAAGCATAATTTACCCGAGGGCACCAGGGTATTGCTGTGCGTTGGCAGGCTGGGCCAGGAAAAAAACCTTGAGTTTCTAATAGATGTTTTTGCCAGGATCCATAAAAAACACCATGATACCCGCCTAATGCTGGTGGGGGGTGGTCCGGAGGAAGAAAACCTGAAAAATAAAGCCAAGGAGCTGGGGTTGGCAAGCAAAGTCATATTTACCGGTGCCTTAGACAGGAAGGAAGTAATAAAATATTATTGCGGCTCATACTTGTTTGTTTTTTCTTCGATGACAGAAACTCAGGGCTTGGTAATAGGCGAAGCAAAAGCTGCAGGTGTCCCGACTGTGGCTGTGAGCGCCTATGGTGTCAGAGACATTGTAGTTGATAAAGAGGACGGTTTTCTTACTGGTAATTCAATGGAAGATTTTGAGGAAAAAGTTGATTTAATGCTGTCAGACAGGAACCTCAGGGATAAAATGGGGCAAACTGCGTACAAAAACGCATTTAAAATATCTTCAAGAGCTTGTGCGGAAAAACTGGTCAAGTGTTATGATGAGTTAATAAAGAGCAAGCAGTATAAAGGGGCCGCTGGCTCGTAACAATAACTGATTATGATTGTTCTATTATAAAATAAAAAAAATATAAAAAAAATCCGGCTTTAGCCGGATTTTTTATACTTTGTTAAACTGGAGTAATAATCACTTAAATTTTTTATTCTTCAGAAGTTCTTGATTTTAAAGTTGACCAGATATAACCAATAACGCATACCAGGCCCATTGTAGCTACCACGCTTAATGTTACTGTCACAATAACACCTCCCCAAAAACACAAATAAAAAAAGAAAACCATTAAAATGGCTTGCATAGGTGTCACATATTTTTTTATCTAATTTTTATTTGACACACAAGCACCTGTCCATATTAACTCATTAATACATTAATAACAACTGCAATAATTGTCTAAATATCCTGAATAACATCAAATAGGGAAGACTAAGTAAGTATTTCGGCGTTTTTTAAAGGGGTCTGGGTTAAAGTCAATAATAGCAGTTTTAACAGCGTAAAATCCAGAAAAAATGAATTTGTACTCCGGTAAACTGGGAAAAAGTTAAAGAGTGTATTAATTGGGGCCCGGAAATAACGGAGAGGTAGAAGGGAAACAAACGGAGCTTTTTAATATAGTTTACATAATATATCTTATCGGAACCACTTTTGTTCCATTAAATTCGTTAATCCTGCTGTTTTTTATTGTTGTTTTCTTTTTTGTAATTCTTGCCGTATTTAAAAATATTATTGTCATATAAGATTTCTGTAATTTCAATAGCTTTAAAATCTGCAGTATCAATGCACTTTGCACAATTATCACAAAGTTTATTTGGGTCTAAATCACAGATATAACATTCGCAGCAATTATCACAAATTTTATCCTCGTCAATAATGCACATATCAGGGCATTTTTTTATGTTGTCCGGTTTTTTATCCGTCATAATATACATCCCGTTAAAAATATTATTGTGAAGATTATATGTTATTTTACATAAAAATATTTAAATTTTTTCATGCTTTATTGAACTATAGAGGGATAGGACGACCTAAGTCCAACTTTTTGGTTCGTAGGGGCGATCAGTGATCGCTCGCAAATCCCCCCTACTTGACGTGGAACGGGCGAACACTGTTC
>CAYUXS010000153.1:3763-4036 GCA_964448915.1 uncultured Peptococcaceae bacterium
TGAAGATTATATGTTATTTTACATAAAAATGCATTATTTACTCCTTTAAAGGCCATATCATTGCATTGAAAGGATGTATTGGTGCTTAAATGGCGCCTTATTATCAATTACGGGACGTAGATGAAACAAATAGGTCAAATAAGCAGGCTGTGGACCATTGAGCCAATTGCAGCATCTTTTTTCCTGCGGAAACGTAATTGTTGCCATAAGTTGACAAGGCATGATATTGTGATTGAGCGGTTCTTGCGTTATTGTCTATTATATCTTTTAGTG
>CAYUXS010000154.1:0-4017 GCA_964448915.1 uncultured Peptococcaceae bacterium
ATGAACTCGCTGAATTGTTTTAGCCTTTGCTATATTTTCCGCACCCATGACCCTGGCTGTTATACCACTTTTTTTTACCATGTCAAGAGGAGTACCGTACACTGGTGAAATATGGCCAAAATAATTCTCATCAAACATTTCATTACTTTTTATTCGGGCTAGTCTGACCAATCTCCAATCAATTGAAAGCAGTGGCAGACTGTACTTAGCTCTTTCCTCATTGACTTTGCCTGCCAGTAATATTTCGTCGTCATTTAATTTCAGGTCAGTACTGCTATTTAAGTTGATTGCTGGACCAAAGGAATTTATGGCATCATATATTTGCAAAACCTGCCCTCCCATACAAAATAATATGGATTGGTAAGTAATCCATTACTTACCAATCCATATTATGCAGTATCAGGAGGTTTTTGTTACTGCCGGAAATTCACCCCTTTATTAAAAACTAACTTGTATTGATATTTCTTTTTCATGCCAGTCGTAATGTTTGATATTGATTAGTATTATGTGGTCATTTTAACATGTTTTCTGTTAAAGAGTGAACATAATTTGATGATTATCCTGATCAAGGGATTTCTTAGTATGTTTTCCAACTCCAGGCATTCCTCTCTGGCTGCTGCCAGTTCTTGTTGTGCCATTAGGAATGAACGCTGCTGTTCCTCTTCAACTCTAAGGGACTTTGTCAAGTCATTACTGAGCGAGTTAATTTCTTCATAAAGCCGGCGCTCCTCAATTGCCGACATCTCACGTATTCGTTCGATCTTTTGTTTCAATTCCACAATTTCTGTCTGAAGCTCCGCCACCCTTGTACTGTGCTGTTCCTTTAACTCTGATATCCTCAGCTTATTTTCCCTGTCTTTTTCTTTATACTGCTGAAGTTTAATAAACAAAGCTTCCAGAGTACCATGGTTCTTGGCAATAATCTCCTTCTGTCTGTTGATTTCCTCTTGAGCTTCTCTCGCGCGTCTAACCCACTGACGGCACTGGTGCAGTATACTGTTGGATTTGGACTCCAATTTGTTGATATGCTCTCGGTAGCGAAAAATTTCTTTTTTTCGAAGAGAAAGCAGCAAATCTTTTTCCGCCATCTGTGTCAGGAGATAATCATGCTGACCGGTTATCTCCATTTTTTCTGCCAGAGCTGCTGCTACCTCCTTTTGCCCGGCAATTGCTTCCTCCAGGTTGTTTTGTAAGAACGCAGATTTGTTTTTCCAGTTATTCCGGTCACGATGCCATCTTTGCTTTTGCTTTTCGATCATACCGAGAAATTTCTTGAGCAATTCTTCATAAACAACCCTTACGGTGGGATTGTAACTCCATACACCCTCCCCAACTGTTTCAAAATAAGGAAATTTTTTTAGGACATTTTCGAGCGTCTTGATATCGGTTTCTCGCCAGGTATTTAACAACTGGTGCAACTGCTGAAGCGAAAGACCGCCAGGATGAATCTTCATAGCCTTTATGACTAAATTTTTAAGGGAGTAGTGGCTGCTTTCAACCTCCCACTCGGTTAAACCCCAATACCCGTTTTCCAATTGGACAAACCTTCCGTCTGATATCAGGCTGGCTTCCTCGGAAAACAGCTTTTTGACCTTTTTTCTTCTAGTATTTATATTTTTGGTAATTTCACGGAGATTTTGCGGTTGGCCTTTTTTAAGCAGCAATGAGTAAAATTGATCGTTGTCTTTATTCCCTTCAAGGTTTAAACGCCAGTATTCTTTCTCACTGTAAAAGCATTCATTTTGTTTGAGGCAAAGGTTTACCTTTTCTTCTACCTGTTGCAGGCTGTAATCTTTAAGCATCCTCCTGTGGACGTGTGGAGCCAACTCGCCTACTGACAGGGCTTCAAAAAAGAATAAAGTTTTCTTTAAAACGTCAGTGAGGGAATTTAATTTCCCGGCCATTTTCAAAGGTCACCTTCCTTGTGCTTATTACTTTTCTGTACTTAATAATTCAGCATAAATAATTAGTTTCCTTTTATTGGTAATAAATAAATGTAAAATAATTCCATCATAATTCAACAATATCCGTTCGCTCCAGGAATTAGGGACAAGAGGTGAACATTAATATTGATTAGAAGGTCCTACATGCATATAATAATTGTGAAAGGTTAAAAAACGAGCCCGAATGGTCAATATTAAGGTTTTAATGGTAAACGGTTTTTTAAAATACATGTGGGGGGAGCTTGTATGAGCACAGCATGTTGTGCATTTGAATCTCTAAAGACCTCCCTGGGGGAAGTATTAATAGAGGGTCCGCTGGAAGCAGCAAAACTTGAAGGACTTTGCATGAATAATAAACTGACTGTTTTCCGCCCTCCTGCCAAACAAAAGGAAGCCCTGTCGGCTATTGCCAGGTTGCCTGAAGGGATGGTGTATATTGCCAGGTATGGTTGTGAAATCGTTGGTTATGTTACTTTCCACTACCCTGATGGTTTTAGCCGGTGGAGTAAACACCCCGCAGTTTTAGAGCTTGGCGGTATTGAGATTAGTCCCGACTGGCGCCAGCGCGGGATTGGAGTTGCGTTGCTGAAGGAAGCATTCAGCAATCCGGTTATGGATAATCACATTATCATTACGGTCGAGTTTTGCTGGCATTGGGATTTAAAATCGAGTGGTCTTGATCTTTTTCAGTACCAAAAAATGCTGGCTAAGCTTTTTGGTGCGGTGGACTTGAGCAGAAGGGCCACTGATGACCCGGATATTATAGAACACCCTGCTAACGTTTTGATGGTACGGGTGGGGTCAAATGTAAGCTGTGAGGATAATATGAGGTTTGACAATATGCTATTTGAAGGATAACAAAAGATTTGTTTTAAAAAGACCTGCAGGTAAACTGCAGGTCTTTTAAATAGGTATGTGTTTTTTTAGTTCATACAATGTGCCGCAGCCGGATATAAGCAGTGTTGAAGCTTTCATAGCCGGTAAATAGAGTTGTTAGACACTATAGTTTGGAGCTTCCTTGGTAATGACCACATCGTGCGGGTGGCTTTCTTTCAACCCGGCCTGCGTGCACTGAATAAATTGTGATTTGGTTTTTAACTCATAGATATCTTTACAGCCTGCATAACCCATGCCGGCCCTCAATCCGCCAATCAATTGATACACTGTATCGGAGAGCGAGCCTTTAAAGGGTACTCTGCCTTCAACGCCTTCAGGTACCAGTTTCTTATCGCTTTCTTCCTGGTCCTGGAAGTAGCGGTCCTTGCTTCCTTCTTTCATTGCTGCCAGGGAGCCCATACCGCGATATACTTTATAATTGCGTCCCTGGTAGATTTCAATATCCCCGGGGCTTTCTTCCGTGCCGGCCAGGACGCTTCCGAGCATTACCAGATCAGCTCCTGCGGCGATTGCCTTGGTGATATCCCCTGAGTATTTGATGCCGCCATCGGCAATAATAGGAATTCCATGAGCAACTGCTTCATTGGCGCAGTCGTATATTGCTGTTATCTGCGGGACACCGATACCGGCAACCACCCGGGTGGTACATATTGAACCAGGACCTATCCCGACTTTGACCGCATCGGCACCAGCTTCAATTAGGGCACGGGTAGCTGCCGCAGTTGCGACGTTACCGGCAATAACGGCAAGTTCCGGGTAATTATTTTTTATCTTTGCAACTAAGTCAATGACTCCCCGGGAATGACCGTGTGCCGTGTCTACTACTATAGCATCCACATTAACTTTAACCAATGCCTCGATTCTGTCCATAGTATCTGCTGTAACAGTGACAGCAGCTGCCACCAGCAAACGCCCCCGTTTATCCTTAGCAGAGTAAGGATACTGGCGGGATTTTTCGATGTCTTTAATGGTTATTAGTCCTCTCAAGTTGAAATTTTCGTCAACTATTGGCAGCTTCTCAATTTTATAATGCTGCAGGATCTCTTTGGCCTGATTAAGGGTTGTCCCGACAGGAGCCGTTACCAGGTTGTCTTTGGTCATAACTTCACCAATTTTTTTTGTGAAGTCTCGTTCAAATCGAAGATCTCTGTTGGTCAGGATACCAACCAGCTTTCCT
>CAYUXS010000155.1:0-4011 GCA_964448915.1 uncultured Peptococcaceae bacterium
TACCCGCAAGGGGATACTTACAGGATGTTATCCAGGACGGCCAGGGAAGAAAAGATATACTTGTTTGGGGGCAGTGTACCTGAAAAAGACGGCGCTGAAGTTTATAACAGCTGCTTTATTTTCAACCCTCGAGGGGAGCTTATTGGCAGGCACAGGAAACTCCACATGTTTGATATAGATCTGCCAGGTGTTAAAGTCAAGGAATCTGAAAGCATTGCTGGAGGCAGCCAAATCACGGTTGTTGACACAGAGTATGGCCGTATCGGGGTTGCGATATGTTATGATCTTAGGTTTCCGGAAATATTCAGGCTGATGGCTTTAAAAGGTGCCGGTGTCGTTGTTGTTCCCGCAGCTTTTAACGCTATTACCGGCCGCGCCCACTGGGAAATGCTGGTAAGATGCCGGGCAGTTGACAACCAGTTATATATTATTGCAGCATCGCCGGCAAAAGTCAAATTGCCATCATATGAGGTACATGGACATTCAATGGTGGTTGATCCCTGGGGTGATATAGTGGCCAAGGCAAATGAGAGGGAGCAATTGATTGCCTGCGAAATAAATATGGCGCGATTAAATGAAATAAGGCTTAAAATGCCGCTGTTGGCACACCGTCGCACCGATTTATATAATATTATATATAAAAAAGACGCTACCAGGAAGTGACCAGATGGACAGTCAAAGGTTGAGGGAATTACTGGCGAGTCTCAGCAACAACGATATTACAGTAGAGCAGGCTTTTGAGCAGTTAAAGGATTTACCCTATCAAGATATTGATTTTGCCAAAATTGATCATCACCGGGAAATAAGATGCGGTTTTCCGGAAGTTGTTTTTTGCCGCGGCAAAAAACCTTCTCAGGTAGCAGAAATTTTTCAACACCTGGCTGGTACAAACAGGACTGTTCTGGGGACACTTGCAGATCTTGATGTCTATAATGCTGTAAAAGGTGTTTGTCCGGATGTTGAATATTACCGGGATGCGCGTTGTTTAGTCCATGGTATGCCGGAAAAACCTTTATACCCCGGGCAAATACTGGTTATATGCGCAGGTACTGCCGATATTCCTGTGGCAGAAGAGGCTGTGGTATGTGCCAGGGCTATGGGCAATCCGGTAAAGCATATTTTTGATGTAGGTGTGGCGGGGCTTCACCGTCTACTGCATTATCAAGATACAATCAGGAAAGCTTCTGTTGTTATTGCAGTTGCAGGAATGGAAGGAGCATTGCCGAGTGTTATAGGCGGTTTAACCGATCGCCCGGTTATAGCGGTGCCAACCAGTGTCGGCTATGGAGCAAGTTTTGGCGGCCTGGCCGCCTTACTGGCAATGCTTAACAGTTGTGCCGCAGGTGTTGGTGTGGTTAACATCGACAATGGTTTTGGTGCGGCGGCACTTGCTACATCGATTAACCGGTCAGCTTTGGAATTAACTAAGAAAACCAGGAGAGGGCACTATGAGGAGTAAGGCTGAAAAAATTTTAAATATTGTTACCCGGCCCGAATGCTATGAAGAAGTAATAATCGAATCAGCATCCGCCCCTATAGCCTTGTCTATCTGGAAAAGCCATGAAAATGACCCGGTAATAGTTTTTATCCCGGGAATTAAAACCCACCCGTTATTTTATGAGGATTTTATAAATTTAATGGCCTTAAACAATTTTAATGTAATTGGCATACACTTGGTGGGGCATGGGAAAAGCCCCCGGGTAAAAAGTCTTTATACTTATGAAGAAATGCTTCAAAACGGCCTTGATGCCATAGAATACGCCGTTAATAGGTTTGGCAAGGGCGTATTTTTGGTTGGCTCAAGTTTGGGTGGTATGTTGGCTGTTGATTTGGCCGGCATTGACAACAGGATACAAGCAATTTTCCCCCATAATATACTCATCCCGGACCTTGCTGAGAGTATCAAATTTACTAGGTTTAAAAATCTTATTAAAAATAAATATTCTTATAAGGCAGTAGTATCCTTTGTTAAGTTGTCGGCTCTCTTATTCCCCAAAGTAAAGATACCTTTTTCTTTTTATTTGGAGGACAGGCAGCTTGATGAAAACAAAGAAATATATGAACTTTTTTATGGCGATCCCATTGGATTAATAAACTATCCCTTATATTTCCTGGCAAGTTTGTTCCGTGAGCGTTTAAGCAACATCGATAACGGGCGGATTAGCTGCCCGGTAATAGCATTGGTTGTTGAAGGCGATCCGATTTTTCCATTTGAGTATAATCAAAAGATTTTTCAAATGATTAATGCACCGGCTAAAGAAATGCTCCTCTTTAAAGAAAACAAACACTTTATTTTTAACGAATGTGCAGAGTTGGTTGCCGAAAAACTGTCTGCCAAAATAAATGAAATCATTTCTAAAAACAATTATGGTTAAACCTTAAATTGAAACGACAGGTTGTTTAAGCGTTCTACCATCCGGTGTATTTTTTTTGCTGATTTGTTTATTTCCTCAAGAGCTTCAAGTTGTTTGTCGTTGAGGGAAAAGATGCCGTTTTGATCGGGATTATCATTGTCTTTGAATTCTAATACCCAGCTTTTCTTAATAATTAGTTCACTATTTTTGTTTAGTTCAGCAACACTGGACCTTACTGACATAAACAGGTTTGCCAAGCGGCTGGTCATAGAATTAAAAGATGTTCCAAGTACTCCCAGCTCATCCATTTTATAAACAGTAACCTGGCGGGTAAAATCCCCGGATGAAATATATTCTGTAGCATCTTTTAATTCTTTTAAAGGACGTACCAGCAGCTTGCCGGTTATTATTTTTGACAGTAAAATTCCGGCTGCCAGGGCGGCAAAGGCAGTTAAGGCAAGGCTGATTAGCAGAGCGGATAATATACTGTTTTTACCGGAGGTAGTTATGCCGACTTGTAAATACCCGATCCGGTTCCCGGTGTCATTGGTTACCGGTGAGGTGAATTCATAGCCGGTCTGTTTTCCACTTTTATCCCGGTATGTTCTCAACGTTCTGTCTCCGGACGGTTTTTCCTTTATTGAAACTATTTTGCCGATTTGAATGACATCGGTATGGGCTAAAATTGATCCATCTTCTTTTATTACAGAAATATAGTCAATATCTTTTCCGGCAGACTTCATTTTATAGATAAGGTTTTGTACCATTGCCGGGTTATCTGATGAAAGAAAAGCGGCAATGGTTGCTTTGCTTGATTCTGTTAAAAACCAACCTTTATCGATAGTTTCTTTTTTCAGGGAAATTTGATTGGCGTTATAACTGATAAATCCCACTGAGATCATTAAAAATGCCAGCAGTAGAGAAATGTTGAAACTTAACCGTTGTGCTATTGAACCCTTTTTAATCTTCTTCTTCATTTTGACTCTCCCGGATATTATTTATTTGATTTTTTTTAAGAAACAAAAGTTTCGTAGAAGCTAATAATTGCCGGTCCAAGAAGAATAACAAATATAGAAGGAAAAATGCAGACAACCATCGGTATAAGCATTTTTACCGGTGCTTTCATAGCTTTTTCCTCAGCTCTTTGCCGTCTTTTTTGCCTTAATTGTTCCGACTGGAGACGTAAAATATGTCCCAAGCTTAATCCCAATTGCTCTGCCATGATAACCGAGCCGGTAAAAGTTGTTAAATCATCGACTTCAACACGCCGGGCCATATCTTTTAAGGATTGGCTTCTTTTTTTGCCCATATTGCATTCTTGGAGCATTATTGTTAATTCATCAGCCAACGGTCCTTTACTTTTTTCGGCCACTTTTAAAATTGCCCCGTCGAATCCCATTCCGGCTTCCATACTAACGGTTATTAAATCCAATACATCAGGCATTGCCTTTTCAATTTCACTTTTTCTAAGGTTGATCTTATTGCGAAGGTATAGGTCCGGGCTTAACCAGCCGGTAATTAATGCTCCTGTTATGAAAATGATCATTTTATCTGCGATTAAGTTAATAAAAGGACCAAAAACGGCAACAGATAAGGCACTTAATATGGCTAGAGCAAATTTGATGGCCATAAATTCCCTGGGCTTAATTCTTTTTAA
>CAYUXS010000156.1:0-257 GCA_964448915.1 uncultured Peptococcaceae bacterium
GAATCGCTGTTATCAAAAGATATCGCTTTGTTAGGCAACCTCTTTAATAATATTCCCTGGCCTATTGTCGCCAAAGCCAAGGGTGTTTTCGCGCCTATTCTGGAGGAAAAAGGCTACCGGACCTTTGGGGTGATACCGAGGTGTGATGAAATAGCAGCGCCTACTGTGGAAGAGTTTTATAAAGAATTTGGCGGGGAGATTTTAACCGGCCACAATAATTTAAATTTGCTGGTTGAAGATATTATGGTCGGGGCAAT
>CAYUXS010000156.1:267-4008 GCA_964448915.1 uncultured Peptococcaceae bacterium
GGCGGATTTGGCACTGGCAGCGTTGGAAACTGGTACTTCAGCCCTAATCTTAACCGGAGGGCTTTATCCGGATGTCAAGGTTTTGGCAAAAGCCGAAGAAAAAGGGGTGCCGATTATTTTAGTCCATTATGATACATATACAACTATAGAGATGTTAAACCGTGTTACCAGGCATATTTTATCTGACGACAAAAAAAGTATCCAAACAATAAAGGAAAATATAGAGAAATATTGCGATTGGAAAACAATCTTATCAGAACTGTAAATCCGGCGATCTTGGCAAGCAACCACTTTAGAGCTGTATCTGTATTTATAGAATATTGACAGGCCACAATTTCAGACATAAACTTAACATATCAAATTCTTTATGTGTTTAAATTTCTAGGTGGTGTAATTATGAAAGCCCCCCATAAAGATTCAATAAACCAAAAAGTACTTGAATTGGAAGAAATCTTTCAGGAAGTAGGGCTTCATCTTACAGGCAAAGTTTTTCAAGATTCTGATTCTAAACTGACCCACCCACAATTTTTTACCCTTAAACGTTTAAAAGCCGGGCCTGCTACTGTTTCGGAAGTTGCTGAATACCTTGGTGTTTCACTAAGCGCTGTTACTTCGATGGCCGATAGATTAGTAAAAACAGGTTATATTTGCCGGAAACGTTCTGACCATGATCGCAGGTTGGTATGGCTGGAATTAACCCCGGAAGGGGAAAAAGTATTTGATGAGACATGGGATGTGAGAAAAAAAATATTGCATAAATTCTTAGGCCAATTGCCGGATGATGATTTATTGACTTTACGCAGGATTTATATATATCTATTGGAATTAATTAAAAATTCTGACACTGGGGCCTAGTTGTAGAAGGAGTGATTGTTTTGAAAGTTGTAGCTTTTAATGGTAGCCCTAAACCAAAAGGGAATACCGCTCAATCTATCAGGATTGTTTTAGAAGAATTAGAGAAGGAAGGCATCGAAACAGAATTTATACAACTTGGCGGCAAAAAGGTATTTGGCTGCCTGGCTTGCAATAAATGCAAGGAAAATGGTAATTACAGGTGCGCCCGGACAGATGATGATATGAATATGTTTATTGAAAAGATGATTGAGGCTGATGGCATAATAATTGGCTCGCCTACATATTTTAGCAATGTAAGTACTGAGGTTAAAGCCCTCATTGATCGCAGTGGTTATGCCGCAAGGCCGCTGTTAAAAGGAAAAGTCGGGGCTGCAGTAGTTGCAGCAAGAAGGGCAGGTTCTAATTTTGTCTATTCAGCAATAAACTTTTATTTTGGGATATCAGAAATGATTATCCCTTCCTCGAACTATTGGAATCTTTCATTGGGGAAAATCCAAGACGACCAGGAAGGTATAAGAACCTTCCGTACCCTTGGGAAAAATATGGCCTGGTTGCTTAAAAAAATAAATAGTTGATTTAAAAAAAAAGCGAAGGCTATCAGCTCTCGCTTTTTTTATTTTACATGAAATTTAAAACTTATTTATTACAGCTGTTTCAGCTATTAGCCGCAACATACCCCCGGCCAAGATAGGCCTGCTGTACACGGGGATCTTTCTTTAGATCTTCCGGGCTTCCGGATAACACAATTTTTCCCTGATCCATTACATAAAGCCAGTCGGCAACCTGCATGGCAGCTCTTGCATTTTGTTCCACCAAAAGAATGGTTGTACCTTTTTTCTTGAGGTTTTCAATGGTTGAAAATATTTCTTTAACTATTAATGGTGCAAGGCCCAGGGATGGTTCATCCAATAGCAAAACTTTTGGTTTGGCCATAAGCCCGCGTCCTATCGCCAGCATTTGCTGCATGCCGCCGCTTAACCCGCCGGCAGGGTCTTTGAGGCGGGGAGCCAGGGCAGGGAAGAGTTCGATAACCTGTTTGACTTCTTCTTTAACTTGATGGTTTTTGCTCCATCGATGATAGGCACCCAGGATAATATTATCTTCAACAGATAAGGAACTGAAAATATGCCTGCCTTCAGGGACCAGACAGATGCCTTGCCGGACAACTTTTTCCGGTGGCAAATTTTTACTAATCTCACCGTCTATAATAATTTCTCCCTCTGTAAACCTGTATATTCCCGCCAGGGTTCCCAGCAAAGTGCTTTTACCTGCACCGTTTGCACCAACAATAGCTACTATGCAGCCGGGAGGGACGTGGAAGGAAATCCCCTTCAAGGCATGGTTCCACCCGTGCCATGTATGTAGGTTGTTGACTTTAAGCACTTATACAACCTCCTTGCCAAGGTAAGCAGTAATTACATTTTGATCGTTTTGCACTTCATGAGGATTGCCTTCAAATAATTTCGAGCCATGGTTTAACACGACAATATGATGTGAAACAGCCATGATTAAGTCCATATTGTGCTCCACTATAAGTACGGTTATGCCCATTCCCGGCAGCTTTTTGATTAAATCCCCAAGCTCGTCGGTTTCTCCTTGATTCAACCCGGCTGCAGGTTCATCCAACAGAAGTAGTTTTGGCTCCATTGCCATAGCCCTGGCGATTTCCAACAACCTTTGCTGGCCGTAGGGCAGTATTTCTACCGGCAGGTCCTTTTTATCAGCAAGTCCTACCAGCTCAAGTTTTTCCATAGCCTTATCAAATATCTTTTTTTCTTCTTTGGCCACTCCGGGAAAATGAAAGCCGGAAAGCAGCATTCCTTTTTTTCCAAGCAAGTGGGCCCCTACCATAACATTTTCTACAACCGACATATTGTTAAAAAGCTGTAAATTTTGAAAAGTCCTGCTGATGCCTAAGGAAGAGATTTTTTCCGGGGGGAGCCCGGTAATATCAGTGTTTTCAAACTTTATGCTTCCATAATCAGGTTTGTTTAAACCTGTAATCAAGTTAAATAAGGTTGTTTTACCCGCCCCGTTGGGTCCAATAAAGGCGACAATTTCATTGGGTTTTACTTCAAAACTGACATCGGCTACAGCAGTTACGCCGCCAAAGTTTTTGGTAAGGTGCTCTATTTCAAGTAAAGACATCAATAAGCCCCCTTATCTTCGGCAGACAATTTGTTTTTAATCAGGCTGTCAGAATTGTTTTTTACATTGCCGGCCAGGTGCTTAACCCTATATTTCGAAATACGTTCTTTAATCCAGCCTGTAAGCCCTTGAGGCATAAAGATCATTACAATTCCCAAAATAAGGCCGAAGAAAATGATTTCATATTCCCCGCCGGCGGAAGCAATAAACACAGGTATTACCGCTTTTAAAAATTCTGTTAAAAGCAGTACTACAGATACACCAAGCAGGGGCCCCCAAATACTGGCCAGCCCACCGATGGCAGCCATCAGCACAAACTCAACAGATGCCTGAAAACCGAAGGGTGATGGGCTCATAAAAGTTACATAATGGGCATATAATGAGCCGGCAAAGCTTGCGTAAACTGCACTGATTACAAAAATTTGCACTTTATATTTAAATGCAGGTATACCCATGCAGGTAGCGGCTATTTCACTGGTGTGTAAAGCCCGCAAAGCCCTGCCTGTTCTTGTGCGGACTATGTTCCTGGCAAATAAAATTGCCAGTAGGGTAAAAAACCAGACCAGGAAGTAATAACCGGTTTCCGAATTAACTTCCCAACTGCCGATTGAAAAATAGGGAATGCCTGAAAAGCCGGAAGGGCCCCCGGTTATATTTACCTGCTCATTTAAAAAAATATAAACAATTATACCTGATCCCAAGGTAGCCAGGGCCAGGTAGTGTTCCCTTAGCCGGAGT
>CAYUXS010000157.1:0-4008 GCA_964448915.1 uncultured Peptococcaceae bacterium
AAGATGGCTGCCCGGCCAATATTGAAGGTTGCGTCATGTATTGGGACTTGTTGAGGCAGTACTTCCCTGGAAGCTCGTGTATATAACGGAAAATCCGGTATTGACAAGGCAACTTTTAATTTTTTTGGCGGGTTTATCTTAATACACTTTATTTCCCCGTCAGAAGGCACAGCAATTACTATACCGCCCAGGACAGCGGCAGATATATTATCCGGGTGCCCTTCGATACTGTTGGCCAAATTAATTATCTCATTCCGGTCGAGATTGTTACCGGCTATAATATTGGCCGCAATCATTCCTCCGACAATGGCTGCAGAACTGCTTCCCAGCCCTTTTGCCAAAGGTATGTTATTATGCAATTTTATTTTAAGGCCGGGGCACTTAAATCCAACTTCTTTAAAAACCGATAGTGCAGCCTGGTATACTAAATTCTCATCATCTCTGGGCAGCTCAGAGCACCCTTCTCCATGGATCTCAATATGCAAACCCGATGAGGCGACTGTCATTTCAACCGTATTATGAAGTTGCAGGGCCATCCCCAGGCAATCAAGCCCAGGGCCTAAGTTTGCAGTGGTTGCAGGCACCTGTACCCGGACCATTTGTATCCTCCTCTAGTCTCCTTCTACCCTGATTAGGTTGCAAATTTCGCCTACACAATCCAGTTTTTCTACTATATTTAGTGCATCTTGAATATCCTGCTCTTTAACTAAGTGAGTTACCAGGACTATTTCAGCCATGTGGCCGTCAGTATGCTTTTGGAGCACTGAAGCCAGGCTTACATTATTATTGCCTAGGGCATGAGCTATAGATGCAAGTACTCCAGGGCGGTCTTGCACCTTGAGCCTTACATAGTATTTACTTTCTACTTGCCCCATAGGCTTAATGGGCTTATTCTCATAACAGGTGCAGTGCAATCCGGTTATATTTTTAAGTTTATTTCTTGCAGCTTCTATGATATCTGCGGCAACCGCACTTCCGGTGGGCAGTTCACCTGCCCCCTGGCCATAGAACATGGCATCGCCTACTGCGTCACCTCTGACAAATATTGCATTAAAGGCATCGTTAACTGACGCCAAAGGGTGGGATACAGGCACAAAACATGGGTGAACCCTTACTTCGACCCCTTCATTGGTATCCTTTGCAATGCCCAGGAGTTTAATCAAGTAGTTAAGGTCTTTTGCATAGGCTATGTCTTCTTTGGTAATTCCAGTAATACCTTCAACATAGACATCGTCAAAGGTTACCCTGGTATTAAAAGCAATTGAGGCAAGAATAGCTATTTTACGGGCAGCGTCATATCCTTCCACATCAGAACTGGGGTCTGCTTCGGCGAAGCCTTTTTCTTGGGCTTCTTTTAAAACTGATTGAAAATCAGTGCCTTCATTAGTCATTTTAGTAAGCATATAGTTGGTGGTGCCGTTAATAATTCCCATGACATCTTTCATTCTGTTGGCGGCTAAACAGTGCTTGAGGGGCCTGATAATCGGTATTCCGCCACCGACACTGGCTTCGAAAAACAGGTCCACTTGGTTTGCTTCTGCCGCTTCCAGTAATTCCTTTCCGTGTACGGCCATTAAATCCTTATTGGCAGTTACTATGCTTTTCCCGTTTTTAATTCCCCTGAGCACATATTCTTTGGCTAAATCAATACCGCCCATTACTTCAACCAAAATATCAATTTCCTTATTGTCAATTACCTCTTCCGGCTTGTCGGTAAGCAAGCCTTTATTTATTTCAAGACCCCTGTTTTTATTGATATTCTTAACCAGTATCCGGGATATTTCAATTTGGCAGCCCACTTTTTGGGTGATATTTTCCTTGTTTCCGGTAATAATTTTATAGGTACCCGAGCCAACAGTTCCCAGTCCTATAAACCCTATTTTAATACTTTTCACGATGTGATTCTCCCTTCTCTTTATCTATGACAGTTAATTCCATTAATTAATGGAAACTGTTATTACTCCGGGAATTTCTTTTAGATTTTTGAGTAATTGGTCCATGTCTCCCGTAGTATTCGATATATCCAAGTAAATGCCTACTTTTGCTTTTCCGTGAGAAGGCATTTCTTGGTTTATTGTAATTATGTTTCCCCCCAAGTCTGCTATTGTGGCTAATACCCGGGAAAGAATCCCGGTCCGGTGCTCAAGGGTTAAGTTTATGGTAATATTGTTGCCGGTAAAGCCTGGCTGCAAGGGGAAAACCTTATCCTTATACTTATAGAATGCACTCCTGCTTAAATGCACTTTAGCCACCGCTTCAATAACGGTGGCAGCTTCACCTTTAAGCAATAAGTCTTTGGCAATAACTGCTTTTAATATAGAGTCTGGGAGTATGTCTGCCTGAACAAGAAAAAATTTATCTTTGAATGTTTTGGTCATAAGCATCCCCTTGTCCATGCATGGTGGATAACATTCCACCAACGGTAGACATTATATCATTGAATTAAACTAATATCAATTATAAATACAAAAAAAACCGGCCTTTCAGCCGGATTTTTAAACTATTATACAGATTAGACCGCCACTGCCGTCATTGACAATCTTCTGCAGAGCATCCTGCAGTTTAATCTGGGCATTTTCAGGCATTCTATGAAGTTTGTTCTGTATGCCTTCCCTTACCAAATCATGCAATGATTTGCCAAATATTTCTGAGTTCCATATTTTTTGCGGGTTTTCTTCAAACTCATTTAACATATAGCGGACCAATTCTTCACATTGTTTTTCAGTTCCTATTATAGGGGTAATTTCAGTGGTGATATCAGCTCTTATAATATGAAGTGAAGGTGCGCTTGCTCTTAATTTAACCCCAAACCTGTTGCCTTGCCTTATAAGTTCAGGCTCTTCCAAATTCATCTCATCCAAGCGTGGCGTTACTACACCGTATCCGGTTTCCCTGACTTCTACCAGTGCTTGGGCAACCTTGTCGTATTCACGCTTGGCTATCGCAAGATCACTTACCAGCCGGAATAATTCATGTTCCCCTTCAACCGAGAAACCGGTTTCTTCAGAAAGCACCTGATAGAAAAGCTCGGGTTTAGAGTGGATGTCCATTGCCGCCACCCCGGTGCCCATATCCATTTTATTCAGGCTGACTTGAGATATAAAATCATAGTCGGAAAGGCTCTCTACAGCATTATTAATATCACGAAGCCTTCTGACCAGGTGGACTGTTTCTTGGACAGCATCTTCAAATTTCTTGCGCAGCCAGTGTTTGCTGTCCAACTCTTCTACCCATAAGGGCAAGGATATGTTTACTTCGTTAACCGGGAATTCATAAAGTACTTTTTCCAGTATTTCAAGAATGTCCTGCTGTGATAGTTCTGCACAATTTACAGGAATTACAGGCACATCGTATTTGGCAGTAAGCTCTTCGGCAAGTTCTATTACCTCGGGTGACCGGGGGTCTATTGTATTCATGATAACAAGAAATGGCCTGTTAATATCTTTAAATTCCTCAATTACTCTTTCTTCTGCTTCTATGTAATTTTCCCTGGGTATATCTGTAATAGTGCCGTCGGTAGTGATAACTATCCCCATTGTTGAGTGCTCTGAAATTACTTTTCTTGTACCCAGCTCTGCGGCTTCCTGAAATGGTATAGGCTCCTCATACCAAGGCGTCAAAACCATTCTTGGACCGTCCTCTTCCTCATACCCCAGAGCCCCTTCCACCCTGTAGCCCACACAATCTACTAACCTGATTTTAACTTTTAAACTGGGGGACACATTTATTTCTACAGCCTCATTAGGAACAAATTTAGGCTCAGTGGTCATAATGGTCCTGCCTGCTCCGCTTTGAGGCAGTTCATCACGTGCCCTGTCCTTTTCATGGGGGTTCTTAATATTTGGAATAACCAGCAGTTCCATAAACTTTTTAATAAATGTTGACTTTCCTGTCCTAACTGCGCCAACAATACCTAAATAAATATCACCGCCCGTCCTTTCGGCAATATCTTTAAAAATATCTACCTTTTCCAAGTGATCCCCTCCCGAAATTAGCATATTGGGATTA
>CAYUXS010000158.1:0-4003 GCA_964448915.1 uncultured Peptococcaceae bacterium
TTTATACGCTTGTCCAACATCCGGGGCACAGGCAACTCCGCAAGGATTATTATGTTTTACAATTACCACCGCCGGATCGCTAAACTCCCTTACCAACTCAAGGGCTGAATTTAAGTCCAAGATATTGTTATAGGAAAGTTCTTTGCCTGATAATTGTTTGGCCGTACCGATCGAGGGGGCGGTTGCAGCCGGATCCCGGTAAAAAGCCGCCTTTTGATGCCAGTTTTCACCATAGCGCAATACCTGTGCAAGTTCAAAAGTTTTTTCCCAAAAAGCGGGAAATTCCTTGTCACTTCCTTCTATGCCGCTCAAGTATGAAGCAATGGCAGCATCATAGGAAGCGGTATGAGCAAAAGCCTCCCTGGCTAATGAAAGCCTGAAATTATAATCAACTTGCCCGCTCTCTAAGGCTTTAAGCACATCGTTATATTTTTCGGGATTTACAACCACCAGAACATAGCGGTGGTTTTTAGCCGAAGCCCTTACCATTGCAGGCCCACCGATATCAATGTTCTCTATGGCTTCTTCCAATTGGACACCCGGTTTGGCTACAGTTTGCCTGAAAGGGTAAAGGTTAACGGCAACAATATCTATAAAATTTATGTTTTGCTTTTCCAGTTGTTCCTGGTGATCCGGGGTACGCTTTGCCAATATCCCGCCATGAACTGCCGGGTGAAGGGTTTTTACCCTGCCATCCAAGATTTCCGGAAAACCTGTTACGTCGGATATGTAAGTTACCGGTACCCCCGCATCCTTTAATGCTTTGGCAGTGCCACCTGTAGAAACAATTTCATAACCCAGTTTTACCAACCCGGAAGCAAACTCAACAACTCCGGTCTTATCAGATACACTAACGAGAGCCCTTTTTTTCATTTAATTATCTCCCCTTTCCCAAAAAAAGAATTTGTCATTCTGCCAGCCCTATAATATGATAACTTTTCTGCCTTCAATCTTCAATTTCCCTTCGGCAAAAAGTTTAATGGCCTCCGGATAAATAATGTGTTCCTGAGTTAATATGCGTGCTGCAAGATCCTCTGCTTTATCATCCTGGTATACCGGTACTACCGACTGGAGAATAATCGGGCCGGTATCCATTCCGCTATCAACAAAATGAACAGTGCAACCGCTGTACCGGACACCGTAATCCCAAGCCTGTTGTTGGGCGTTCAAGCCTTTAAAAGAGGGCAACAGCGATGGATGAATATTTATAATACTGTTGGGATAGGCTTTTAACAGGACATCCCCGACCAGCCTCATATAACCGGCCAGGCATACCAGCTTTATATCATGTTTTCGTAATTCTGCTACAATTTTTTGTTCATAAGCCTCTTTGTCCCGGCTATTTTGGGGTGGTTCAATATAAACCGCTTCTATGCCATGTTTTTTTGCCCGCTCCAATGCCATTGCACCCGGGTTATCACTTATAACCACCTTCACCTCAGCCGGTATGCTTCCATTGTTACAGGCATCAATAATTGCCTGCAGGTTAGAACCACGCCCTGAAGCCAAAACACCTACTCTCAGCTTGTCCAAAACCAGTTTCCTCCTTACATTGTCTTACGAATCCATTTCTACCTGTATACTACACACCTTTTGGGATAGGATATAATCTCACCAATAATCTTCGCCTGTCCCCCTCCACTATTTATATGCTTCACCAGCTTATCGGAAAGGGATTGCTCAACTACTAAAACCATGCCTATACCCATGTTAAAAGTCCTGAACATTTCTTGTTCATCAATATTGCCAATGCGTTTAATCAGTTCAAAAACAGGCAATTTTGTCCATGAACCGCGGTTAATTGCTGCTGCCGTACCTTCCGGTAGAACCCTGGGGATATTTTCAGTCAACCCCCCGCCGGTTATATGAGCCATTCCTTTTATCTTATACAGCTCTATAAGAGGCAGTACTTGCTTAACATAAATGGTGGTTGGTTCCAGCATTTCTTCCCCAACCGTTCTTCCCAGTTCATCAACATAAGTTTCAACATTATAACCCGCCACTTCAAAGAAAACCTTCCGGACAAGGGAAAAGCCGTTGCTATGCAAGCCGGAAGACGGGATAGCAACTAAAACATCTCCCGGTGTGATACCCGCTCCGTTCACTATTTTTGACTTTTCTACAACTCCCACAGCAAAACCGGCGATATCATATTCATCTTCCTTATAAAAGCCGGGCATTTCAGCAGTTTCGCCGCCGATTAGGGCACATCCTGCCTGCTTGCAGCCTTCAGCCACCCCGGCAATTATTTCCGCAACCCTTTCAGGTACCAGCTTGCCTACTGCCAAGTAATCCAGGAAGAATAGCGGCTCAGCACCTTGTACTAAAATATCGTTCACACACATAGCCACAGCATCAATGCCAATAGTATCATGCTTGTCCATAAGCATGGCCACACGCAGCTTGGTTCCAACCCCGTCGGTCCCAGATACCAGCACCGGTTGCTTATAGCGGCGGCTATCCAGCTCAAAAAGTCCTCCAAAGCCGCCTATATCGGTCATAACTCCCGGCCTGAATGTGCTGCGGACCGAGTTGCGCATTAAATCAACAGCCCTGTTGCCCGCATCAATATCCACCCCGGCTGATGCATAGGTAAGTTTTTCTTCTCTATTCTTCAATATTCCTGCCTCCCTAACAATTGGGACTTGTTTTAAAGCTCCGGCTCATTCAAACGCAAATTTACCGGAACCCTGGGAATCAGATATTTCAACCGGATATGCTCCATCAAAACAGGCTGAACAAAAACAATCCCTGCATTCCTTAAAAACATCCAGCATGCCTTTTAAGCTCAGGTAATGCAAACCATCCACTCCAAGCATTTCCTTGATCTGCTCCACGGATTTTCTTGAAGCCACCAGGTCATCCTCATTAGCAGTATCGATACCGTAATAACACGCCTTAATAACCGGAGGCGAGCTTAAACACAAGTGAACTTCTACAGCCCCTGCATCCCGGATCATCTTTACTATATTCCTGCTGGTGGTTCCCCTGACTAGTGAATCGTCCACCATAAGCACTTTTTTGCCTTTCAGCAAATGTTCTACCGGGTTAAGCTTAATTTTCACCCCTAGATCCCTAATTTCCTGTTTGGGTTGAATAAATGTCCTTCCAATGTACCTGTTCTTCATCAAGCCTTCTTCAAAGGGTATACCCGACTCTTCCGCATAACCCCTGGCGGCCATGGTACCCGAATCCGGCACGGGTATTACAATGTCCACATCTACCGGGTATTCCCTGGCCAACTGGCGGCCCATTGCCCTTCTGACCTGATCCACATAAAAACCGTCTATCTCGCTGTCCGGTCTTGCCAGGTAGACATATTCAAAAACACAGTGGGCTTTCCGCCTGGTTGACAAGGCCTTTATCGACCGGATACCGCTATCGTCGATAATAACGATTTCACCCGGTTCGACATCCCTAATTTTCTTGGCTCCTACAATATCCAAGGCACAGGATTCCGATGCCACAACATATCCATTTTGTTCCAATCGCCCCAGGCAAAGAGGCCTAAACCCGTACGGATCTCTAATCGCAAGAAGGCTTTCTTCGGTTATTAGCACCAATGAATAAGCACCTTTAATATCGATCATGCACTTGGACAATGCCTCTTCAAGGTTGTTTTGGCTATACCGGGCAATAAGGTTAACTATAGCCTCACTGTCCGTGGTAGTCTGAAAAACCGAACCAGTAGCTGTTAATTGCGAGCGCAATTCTTTTATATTGGTAATATTGCCGTTATGGGCTAAACCGATGGTTCCTTGTGCATAGCTAAACACCAGGGGTTGCGCATTAATGGGATGGCTGGAACCCGTTGTAGAATAACGGACATGCCCAATAGCAATATGGCCCGGTAATTTCTCCAGTTTTTCAGAATTAAAAACCTCTGAAACTAATCCCATATCTTTATGCAGGTAAACTTGTTTGCCATCTGAGGTAGCGATGCCGGCACTTTCCTGCCCCCTATGCTGAAGGGCATAAAGGCCGTAATAAGTTAACCTGGCCA
>CAYUXS010000159.1:0-3998 GCA_964448915.1 uncultured Peptococcaceae bacterium
AAGCGCCCTCAATCCCTTGGTATTATTGGAATTTTTGGCTGTTCAGCAAGCCCTACCTAGTATACGTAAAACCACAGAGTTCTCCAGTTTTATAAAGATGTATAGATGGTGAAAAAGTTGGATGAACGTTTATACCTTGGGCATATCAAAGAATAACCATAAATTCAATGTCAATTATTATTGACATATGTTCATTATGATTTGTATAATTATTATGAAACAATGTTCATTAAAAGTGATCAGGAGAAAACGGAGGGGGTAAAATAGTGCCCAGGTTGAAACGAACCACTGTTGAACGGACTGGTTGGTTTGCGATGATTAATTTAAATACGGTGATTACAGGGCTATGTGTAATAAACAAAACCTCAACATCTGCGGAAGGTTAACTTATTGTGCCATGTGGTTTGATTAATAAAGGCATTTCAAGGGGTGACATAAATGAAATTACAGACAATTAAGGTAGAGGATGCGGTAGGAAAGGTACTCAGTCACGATATCACACAAATCGTGAAAGGGGAATCCAAAGGAGCTCTCTTTAAAAAAGGGCACATCATAAGGCAAGCAGACGTACCTGAACTGCTGAAGCTGGGCAAGGAAAATATCTATATCCTTGACCTTGAACAGGGTGATGTCCATGAGAATGAAGCCGGTGTCCGTCTCGGCAAAGCTGTCATGGGTACCGGTGTATATTGGACAGGCCCCAAGGAGAGCCGTGTAAATCTTTATGCGAGTTTTGATGGACTGTTAAAAATTAATATTCCCGCTCTGGAAGCAATAAACGAACTGCCCGATGTAATTCTTTCCACATTGCCTAACAATACTGCCGTCAAAAAGGGTGAACTGCTTGCAGGGACAAAGGTAATACCGCTGGTAGTACCTGAACAGACGGTTTTAACCGCTGAAGATATCTGCCGACAGGCTGGCTGGGTAATAAAAGTGCTGCCCTTTCAAAAGTTGAAAGTGGGTGCCGTTATTACCGGAAGTGAAGTATATAAAAAGCGCATCCGGGATGGTTTCGGTCCGGTCATCACCGAGAAAGTTGAATCGTTCGGTTCAGAGATGTTAGGCATAGATTTTGCCCCTGACAACACAGAAATCATTGCTTCCAAAATCAACAAAATGGCCTCCGACGGGGCGGATATCATCTTTGTAACCGGAGGCATGTCTGTCGATCCCGATGACGTTACCCCGCATGCCATTCGTCTGGCGGGAGCCAAAGTGGAAAAATACGGCGCCGCCGCACTGCCCGGCGCGATGTTTATGCTGGCCTACCTTGAGGATATCCCGATCATGGGCGTACCAGCCTGCGGGATGTTTTTCAAAGTAACCATTGTGGATTTAATACTGCCGCGGCTACTCGCGGGTGAACGGGTAACCCGTAAGGACATCGTGGCACTGGCTTGCGGAGGGCTCTGCAGGGCCTGTCCCGAATGCCGGTATCCCAACTGCACCTTCGGTAAAGGATCGCACTAGGCGTAGAAAAGTATTCAACATATGGGCAATTATTTTCGCACATTGACCTACTAGAAATGTAGTTTGTAAAGTATTAGAAGAAAACCTTAAAAATTAAGGAGCGGAAAGGATGGTCTGTGGCGGCACGATGGAAGTTTTTATTGAACCGGTAGAAGCATATAAAAAGGTTTTCAGTGGTGGTGAAAAAAATGCGTCAAAATAGACCACTGGTAGTAGTGAGGGGCGCCGGCGACCTTGCCTCAGGAGTCGCATACCGTCTTTTTAAAAGCGGCCTGAACGTGATCATGACAGAAATAGGTCGGCCGCTGGTAGTAAGAAGAACAGTGTCGTTTGCCGAGGCGGTACATGCGGGCAAAGTCACCATAGAAGGAATAGATGCCTGTCTGGCCGGTTCGGCGGAAGAGGCCCTGGCTTTGCTGGAAAAAAAGATCATCCCGGTACTGGTAGACCCCGAAGCAGCGGTAGTAAAACTTATGCGGCCCGCAGTGGTAGTGGACGCAAGGATGGCCAAACGCAATCTAGGCATCACCATCGGAGATGCTCCACTGGTAATTGGCCTGGGTCCGGGTTTCACCGCCGGTCTGGATGTTCATGCAGTGATTGAAACATGCAGAGGCCACCGCCTAGGCCGGGTCATCTACAACGGTAGTGCAATACCAGATACTGGCGCTCCGGGAGCTGTTGACGGCTACACCCTGGAAAGGCTGTTGAGGGCACCCGTGGACGGAGTGGTAATGCCACGCCGTTCTATCGGGGAGCAGGTAGAAAAAGGGGAAGTGGTGGCCCTGGTGGAAACAAACCCGGTATATGCCGAAATGACCGGGTTAGTAAGGGGCATGCTCAAGGAAGGCACCTGGGTTCCCAAAGGGACCAAGATAGGTGACATCGACCCACGCAAAAACGCTGAATATGAAACCATCTCAGATAAAGCGCTGGCTGTTGGTGGTGGGGTTTTGGAGGCTGTATATCATTTTCTGAACAGTTAATAAGCGAAAAAAGTCGTAATCTCCCAGGTGGGTGTGCCCGAAAGACTACCCTGATGTTTTGTCTGGAAAAAGTGATGCCCCTTCAATAGAGAATAGGCATTAACCACTAAAAAATACATTACTTAGTCTACAATTTTTGTTGATTCTCTTGGGGAAAAGAACCACAGGCCAAAGCCCATATCCCCTCCCAACAATACATGGGGAAAGCTATCAAGATGGTTAATGTGACACCTTAATTAACGAAAAAATATTGTCTGAATCAACAGAGCAACAATGCAGTCTACTACCTTAGTTGCGTAATAAACCACAGAGTTATCCCTAATTCATAAATATCTATCGTACCGTAACTACAATGGTGAAACAGTTGGCCCAGTGTTTATACCTCGGGTATGTCAACCTTAAATTTTTATACTAATCATTATTGACATATGCCCATTATGATTTGTATAATTAATTATGAAACAATGTTCAATAAAAATTGAATATTTATCAAAGGGAAAACCAGAAAGGGTGAAAATGTTGAGAGTTGCTATTACATCTCAGGGAAAAACCCTGGAAAGCAAGGTCGACTTGCGGTTTGGACGTGCCGGTTGGTTTGTAGTGATTGATACAAATAATGGTGATTACCAGGCTGTTAGTAATGAGCAAAACCTCAACGCGAACCAGGGAGCCGGTATCCAGGCTGCAGAGCAGGTCAGCCGCCAGGAGGTAAGTGCTCTGATCACCGGAAACTGCGGACCAAAAGCATTCAAGGCGCTGATGGTTGCTGGTATTAAGGTATATTACGGAAAAGAGGGCACAGTTGCAGAAGTGCTGGAACAGTTTAAACAGGGTAGATTGAACGAAGCATCAGATGCAAATGTAGATAGTCACTGGGTATAGGCGTTGATTTGATGATAGGTTAGGAAAGAAAGGGGGTGCCGGTATGCCCAGAGGAGATGGAACCGGTCCGGACGGCAGGGGACCGGTCGGTGGCAGACGCAAGGGCCTATGTGGAACCGGTCAAAGGCAGCGGCAGGGTCAAGGCCAGGGCAAGGGCCAGGGCCAGGGCCAAGGTCAAGGTCGTGGTCAAGGAAGAGGAGCGGGACGCAGTCAGAGTTGATTTCCCAGACTGATTTGGAAATCGAAAAGGGGGTGGCAAAAAGCTATGCCAGGATTTAACGGAGCGGGCCCGCAAAACGCAGGATCGATGACTGGATGGGGTCGAGGCTATTGCATGGCATATCTCAATCAAGATAGCCGGCCGGAACGAAGGCCAGGTATGGGTGGCTGTGGCTGGAGGAACTGTTTACATGTCTCCGGACTCCCCCGGCAGGCCATGTGGGCACCCGGCTGGACACTTACCGGAGCAGTCTATGCTTCACCGTTAAGCAGTGAAGCTGGCTTGGATGACCTCAGGGAGCAGGTCGGTTACCTGGAAAAGACTCTTGAGGAGATTAAAAGGCAGATTCAGGAACTGGAAAAACAAGAATAATCAGTATTGCACACGTTGCAGGGAGGTAAGATCATGGCAGTGAACCTGACTGTCGCGGTTGCCAG
>CAYUXS010000160.1:0-289 GCA_964448915.1 uncultured Peptococcaceae bacterium
TACTTCCTTTACCGCAAGGCGGGTTGCCTTAGAATAAACTTTCTCTGCAGGCTTTTTACCATCCATCGTTGCAGCTTGGGCTGTAACCAGACCGAGGACTAAAGTCAGAATAAAACAAGTACCACTGTTATGCTGGTTTTTCTTAACATTACATACTTACCCCCCTTATTTTTTTCTGGATGATTTCGCCAAAATAAGTTGTAATTCCTCTCATTACTGTAATATTTTATAATGAAAATTGCTGCAATTATTGACCTGGTTATAAATTATTTGAAACCCCTTCAAAAAA
>CAYUXS010000160.1:299-1557 GCA_964448915.1 uncultured Peptococcaceae bacterium
GGATAGGCCATTACAGCCTACCTTTTTTTTATTGACTATCTCGGGAATTCCGTAACCCGTTATGTTACAAAAGCGATGTAAAGGGGAGCCCACCCAATTAGACGGTAGTTAGGTAACGAATTGGGATAGTAACATCGCGCAGGTATGCGGCGTAAAGATTGCGTACGAAGGTCACGGATGCCGCTTTTGCACAAGATAGTGCAAGAGAAACGGAGTCCGCAATGTTAAATTTAAAAGGATTATTCCAAAAGCTGTCGTATAAGGTAAATAAAGTTTTGGGTTGATAAGAGGAAAATACTTATGGTAGATAATAAAAGAAAACTCTCACTGTTATCATTTATTTTAATTGGACTGGTTGCCTCAGCCTTATTTGGAATGGCGGTATCCTATTTATTATTAGGCAAGCCTCAAGCATATCGAGAGAACCGACTATGGAAATTTACAGTATTATTTTATTTTTTTACAATTTTATATATCTATTGGAATTCCTATTTAACAAAGTACCTGCCAATATTATTAAATTTGTTTAAATTTATAGGATTAAATCTTATTTTATTATTACCATATTCCTCCGTTTTAATTATTGTGGGAAATTTTTCAATAGGTAACATATTGACTTATTTACCTTCACATATTATATTTTTGTCTGCATTTTTTATTTGGTACGTAGCATCTGAAATTGAACCGGAATTAGTAAAAAACAGTTTCAAAATATGGGGAGTCAAAAAAACAGCACCTGTTATAATTTTATATTTGATTATAACTATTATTATAGAAATTAAATTTTTTGAAATACCAGAAGTAATATGGTTATCTCTATTAACTATTCTTGGGTTAATGTATAGTTTATTATTATTAAAACGGGCGCTAAAAAATATTCCATTAGAATCCTATCAGGAACAAGAATACATTAAAAAAGATGGCTCTGAAAAAACAATTTCTAGATGATACTCTTTTACTTAACTTGATTATCAGTATTAATAGGGGAAATTTGAAAGAAGCCTTTCATATTTTTGTAGCCATTTTAGGAATAATAACCTCAAGCAATAAGGTGGATATATTACATGTCATTATGGGAGGTTATATAACCATGCCAAATAGGCTAGCAAAAGAAAAAAGCCCATACTTGCTCCAACATGCAAACAACCCGGTAGATTGGTTTCCCTGGTCTGATGAAGCATTTGAAGTGGCAAAGAAGCGTGATTGCCCAATATTTCTAAGTGTGGGTTATTCTACCTGTCATTGGTGCCATGTAATG
>CAYUXS010000160.1:1567-3984 GCA_964448915.1 uncultured Peptococcaceae bacterium
TTTATCTATTGGGTATAGCTGAATTTGGTGTCGTTTATGTACATGTCACTGGTGTCATGTAATGGAAAGAGAGTCCTTCGAGGATGAAGAGGTAGCCGCAATCCTTAACAAGAGTTATGTTGCAATAAAGGTTGACCGTGAGGAACGGCCGGATATTGACCACATCTATATGTCGGTCTGCCAGGCAATGACCGGGCATGGAGGGTGGCCTTTAACAGTCTTAATGACACCTGAGAAAAAACCTTTTTTTGCAGGTACCTATTTTCCCAAAAAATCTAGCCGGGGGATGACCGGTTTGGTGGATATTCTTACTCAGGTAGCTGAAATCTGGGAGAAGCAGCGGGACAATGTGCTTCTGGCCGGTGAAGAGATTGTTGGCGCTATTCAACCACGTTTTGATGCTAAGCCGGAAGGCAAGGTGGGTGTTGATATTCTTGACCGGGCTTTTAAAGGACTGCAGGGCGTATTTGACCGGTTGTACGGCGGATTTGGCCAGGCGCCCAAGTTTCCCACACCCCACAACCTCACCTTCCTCCTGCGCTACTGGAAGAGAAGCGGGGAGAAACAAGCCCTCATGATGGTTGAAAAAACGCTGGAGTCCATGTACCGGGGAGGAATTTACGATCATATCGGTTATGGTTTCTCACGTTATTCGACCGACGAAAAGTGGCTGGTTCCGCATTTTGAAAAGATGCTCTACGATAATGCACTGCTGGCCATAGCTTATACCGAGGCTTACCAGGTGACTGGGAAAGAGCTTTACGCCACCCTGGCCAAACAGATATTTACCTATATCCTCAGGGATATGACCTCGCCGGATGGCGGGTTTTATTCTGCCGAGGACGCCGATTCTGAAGGGGAAGAAGGCAAATTTTACGTCTGGAGTCCCGGGGAAATTAAGGCCGTGCTGGGTGAGCGTGACGGAGAGGTATTCTGCCGGTTTTACAATATTATCCCGGAAGGGAATTTCGAAGGACGCAGTATTCCTAACCTGATCCTGGGAAAACCTGAAAAATTTGCGGTTGAATTAAAAATGGAGAAAGGGGAGTTTATTGCTTACGTCGAAAGTCTTCGCAGTAAGCTGTTTGAGGCCAGGGAGCAAAGAGTACACCCGTATAAGGACGACAAAATACTGACTTCCTGGAACGGGCTTATGATTGCAGCGCTGGCCAGGGGTGGCGCCGCGCTCGGGGAACCCCTGTACACGCGCGCGGCGGTTCGGGCTGTGGATTTTATATACAAGAAGTTGCGAAGGACTGACGGCAGGCTTCTGGCCAGGTACCGTGACGGCGAGCCGGCCTTTCTTGCCTACCTCGACGACTATGCTTTTATGACCTGGGGGTTGCTGGAACTCTACGAAACAACCTTTGAAGCAGGCTATTTAAGAAAGGCCGTTGAGCTAACCCGGGAGAGTCTCAATCTTTTCTGGGATGTTGAAAATGGCGGCTTCTATTTTAACGGTGAGGACGCCGAGCAGTTGATTGCCCGCCCCAAGGAGCTTTACGACGGGGCTATCCCGTCAGGCAATTCGGTTGCGTTGTTGAACCTGCTGCGCCTGGCGCGGCTGACCGGTGATGAAGAGCTGTCGGAAATCGCCGGGAAGCAAATTAACTCTTTTGCTGCTGAAGTGGAGAACCACCCGACGGGATATACTTTCTTTCTCCAGGGAATTGATTTTTATCTGGGGCCGACACGGGAAGTGGTCATTGCCGGGAGGCCGGATGCAGATGATACAAAGGTGATGTTAAGTGCCGTCCGAAGCCAATATAACCCGCAGACTGTAGTCATTTTTCACCCGGAAGGAGCAACTGGTAAAGAAATCGAAGCACTGGTGCCTTTTGTGCAGGAACAGCGACTGGCAAATGACAGGGCTACGGCATATGTATGCCATAATTATGCCTGCCAGGCCCCTGTTAATGACGTGGCAGAGTTTATGGAGCTCCTAAAAGGTTGACCGAAACAATAGGCATGGTTTGGAAAAGGATTTGCTGATACCTGAAAGATGGTGCATGTATAACATGGCAGATAAGCATAAGACAGCTAAAATATACGATTTCCGGCCCGGAAAAGGCAGGAAGCTTAAGAGTGTTAAATATGTCTCGCCTGAAAAGAAAGAGTTGCTTAGAGAACGGGAGCAGGCTAAAAAGGACCGGCATGGTTTTTATGTGGGTGTTGTAATCCTGCTCCTTCTGGTAGCCGTTCTTACATATTTCCAGGTAAGTTAAAGGCAAGATTAGTAAAAAAAACCCAATCCGGACCGTAAATAAAAACGGTAAAACCGGAAATGGGTGAAAGGAGAGGAGGTTGAGTCTACAAGTTATAAAACATTCTCAGAAAAAATGCAACAAAAGACTTCCATGACTTTAAATGCTCTGATAGTACTTTATGTACTATCTACTATATTATATAATAATATC
>CAYUXS010000161.1:0-3978 GCA_964448915.1 uncultured Peptococcaceae bacterium
GACGGCACGGTTTGGCATGCATTTGCTGACTGGCTGATCCAGAGAAAAAGCCATATGCTTGTTTCTTACCTTCCTTTTTATCTTTTGGGTGGGTTGGCCGGCCTTTATTGGAAGGAAGCCTGTCAATGGATTAAAAGTCATAAAAATTTGATAATAGCCTTGTTTGCTGTAGGCGCTATTTGGGCAGGTGGGGATTACCTGTACAGTTTAAAGAAACTGGGTATGTCCTTTACATTGTCGGCCAGTATTTTTAGACCCGGTATGTATTTTTACAGTTTATCCGCAATCGGTTTATTTTTAATATTTGCCATTGCTATGGATGAAAAGGATATATTGCGGCCATTGGTAAAATTGTTGGCAGGAAATTCCTTTGGTATTTATTTGATTCACCCGGTCGTGCTTTTTGGCTTGCATACCATTTACTATTGGCTAAACCTTCCGATGACGGCAATGCTTTATATTGACTGGGTTCTGGCAGTTGCCTTGTCCTGTTTAATCAGCCAGTTAATTGGAAGCAGCAAATATACAGGTTATATGGTAGGTTCTTTTGGGAACCGCAACTTTAGAAAGACATCCTGGCCGGATATATTGGAAAAGGCCAAAGGTGTTGTAGTGCGTGCGAAAGCAAACGGTTATAGGTTATAAACCGGGGTTAATTGTTACAGCGGTGGCTGGCATATGGCCGGCCACCGCTTTTATATCAGTAGACGGAGCAAGTGCCTTGACTTTCTTTTATTTTAAATATATAAGTAATAATAACACCTAAATACGAATAATTATTATTTAGGAGGAGATCCGGTTGACAGAGGTTTTAGCTTTGGAGCAATTTAGGAAAAACGGGTATAAGGTAACACCTCAAAGACAGGAAATATTAAAAGCATTTCTTGAACACGACCACCCGTTAAGTGCAGATGAAGTTCATCAATTGGTAATTAAAAAGTATCCCGGTATCAGCCTTGATACTGTTTACCGGAATCTTAACATATTGTTGGAATTGGAAATAATCGGCAAACTTAATTTCCTGGGCAACAAATGCTTATATGAATTAAATACAGGGGAGCACCATCATCACCTTGTCTGTTTGAAATGCGGCAATGCCGAACCAATAAATATCTGCCCCTTTAAACAAATTGACCTGGAAAAGCTGGAGGAAGACAAGCAGTTCACGATTAAAAAACATAATTTTAATTTGTTTGGTTACTGCAAGCAGTGTACTTAAACGGTTGTAAGACTAAAATACTGCTGGATAGTATAAGGTGACATATATGCGCAAGATAGTAAAATTACTTATATGCATTGCTGTGTTAAGTGCGTTGGCAATTATCCTGACAGCCTGCCGGGGGCAAGATACGCCTACAGGAAAAGCGGGCGGGACAGGATCGATGACTGTGGTTACCTCTTTTTACCCTGTATATATTGCAACAATTAATATCACCCGTGATGTTCCCGGGGTCAATGTAATTAATATGATTCAAACTTCCACCGGATGCCTGCATGATTACCAGTTAAAACCTGATGATATAAAGACTTTGGCCGAGGCACAGGTGTTTGTGATTAACGGTGCCGGTGCGGAAGCCTTTATTGATAAGCTTACCAGTCAACTGCCCGGTTTAAAAATAATAGATGCCAGCATTGGAATACCTTTAATTGAGGAAACCGGGCATCTAAATGGCAGCCGTGGCCATGAAAGCTATAATCCCCATGTTTGGGTGAGTATATCAAACGCAATTAAACAAGTGGAAAACATCCAGCGCCAGTTATCTGAAATCGACCCAGAGAATGCTCGAAAATACCGTTTAAATGCAGAAAAATATATTGCCAAGCTTAAGGCTTTAAAATCAAGAATGCACCAGGCTCTGGATTCTGCCAAAAACAGGGACATTATTACCTTCCATGAGGCGTTTGCTTATTTTGCCGGTGAATTTAATCTTAATGTTGTTGCTGTAATTGAGAGAGAACCGGGCTCCCAGCCGAGCGCATCAGAACTTGGTAAAACAATAGAAGTGGTTAAAAGTAAAAAGATAAAAGCGATATTTGCCGAACCCCAATACCCGTCGTTGGCTGCTGAAACTGTTGCCCGGGAGGCAAATGCAAAAGTTTATTATTTGGATCCTGCAGTCTCAGGGGCAATGGAACCGGATGCTTATATAAATATAATGGAAGAAAATATGAAAATATTAAAAGAGGCGTTGAATTAAATGTTTCGGGATAATACCATGCAAAAAGCGCAAAGAAAGCCCTGCGGTCTTTGTCGTACGCAATTAAAGGATTTTGGAGTTACCATAAATGGGACGGAAATCCTATATGATGTAAATTTCCATGTTAATTGCGGTGAGCTTACCGGTCTGGTAGGACCTAACGGAGCAGGGAAAACCACTCTTCTTAGGGCTATTCTAGGAGAGGTTAAACATGAAGGCGAGCTTTTATTTCTTGATTCTGACAATCAACGCAGTAAGCCCGTAGTGGGATATGTCCCCCAAAGGCTTGATTATGATCAAGGCGCTCCAATAAGTGTAACGGATTTATTTGCAGCATGTTTGACAAATCGCCCTGTTTGCCTGGGCCACTCCAAAAAGCTAAAGGAACGTGTTTTAGCCGGTTTATCCAGGGTTGATGCCGGGCACTTATTGGACAGGCGCCTGGGTGACCTGTCCGGCGGCGAACTACAACGGGTTATGCTTGCCATGGCCCTTGATCCAAACCCGGATCTGTTGTTGTTGGACGAACCAGTTTCAGGGATCGATGTCCAAGGCAAGGAAATTTTTTATAAATTAGTTTCAGGATTATGCCGGCAATATGATCTTTCAATTATTTTGGTTTCACATGATTGGCCTTTAATATCCAGGTATGCAAACCGTATAGTCCTTCTTGACCATACTGTCATAAGCTGTGGAACACCGGAAGATGTTTTTACCGATGATAATGTACTGAGAACCTATGGGCCTTCAGACAGGGAGGAGTTTGGCCAAATACGTTTTAGCCCCAGGGTTATACATGATGGAGGCGTTAATATTTAATGGAGACATGGTATGTTCTTATCGATAACTTACTGCCTTTTGCCTGGACAAAGCATGTGTTTATGAAAAATGCATTCCTGGCGGTGCTAATGGTAGGACCTTTGTTTGCAATTCTTGGCACCATGGTGGTCAACAATAAAATGGCTTTTTTTTCTGATACCATTGGCCACTCGGCACTTACAGGCATAGCTATCGGTGTGCTGCTGGGCTTTCATGATCCCCTATGGATAATGATAATTTTTTCAGTTATTTTAGCTTTAGTTATCTCATTGTTAAAATATGTGACAAACATTGCTGTGGATACCATTTTGGGGGCGGTTTCCGCTACTATGGTAGCTTTGGGAATTGTTATCTTGTCCAGGGGCGGCGGCTTTAACAAGTTCTCAATGTTTTTGGTGGGTGACTTGTTAAGTATAACCTCAAGGGAAATAATACTGCTGGCTGTAGCGTTAATGTGCGTTATTATAATATGGGCAATTATGTTTAATAAATTTTTGCTGGTAAGTGTAAACCGGTCCCTGGCTTTAAGCAGGGGGGTCCGGGTCCGTTTGGTGGAAACCTTATTCTGCATTATTACGGCGGTTGTGGTTACAATCTCTATTCAATTGGTTGGTATATTGATTATTAATTCACTGTTAATTTTACCTGCAGCGGCATCCCGGAACATATCTAAGAATATGCTGCAATATCATGTAATATCTGTGGTTATTACACTTGTTTCCGGTATTTCAGGTTTGGTGGCGTCTTATTACTGGTGTACGGCTTCGGGGGCAACAATTGTTTTGTTTGCAGCATTGATTTTTTTAGGGACGCTTTTGGTTAAGCCAAGATTGGTATGAAACTAATGGGTAATTCTTTTTGGGTCGGCTATCAGCTATTAGCTATTAGCTGTCAGCTATAAGTTATCAGGGTTCAGTCAGGACATGGGTAACAGAAATGGTTCAAGACATAGGTAACACTC
>CAYUXS010000162.1:0-1565 GCA_964448915.1 uncultured Peptococcaceae bacterium
AAGGAGTGTTACCTATGTCTTGAACCATTTCTGTTACCCATGTCCTGACTGAACCAGAAATGCATAAAGCTGACAGCTAATAGCTGATAGCTAAAAGCTGACAACTGATACCTGACAGCTGATAGCTAACAGCCGATACCTGATAGCTGACAGCCAATAGCCAGCCCCTCAAGGAATACCCAAACTTCTGAATTCTGGATTCTGACTCCTGACTTCTGTCTCCTGATTCCTGACTCCTGACCCCTAAGAAATACCTTTAAGCCCCATTAGCCTTTTTCCAATACTTATAACCATAGTAAGCTATCACTGCAAGTATGCCGGTTACCACCAGGATATCCGCACGGTGAAACCAGACCTTCAAATCTTCCCAGTTTTCCCCCATTTTGACCCCAAGGTAAGTAAGGAAGAAGCACCAGGGAAGTGAACCTAAAAAGGTATAGATCACAAAGCGCGGGAAATTCATGCCGGATATGCCGGCAGGCAGGGAAATAAAAGTCCTGATTATTGGCATAAGCCTGGTAAAAAACACTGTGGCTTCACCATGCCTGTTAAACCAGTAGTCTGCCGCAGCCAGTTTTTTTTCTGTGATTCCAATATACCGGCCGTATTTAAGGATAAATGGCCTGCCGCCCAACAGGCCGATAAAGTATGAAATGATTGAGCCGATCACGCCTCCGATTGTGCCGGCCATCGAAGCCCAAAAAAAGTTCAACTGCCCTGTTGACACCAGATAACCTCCGAAGGGTAAGACTACTTCACTGGGCAGGGGAATGTTGCAACTTTCTATCGCCATTCCAATGGCCAGCCCCCAGTAGCCCAGGGCGGCAATTTGTTCCGTAACTTCCGTCAGTATTGGTTCAAGAAGTTCAAAGATATAATCCAAAGTTGATCCTCCATTTAAAGCTATTTCCAAACTGTTATATAATCCAGGTTAAAATCAACCCGGCAGCCCATATCTGATAATAGGCCCACAGGCATGTAAGAACGCTCGTTTTCAAAGATAACGCCATTGGTTATGTTTAATGGCTTCCCGTTTAGCCATATTTCACCGCGGCTGTTGACAACCAATTCCGATTCACCCCGGTTGGCTGTTATCTCACCGGAATACCCGTTCCAATGTACCGTGTACCCCAATGCTTCCAAAGTAAACCTAAGGGGCAGGTAATAGGTGCCGTTCCTATACAGCGGGGTGCTGCCGGAATTGATTGTTTCATTGCCGGCAACAACCTCTTGATTATTGATATTAAATTTAATGGGATATATTCCGGGTTCCAGCAAGCGGAGCGCAAAAAAAGCCTGAAGCTCCGGGGTAGCTACATAATAATCCGGTGCTAAGCCTTGCCCTTCCACACGGGTGCCTTCCGGTGTTATATATTCGGCAGTAGTTATTTTTAAAGCGCCGCCTGATTCCAAAGGAATTATGCTTTGGGCGGTTCCTTTGCCGTAAGTGTTTTCTCCTACCAGTACCGCCGCACCGTTATCGCTGAGGGCGGCCGACAACAACTCCGCAGCACTGGCTGTTTGGTTGTCGACCAGGACAACCATAGGTATTTTTAACGGTGATT
>CAYUXS010000162.1:1575-3965 GCA_964448915.1 uncultured Peptococcaceae bacterium
CTTTGCTCCGTGCCGTTGAAGTTTTTGGTAACCACAATTAACTTGCCTTTTTCAAGGAAGAATTCCGCTATCTCAACAGCTGTATCGATATAACCCCCGATATTGCCCCTGAGGTCGATTACCAGCCCGGTTATATTTTGCTCCTGCAGTTGGTCAAGGTGGCTCTTAAAATGCCCCGATGTGTTTTCACCAAAACTTTCTATTGAAATATACCCGGTCGAGCTGCCTATTTTTTTGGATGAAATGTTGGGGACGGTTACAAGTTCCCGGTATATTTTAAAGGCGTAACTTTTGGGGCCCCTTCTGATCTCCAGCTTCAGCTCACTGCCCGGCTCCCCGGTTATCAATGATACTGCATCGCTTAAGCGAAAGCCTTTAATATCTATGCCATCGATTTTGATAATAACATCGCCGGCCTTAAGCCCGGCCCTTGCAGCGGGAGAACCGGGGTATACTTCAAGGATCAGGGGGTAATCCGGCTGTTCCTCAAGGTATACGCCTATACCGGCATAATAATCCCCCAGGTTTCTGGACAGCTGTTCCAACTCCAAGTCACTAAGGTAATCAGTATAGGGATCTGCCAGGGTTTCAACCATTCCCCTGATGGCACCGTTTACCAGTTGTTCTGGTTGCGGTTGGCTGAGGTGGGCTTCTTTTAAATACTCAAAAACTTCAATTATTAATCTTTCAGCCTTAATGTCATCAGTATCCCGGGCAGCATATGACTGCTGCGGGATCGCAGCTAGAAACAGGCATAGAAAAAAAATAAAAAATAACCGCCAACTTTTTTGTTTTATGTTCATTCGCCACCTCCTAAAAAGTATGATTCGGCTTTTAAATGCCTTATTCCTGCCGCGAAAAATGTAAGCTAAACAAGTCTTATGGCCCGGCAGGTATTTTCATGGCCTGCGGTGAAAATAATGCTTATATGTAGCCCGATATTAAAATGAAAGGCAGGTGTATATTTTGTCAAAACAATCACTGCTGGTTATTGACGGCAATAGTCTGGTGCATCGTGCTTTTCATGCAATATCGCTGCTATCAACGAGCCAGGGTGAAATAACCAATGCAGTATACGGCTTTGCCAATATGCTGTTTAAAGTTTTAGACGAAATCAAACCGGAAATGGTTGCAGTTTGTTTTGATAAGGGAAAATATAATTTCCGCCACCAGGTATACGAAGAATACAAGGGAACCAGGAAGGCTACCCCGGAAGAGCTTAGGCCCCAATTCCCCCTGGTGAAAGAGTTATTGGCAGCCATGGACATACCGGTATTTGAGATGGAAGGTTATGAAGCTGATGATTTGATTGGCACACTGGTAAACATGGCTGAAAAAGAAAAAATATACAGTGTAATATTAACCGGCGATCAGGATTTGCTCCAGCTGGTTTCTTCTTTTACTAATGTACTGCTAACCAAAAAGGGCATCACCGTCCTCGAAGAGTATGATGAGAAAAAAGTAAAGGACAGGTACGGGCTTGCCCCTGATCAGCTGGTAGACTTAAAAGGCTTAACCGGCGATACCTCCGACAATATACCCGGTGTTCCCGGGATAGGTGAAAAAACCGGTGTTAAATTGATCAGCCAATTTGACACCCTTGAAAACCTGTTGGAAAACACAGAGCAGATCGACTCCAAAAAAACAGCTGAAAAAATAAGGGAATTTTCCGATCAGGCCAGGCTTTCCAAGAGATTGGCCACCATTGAAAGGCAGGTGCCGATGGAAGTTGACTTTTCCTGCTGCCGGTGGAAAGGGCCTGATTATGACAAGCTGCTTCCCGTGCTTAGCAGGCTGGAATTTAAAAGCCTGATAAAAAATATTACGGCAAAAAACCAAAAGGAAACGGTTGTGCCCGGCGATAAGCCCATAACCACGTATAAGGTTGGGTTCCAGGTTGTGGAAAGCACCAGGGATTGCCCGCCGGAAAATATAAAGGGCCGCCGTATCGGCCTGGCACTGGAAGGGGACCGGGTAGAAGGGGTCCGCGCCGCCGCTATAAGCATATCTGAAGGCCAAAACTTCTATATACCGGTCAACTCAGAAGAAAACGCAGGTTTTATCCTATCCTTGGCAGGCGATTCAAGCATTGAAAAAATTTGTTTTGATGCCAAGTCGGAAATGTGGAAGCTGGCCAAGCATAATGCTAAACCTGCCGGTTTTGCTTTTGATGCGATGATTGCTGCATATCTTTTAAATCCCGGCTCCCCCAATAAAGACTTAAATGATTTGGCGCTGGAATACCTGGGTGTAGTGCTTCCCACCGGAGGGCCGGCTTCCCTTTGTGCCCGGGCGGACGCCTTAAGAAGGCTGGCCCCGCTATTGGAGGAGAAAATAAAGCAGGATGGCATGGAGAAGCTTTATTATGAAGTGGAAAACCCGTTGGTTGA
>CAYUXS010000163.1:0-1064 GCA_964448915.1 uncultured Peptococcaceae bacterium
CTCCCAAATCCTGGCCATACCGTACAATAATGCTTTTGGCAACTTTTACCATGGAGATACACCTGTCCATACTGATTTTTTGCATGGTCTTATAAGCATTTTTTTCTGACAAACTTTTTCTTTCCATAAGAATACCCTTGGCTCTTTCAATAATTTTACGGTTTTCAAGTTCTTTACGCAGTCGCGATAATTCTTTTTCACATTTCATGACCCTGTTAAAGACAGCTATAGCAGATTCTATAACCGGCTTTACCGCTCCGGCAACCAAAGGTTTTGTTATAACGCCATAAACACCGGGTAGACCGGCATATTCTTCAATTTCCCTGTCTTTGTCTGAGGCAATGGCCACTATAGGAGCTACTTTATGTTCTTCTATTATTGATGTCAAATCAATTCCTTCCCTGCCGGGCAAGTAAGGATCCATTACTACGACCCAAGGTTCGGCCTGAAATATGATTTGCAGTGCGCTGGTAGCATCCGCAGCTTCACCAACCACCAAATAATCCAATTGGCGGAATACATCTTTTAGGTCCTGCCTGTAAGAAGCGTCAGAATCTGCAATTACTATCCTTGTTTCATACATTGCACCGCACCCCTGCAAAATACCGGGTAAAATAAAATTAATTGTAACACGGCATTTTAAAAAAAAACAGTTGTAAAGATCAAAAAAACGAGGCCTATCTATAGCCTCGTTTAAATTGCAGGCAGTTTTCCGTCATGCCCAGGACCGCCCTCGGCATCCTTCTTTGCAATGGGCTACTTCACGGAGCATCCAATGTTTTGTAAACACAGATCTTACCTCCTAAATTTTTTATTTATTTTATCACTATGACTGTTACAGTACAACAATGCTAAAATTAAAATACGTGCTGGCATATCCTTTTGTCACTCTTTATATGAGGGAATCGTAACAATAAAGCAACTTCCTTCTCCCGGCTTACTTTTTACTTCAATAAAGCCATTATGCCTTTCTATAATAGTTTTTACTATAGAAAGGCCTATGCCCGTACCGCCTACCCTCTTGCTGATTGGATTATCCACCCGGTAAAAGATATTAAAGATCG
>CAYUXS010000163.1:1074-3865 GCA_964448915.1 uncultured Peptococcaceae bacterium
TATGCCGGTATCTGCAACCTCGACAATTACATTATCTTCAACCTGCCGGGCGGAGATCACAACTTTACCCTGCTCAGTATATTTTAAGGCATTAGACAGGAGGTTGGAGAAAACCTGGTACAACCTGTGCCAATCACCATTTACTATCAATCCAGCCTGGATAATGTCTTCCAGCATTAATCCTTTTCTAAGTGCTTCGCCTGTGTTCCTATTAATTAGGATATAAAGAAGCTCTGCCAGGTCAACCTTTTCAAAAACAAAGGAAAACTCAGTTGATTCAAAACGAGCCAGATCTGAAAGCTCATTAAGTATTTTTTTAAAACGTTCTCCTTCTTTAAAAGCACTGTATAAAAAATCGCTTTGCAGTTGGTTAATTTCACCTGCGCTGCCTGCCAAAATCAATTCCAACAAACCTTGTATAACTGTGATTGGCCCCTTTAACTCGTGTGCAATGCTGGATAAAAACTGGGCTTTTTTTTCCGCCATCTGCTGCTTCAAGGTAACATCCCGGAAAACTTCAATCCCACCGATGACTTTGCCGTCCTCATCAAACAGTGGAGCTACACTCACCTCAACCGCCAGCCTGGATTTATCCTTGCGCAAGGCATATACCAGCATGGGCTTTTCACTTGGAATGCCAGTTTGGATTGACCGGTAAAGCGGACATAAACTGCTTTCACACAGGGATCTGCCATTTTTATCAACATGGCAAAGGATATTGTCGGAACACTTGCTGCCCAAGACATCCGATGCACTATACCCTGTGATGGTTTCACTGGCAGGATTCCATAGAATGATCCTTCTATCCTTATCAGTCAAATAAATACCGTCACTGACACTTAATAAAGTCCGCTTAAAATTATTTACATTACTTAGAAAAGTACCCTCCAGTATATGTCCCGCTTTTCCCCCTGCCAATTAAACACCTCCAATCCAATACTTTCATGCAGATGAAATTACAGGGTAATTTAACAATAGTTATTTAAATAATAATGTAAATTTTAATAAAAAGAAATGGATAATCATACATAATCTTTTTTTAGACCTTAAACATATATTTATCATAACACCGGAAACCTGAGGAGGAAAACCAATGAAAGGAAAACTCAAAAAATATTTCCCCGGCGGCAATACCAGCAAAGGATTTTTTTCTTTTTACGACTACCTTATAGGCCCTGATGCGACCAGAATTTTTGTTATCAAAGGGGGTCCGGGAGTTGGCAAATCTACTTTTATGCGCAAAATAGGAGAAACCATGTTGGAAAAGGGCTACGATGTGGAATTTCACTGCTGCTCCTCTGACAATGGCTCTCTTGACGGAATTGTAATACCTTCCCTAGGTGTGGCATTGTTGGACGGCACTGCGCCACATGTGGTTGATCCCCGCAATCCAGGGGCTGTAGATGAAATAATTCATTTGGGCGACCATTGGAACTCTGCCGGGATTGTAAAAAACAAACAAGAAATTTTGGACGCCAACCGGGAAGTCGGCAGGCTTTTCCGCAGGGCTTACAGCTACCTGGCCTGTGCAAAAACATTTTTAGACGAAGTCGAATCTTATTACCAGGATACCGCCGCACTGGATGTCGGCTCTCTGGATAAACTATGTCTTGAACTTACCCATGAAATTTTTGAAGGTAAAAATAAGCAGGGCGAAAAACCGCGGGCAAGGCACTTGTTTATTACTGCCATAACCCCGGAAGGATCGGTAAGCCATCTGGACACCGTTGTTGATCATTTAAGCAAAAGATACATTATCAGTGGAGATGACGGGACCGGCAAAACCACTTTGGTAAGAAGACTGATGGATGCCGCCATGATGCGGGGCTTTAGTGTGGAAGCTTATCACTGCGCATTAAACCCCGATAATATTGATCACCTGGTTATCCCCGACCTGGATATTGCCATTATCAATTCAGTGGAACCACACTTTTACAAGCCACAAGAAGGAGATAAAGTTATAGACACCATGCAGTTTGTCAACCCTGTACTCGACAAACAATACCTGGCAGAAAAAACAACCGCCAGGGAAATGTACCGGCGCTGCATGGAACTTGCCATTGAATTTATCGCCAGGGCCAAAGCCAAGCATGATCACATGGAATCATTCTATATCCCGCACATGGATTTTGATGAGATTAACAACCGCAGGGACAAAACCCTGGCAAGAATTTTAGAAATCGCCGGGGCAAAGAGAAGAAGCACAATATAGAAGACAGGGGGAAATTCTCCTGTCTTCTTTACTGTTATTTTGCCCTCTTCACCACTGTCAGCAGCATTTTAAAGGCCTCTTTTGCTTCCAGTGCATGAGGTATATCTGCAGGCATTATTACAGTTTCCCCTGCCTTGACAGTAAGAACTTCATCACCGATGGTTATTTCAGCCTCACCGTCCAGGACTTGAACCATGGCGTCACCCGGGGCGGTATGGGAACTTATTCCTTCTCCTTTATATAACGCAAACAAGGTAATGCTGACTGTAGGCAGTTGGGCAATGGTCCTGCTGACTACCTGCCCCTCCTGGTAACTAACCATTTCCTCCAGGTTTAAAACTTTTGAGAAAGCTATATTCTTCATCAATACTTCCGGCATATTCATTACCCCGCTTAAATTTTTTTTAAGAAGGGGTTTAACAAAAAACCCCTTCTTATCATATATATATTATCCCATATATATTATCCCAGTATATCTTTAATATCCTTCTCCGGGGTGGTAATTAGCTGCAGATTATAGTTTTCCTGCAATACCCCCAATACGTTGGGAGACAGGAAAGCCGGTGCGGATGGGCCAAT
>CAYUXS010000164.1:0-1454 GCA_964448915.1 uncultured Peptococcaceae bacterium
CGAAAGCGACGATATAATGCGGAAATAAACTCGAGTCTTACCAGATCGGAAACATGGATAACATTTTCCGGATTAGTTGCCAAGTCAGTGACCATTTCTGTTCCATTCTCTTCGTGAAAAAACTTAATCAAAGCGGAAGTATCAAAAAACAGGTTCATATGCGATCATTTCTCTCTTCAATAATGTCGTCACTTAGCGATCCTTTGCAATTCCTCAAAGCAAGACGGGTTCTTAGATAACCATTTTTAGCCATTTTCATTTCAAGTTTCTTGTCCTGTTTTTTTAGTGTCAGAACCAGGTCGTAGACCCGTAAAATATTGTGTGGGCCGAGCGACTCGATTTCCTTTTTTAAACGTTCTTTAGCCTGCATAGAAAACACCACCTTAAAACAAATATATCAAAGCATAAACTTGACAGCAAGGAATCGAAGTTTCCCATACATATTTTATACCAAAGGTAAAAAGGGCCAGCATGTAGGCGCCGGTGTAGCCGCTGCCTTAAGCATAGGTGTGGTGGTTGGCGGTAGTTTTATGGAATGGCCTGCCCCACCTGTCATTTTCGGCTTGCAAGCGCCAGGTGGTGCCGGCCTTCCACAGTATTCATAAGCATTAAGGTGAGACATTGATGGGTTATATTTTGGCCAAGTACCAAGAGGACGTAGTGCTGGACTGGGTTTGGGGTTGAGTGCGATATAAATATAGCTACCGGTTCAGTTTGTAGAAGGATAAATTGATATTTTATAGAAATTTTCACATTAAAAATTAAGGCGGGGCGGTAAATTGGCAAAGATTTACCATGAGATAAGGGATCCTATACATGTTTTTATCAAACTGGATAACGACGAGAGAAAAGTCCTGAATTCATATCCGTTTCAGCGTTTGCGTTACATTCACCAACTGGCAATGTCTTATCTTGTATACCCCGGCGCGACACATAAAAGGTTTGAGCATTCTCTCGGCGTCATGGAACTGGCCGGAAGGGTTTATGATGTTGTGACCAATGAAGTTAACATACATAGCAAAGTTAAAGAATTAATTCCTGAGATAAATGATAAAAACAAAGTTGGCTACTGGCGTCGTGCCGTTCGTATGGCGGCGCTTTGTCACGACTTGGGACATTTGCCATTTTCCCACGCTGCGGAAAAAGAACTCCTTCCACCTGGGTGGGACCACGAACGTTTCACTATTGAGATTATACGCAGTGAGGAAATGAAAAACATTTGGGAGGAAATGACACCTCCACTTCGTGCTGAGGATATTATCAAGCTGGCAGTCGGCCCAAAGAAATATAAGAGTGCTAAATTTACGGACTGGGAGGCCATCCTTTCCGAAATTATAGTTGGAGACGCTTTTGGCGTTGACCGGATTGATTATCTGTTGAGGGATTCATATCATGCGGGAGTGGCTTATGGAAAATTTGATCATTACCGGTTGATTGATACTATTAGGATTCTA
>CAYUXS010000164.1:1464-3841 GCA_964448915.1 uncultured Peptococcaceae bacterium
GAGAAGAACGGGGTTCTGTTGAGCCTGTATTAGGTGTTGAAGAGGGTGGTCTGCACTCGGCGGAAGCTCTTCTGCTGGCCCGTTATTTCATGTACACTCAGGTGTATTTTCATCCTGTGAGAAGAGTGTATGATATCCATCTAAAGGATTTTCTTATCAAATGGTTGCCCGAAGGGAATTTTACTATCAATGTAGAAGAACTTCTAAAAATAACCGATAACGAAGTGCTGGCAGCGCTCCTGGAGGCGGCCAGGATTGAGGACCATAAAGGGCATGACCCTGCCCGCCGGATAGTAAAACGGGAGCATTACCGGAAGCTGTATGAAAAAAATCCGGAAGATTTAAGGATAAACCCGGAGGCCGGGCGGAGGGTATTTGAAGCGCTACGCTCCCAATATGGTGTTGAAGCGGTCCGGGCGGATACTTATACAGCGAAGAACAGCGCAATGGAGTTTCCCGTTTTGCGCAGTGACGGGCGCATATTTTCTTCATATGATTTGTCGGAAACCATTCAAAGGCTGCCAATTGCTTCTTTTGATTATGTTTTTATAAGACCCGATTTGGTGAATGATGCTGACGATTGGTTGAAGAAAAACAGGCATGAGATCATAAAAATTGTTTCTTTGGAGGGTTAATTTATGGAGGACGCCAGGCGTCAGGCTGTGGTGCTGTCATTAATTGAGAAATTACACCATTATGGGAACTGGTGTGGCGAGACGCATATTCAAAAGAGTCTTTATTTCCTTCAGGAAATGTTAGGTATACCTACGGGTTTCGATTTCATTCTCTACAAGCACGGGCCGTTTTCTTTTGATTTAAGAGATGAACTTGGCGTGATGCGGGCCAATATGCTCATCGAGCTTCATAGTAAACCATATCCTTATGGTCCGTCGCATCTTCCGGGTGATGCTGCAGAAAGGCTCAAGGAGCTTTATCCTAAAACTGCTAAAATATACGAGCGGCAAATTGATTTTATTGCCGAAAAACTGGCTTCTTTACGTGTTGCCGAGCTGGAGCGGTTGGCAACGGCCTTGTATGTGACATTGGAGGAAGGCAGGGAAAAAACAGTTCAAGCTAGGGCCATAAGGATAAATAAGCTAAAGCCTCATGTGAGAATAGATGAAGCGCAGCGGGCTGTTGAGGAAGTAGATTCTTTAATGTTACAGGCAAAGAAAATGTTTAATTAAAAAGAACGCCGGTTTTTTTTAAGGATATTATAGCTTTCTAACCTGGCGGGATAGAAGTAAAATACAAAAAAACCTCGTCCACTATGGCCGGGGGTTTTTTATCCGCCAGAATGTGTTTGGCCACCTGGATCATTACCCTGATGTGATACATTTTGTAAAATGGACCACCCATCCCTCTCGCGTTGTTTGTTGGACGTGCAAGATCAATTGAACCTGTTACCTTGAGAATAAAAAAAATAAGCTATAGTTAAGTTAAAGGTAATAAATGGAGTGAAAATAATGTCCGCTCTAACACCTGTTGAGAAAAAACATTGAACATGTTTATTGAACACTTAAACCGGGTTTACCCGGGTGAAGTAGAAAAAGTGATACTGTACGGTTCCAGAGCCAGGGGTGATAACCGCCCCGATTCCGATATGGACATCCTCATCCTTGTAAGGGATAAAAAAAGAATCACCCGCGATAATATTTACGACTTTGTGATTGACGCTGAATTGGAGCAGGGTATCGATATATCTGTGAATATTTACGACAGCGACTATTTCAGCAGGCTGGTTATGCTAAACGCACCTTTTGCCTCTAATGTTGTCAAGGAAGGTGTGACTCTTTGGAAGCTATAAACGGCAAAGTGTTAGCGCAATACCGGCTTGACCCGGTAGGGAACGGTTGAAAGCAGCCCGTTTATTATAGGAAAAGAAGATGTATGCTGATGCCGCTTCAAGGTCGTATTATGCCGTATTCCAGGCTGCCCGCGCTGCTCTGGCCACAAAGGGGCTTGACTCACGGAAGCACTCGGGTAATATTGGACTTGTTTAACCAGCAGTTTGTAAAAACCGGTGTTTTGCCGAAAGACTACGGTAAAATTCTTAAGAGCTCAAAGGATTTAAGACAGGCCAGTGATTACGACGACTTCTACATGATCAGCCGCGAAGAAGCTCTGGCAGCCGTTGAAACCGCCTCCCGGTTTATAAGGGGCATCAAGCTGTTTTTGAGGGATAATTATGAACAAGATAGACTTTAGGAATACCACTTCGGTGTAAAGCTCAAAGAAGCAGGGATATTATGTTGCGGATGTAGCTTCCGGTTATGATTGCCGGGGGTTTTTCTTTTCATCTTCCAGGATGCGTTTGGCCACCTGTATCATTACCCTGATGGCCTTTTTTACCTTTAGTTGTTCCGGGGAAAGTTCC
>CAYUXS010000165.1:0-3808 GCA_964448915.1 uncultured Peptococcaceae bacterium
AAATTTGTAGAAATCGCAAACGGAGGGAACTATATGGAGGAAAAGGTAAAGGATTATTTGATCGAGAAAGAAGTTACCGGTTTGGGATCGATAAAAATAGCTGATGATGTTGTGAAAATTATCGCCGGCCTGGCCACAACCGAGGTGCCTGGAGTAGTAGCCATGAGCAGCGGCATGGTGGGCGGCATAGCTGAAATGCTTGGCAGGAAGAACATGTCAAAAGGTGTCAAGGTTGAAGTAGGAGAAAAAGAAGCCGCAGTGGATATTTTTGTTGTAGTTGAGTTTGGGACCCGTATACCTGATGTAGCTGCTAAAATCCAGGAAAATGTCAAAAAAGCGATTGAGAACATGACCGGTTTGCAGGTTGTTGAAGTAAATGTGCATATTCAAGGTGTTAATTTTTCCAGTGACGATGAAGAACAAAAGGTCAAGTAATTTTTATTCCGTTTATATATATTAATTTTATGCTATATTTTTTAGTTATCAATTTAATTCAATGATGATTGGGGGATTCATTAGTGAACCCTTTATTACGAGTTCTTTTACTGATCTATGCATTGTTTGGTTTATTTGCCGCATCGGTGACTTTTGCATTTTTTTCAGGCATGTCGTGGCCGCGTGCATTTGTTTATAACCTGTTGCATTTACAAAAGGTAAATAGTATTATTTCATTGTCTTTGATTGTATATGTGTTGTTTAGTTTGGTTCTTATCTGGGCAGGACTGAAAAGGGAAAAGAAAAAACATGCTGTGGTCAGTGAAGGAGCCCTTGGAAATATACGTGTTGCCCTAAGTGCAATAGAAACACTGGTAGAAAAAGTTTCAATGGAGCAAAGAGGAGTAAAAGAAGCTAAAGCCGTTGTTGTCACTATTCCTCAAGGCATTGGGATACAAGTTAACGTTACTGTTTCCTCCGACACCAACATTCCACAAATGTCTGAAGTTTTGCAAAATGTGATTTTGGAAAATGTAAAAGAAGTGACCGGTATCGAAGTTAAGGATATAAGAGTGTCCGTTGAACATATTAAAGCCAGCAAGCCCCGGGTAGAGTAGGTTAAAAACCTGGTTTCCAGTGAGGTGTAAAATTTGGAACTTGAAAAGATAATAAGATGGCTCATCCATAATAAGGGAAAAGCTCTCGGTGCTGTACTAGGCTTAATATTCAGCTTGTTAATAATAGAATATGGTTTTTTTAAAACTGTTTTCGTATCAATATGTATTTTAGCGGGTTATTATATTGGTAAGCATAGTGATAAAAGCATAAACTGGAAGAATATTTTTTCCGGGCGTCAAGATGAATAATCTGCCGCCCAACCACCGGGAGGGTAATAATGAGTAGAAGGCAAGCAAGAGAAACAGCATTGCAGTCTTTATATCAAATAGAAGTCGGCGGTGCCGATCCTGAAGCTGTGGTAAATTTTATGGCTAAAAGGAATTCGTTATTACCCAAAGATTTTGAATTCATGAAAGATCTCGTTTATGGCACAATAAAAAATGAGAAACAAATAGACAGTATTATTGCATCTTTAAGTATAGATTGGGATATTGGGCGGTTGGCCAGGGTGGATCATAATATAATGAGAATGGCGATATATGAGATAAAATGGCGAGAGGATATACCTTACAGCGTCAGTGTCAACGAAGCGGTAGAATTGGCCAAAGTTTTCGGCGGAGAGGATTCAGGCAGATTTGTTAATGGCATACTGGCCAAAGTTTCAAAAGAGAAACCGGGAACAGGGGATAAAAAAAATGAAAGTGAAATGGCAGAAGGGAGAGCCTTATAGGTTCTCCCTAATAATTGGCGAATTTATTTGATAAAATGCTTTTATACGGTTTTTGTCATTTCAGGGGAGGAGTTAAGTTTTTTTTCTAGAAGTAGAGTTGGTTTAAAATTTTATTATTTAGAAAGAGGTGGGAATTTGTTCAAAATTCTTGAAAAACAGACCTTCTCACCAGTTACAAAACTAATGGTGGTTGATGCCCTCAAAATAGCAAAAAGCTGTCTTCCGGGGCAGTTTGTTATTTTGCGTATCGATCAAAAAGGAGAGCGCATACCTTTAACTATTGCCGACTTTGATCGAAAAAAAGGAACCATAACCTTGGTTTTTCAGGAAGTGGGCAAATCAACTGAGCAATTGGGGTCTTTAGCGCCGGGATGCTTTATTAAGGATATTGCAGGCCCTTTGGGCGAACCGTCTCATATTGGTAACTTCGGTACAGTAATCCTTGTAGGCGGCGGGGTAGGCGTTGCTCCGGTTTATCCAATAGCGAGAGCTTTAAAAGAGGCGGGGAATAATGTTATTGGAATAATCGGGGCCAGAAGCAAGGAATTACTGTTTTGGGAAGATAAAATGCGGGAAGCATGTACCAGCTTATATGTAACTACCGATGACGGCTCATATGTCCGGAAAGGATTTGTAACAGATGTCTTAAAAGAAATTATAGAAGAAGAGGGCAAGGAAAATATCAACAGGGTAATATCAATCGGGCCCCAGCCAATGATGAGGGCTTGTTGCAACCTGACAAGCAACTATGGAATAAAAACAATTGTCAGTCTCAATGCAATCATGGTGGATGGAACGGGCATGTGCGGCTGCTGCAGGGTATCCGTCGGCGGGGTAACAAAATTTGTTTGTGTAGACGGCCCTGAATTTGACGGGCACCAGGTAGATTGGCATGAGTTGTCCAGGCGCAGTGCCTATTTCCGCCAGGAAGAGCAAATTTCCAAAGACCGGTATATGAGCAAAAAAAATAGCGGATGCGGATGTGGGGGAGTTTGATGACCTCGAGATCAAATATTAAAATAGTTCCCAAAAAAAATCCCATGCCTGTTCAGGATGAAAAAACCAGGGCTAAAAATTTTAACGAAGTAGCTTTGGGTTATGATGAAAATACCGCCAGGGCGGAAGCTTCACGATGCCTGCAGTGTAAAAACGAACCTTGCCGCAAAGGCTGCCCGGTTGAAATTGATATTCCGGCATTTTTGAAAATGGCTGCTGAAGGCGATTTTGACGGTGCCATTGCAAAAATAAAAGAAAAAAATAACCTCCCAAGCGTTTGTGGGCGTGTTTGCCCCCAGGAGAACCAGTGTGAAAAGTACTGCACTTTAGGCAAGAAATATGAACCTGTAGCGATCGGCAGGCTGGAGAGGTTTTGTGCCGACTGGGAGGCTTCCCGGGGGGTTAAAAGACCTGATACTGCGCCTCCTACCGGTTTTAAAGTTGCAGTTATCGGTTCAGGTCCTGCAGGCTTGACATGTGCGGCTGATTTAGCCAAGCTTGGCCATAAGGTTACGGTATTTGAAGCTTTACATGTTGCAGGCGGCGTTTTAATGTATGGCATACCTGAATTCCGCTTGCCCAAGGATATAGTCCAGGCAGAAATAGATTATATTAAAAGCCTTGGTGTTGATATTGAAGTTAACTCGGTAATCGGAAGGCTGGCAACTGTAGACCAGTTGTTGGAAGAGGAAGGATTCGACGCTGTTTTTATAGGTACCGGAGCAGGCTTGCCATACTTTATGAATATTCCCGGGGAGAACCTTTGTGGCGTATATTCCGCCAATGAGTTTTTAACAAGAACCAATTTAATGAAAGCTTACCTTTTCCCGGAATGGGATACCCCGATAAAAATAGGTAAAAAAGTTGCCGTTTTAGGCGGCGGAAATGTGGCCATGGATGCTGCCCGGACTGCACTGCGCCTGGGTGCTGAAGAATCTTGGATAGTCTATAGAAGATCCGAGAAAGAACTTCCCGCCAGGCAAGAAGAGGTGGAACATGCATACGAGGAAGGGGTAAAATTTGCTTTTC
>CAYUXS010000166.1:0-3791 GCA_964448915.1 uncultured Peptococcaceae bacterium
TAAATATTTGATGACAAGTTTTTCCCGTTCCTGGTTTGTTCTAACCAGATTGGTCAGCTCTTCCTTGGTTTTTTCGTTTTTTATACTATCAATAAGTGCGCTTATTTGTTCCAATTTGTCATGGCTTTCTTCCATTCTAATCATCATATCACTGATGGTAACAGACAACATTGCGTCTTCCTGCAAGTTTTTTATTTCGAAAAAAGTTACCATGGTCTGTTGATATCCTTGTAACAATTGTTTAATATTTTGGTTAACAGCAGTGTCTTTTTTGCCATAATAATAAAACAAGCAAATACGGTTAATATGGCTAAACTTTTTTTTATCATTGAGATTAGCCCCCTGGAAATAAATTATGAAGTTCAGGAATTCTTTTTTAGGTTCTATAAAATATGGCATAATCCTTCCATTAAACCGCTATATGTTGGATAATGGAGTAAACGGGCAAAATAATTGTCTGCCAGGCTATTTTTGAGGAGTGTTTTTGTGCGCGATGCTTACCAAAGGGAAATTAACTATTTAAGAATATCTGTAACTGATCGCTGTAACTTAAGATGCTATTATTGCATGCCTGAAGAAGGGGTAAAACTGGTTTCCCATAGAGAAATATTAAGAAATGAAGAAATAATTAAAATAGTTGAAGCCGCCGGCTTGGTAGGGATTAAAAAAATCAGGCTGACAGGCGGTGAACCTTTGGTACGCAAAGGGTTATGTGGATTAATAGAATCAATTGCGGCGATCAAGGGCATTGATGATGTTGCCTTAACCACAAATGCAATCCTGCTTTCAAGCATGGGTATGGAATTAAAAAAAGCCGGGTTAAAAAGAGTTAATATCAGTTTGGATACATTAAATCCGGATACCTACCGTTCTATAACCAGGCACGGCGATATCAGGCAGGTTTGGCAGGGTATTGAAACAGCACTTGATACCGGTTTTAACCCGGTAAAAATAAACTGCGTGGTTATTAAGGGAGTTAATTGCCATGAAGTGACGGAGTTGGCGGCATTAACCATTAGATACCCGTTGCATATAAGATTTATTGAATTGATGCCTATCGGCAATGATAGCATAAGGCTATTTAAGAAACATGTCCCTGTCAGTGAAATCCGCTCATCCATCGAACTTGCTTTTGGCGGGTTGCAAAAGGCAAAAAGCCCTTTAGGCAATGGCCCGGCCAATTATTATACGATACCGGGGGCAAAGGGGACGATCGGTTTTATTAGCCCCATAAGCCATAGTTTTTGCTATAGCTGCAACCGGTTGAGGCTGACTTCTGATGGTATGATAAGACAATGCTTATACAGTAAAAAGGAGTTTGATATAAAAACCCCTTTACGCAACGGTGCCGGAATAGATGAGCTGGCGGGCATATTCGCCAAGGCTTTAAAAGACAAGCCGGGGCACCACAAGTTCAATAGGGGTTGGCATGATAACAATAGGTTAATGCCTCAAATTGGAGGGTGATTGTTTGGACAAGCCGCCGTTGGAGTTAACCCATTTTGATCAAAAAGGACAAGCCCAAATGGTTAGTATTGTCCATAAGGATATCACTATACGGGAAGCGACAGCAAGAGCCGAAGTAGTGATGAAGCCTGAAACCCTCGAGCTGATTAAGTCAGGCGGCACTAAGAAGGGAGATGTGCTAGGCGTGGCCAGGGTAGCCGGTATTATGGCTGCGAAGGAAACAGGGAAACTGATACCATTGGCACACCCGATTAATTTAAATGCGGTAAGTATTGACTTTAAATATAAAGAACCTTGCAGGATCCTTATCCAGGCCAGGGTATCAACTGCCGGGCAAACAGGCGTTGAAATGGAAGCCTTAACGGCTGCCGGTATAGCCGCTCTGACCATATATGATATGAGCAAGGCCGTGGACAGGGATATGATAATCAGCAATATCAGGCTGGTGGAAAAAACAGGGGGAAAAAGCGGCCAATACCGGAGAGAGGATGAAGATGACTGGGAAGAATAGTAGCAGTTTGCTCCAGCCCCAAAAAGGGGATGCGGAAAAAAAATATTGGTAGAGGTGTCTTAATTGAAAACCATGGGTTGGAAGGAGACGCTCATTCAGGGCCATGGCACAGGCAGGTTAGCTTGCTGGCATTGGAAAGCATTAATAAGATGATCGATAAAGGACTTAATGTCGGCCCCGGGGACTTTGCTGAAAACCTGACTGTCGAGGGTATTGACTTGGTTTCACTTCCTCTGGGTTCTAAACTAAAAATAGGGGAAGATTGTATAGCGGAGGTAACCCAGATAGGCAAAGAGTGCCACAACAGGTGTTCTATTTATTACCAAGCCGGAGATTGTGTAATGCCCAGAGAGGGCATCTTTGTAAAAATTATCCGTGGTGGTGCCGTTAAGGTTGGGGATATTATTGAAATAATCAGCCCGGAAAAATAATAAAAGATAGTTATATAAGTTGTCTTGCGGAGGTTTGTTAAAATTATCAATGTGGAATTACATTAGCCATTCATCTGAAGATACTTACCTGATAGGTGAATTTATAGGCAGGTTGGCCGGACCTGGGGATTTGTTTTGTTTAAACGGCGATCTTGGGGCCGGGAAAACGGTTTTTGCAAGAGGTTTGGCTGCGGGTTTGGGTGTAAAGAGCAGGGTGACAAGCCCTACTTTTACACTTATAAATGAGCATCAAGGCAGGCTGCCTTTTTATCATATGGATGTATACCGGTTGGACAGTTCAGAGGAAATGTATGATTTGGGCTATGAAGAGTATTTTTATGGTACGGGTGTGACGTTGGTAGAATGGGCCGGAAATGTGGAGGACATACTCCCGGGTGAAAGAATGGATATAAAAATAACCCGTATTGGCGATAATGACAGGAAGATGGTTTTTATTCCCTTTGGGGAAAAGTACTTGTCACTGGTTGAGGAGTTGAGAAAATTTGTACCTGCTGGGAATTGAGTCAGCTACTCCGGTAGCCGGTGTGGCTGTAATGCAGGATGATCGAATATTGTCCGAACGGCTGGTAAACAACAGGAAAACTCATTCCGGGCATTTACTGCCTATGATTAAAGAAGCAATAGCTGAAGCCGGGATTATGAAAGAAGAGCTTGATGCAATAGCAGTATCATCGGGTCCGGGTTCTTTTACGGGACTCAGGATAGGCATGAGCACAGCCAAATCGCTAGCCCAGGTGTTGGAAGTGCCTCTGGTGGGAATAAGCACATTGGATGCCCTGGCATATCCATTAAACGGTTTGGTTAACCTTGTTTGCCCGGTCTTAAATGCCAGGAAGAATGAAGTTTACACAGCGGTTTATGACCTGTCAGCAGGTACCTTTAATAATTTAACCGGGCCTAAAGCTGTCAAGCCTGAAAACCTTGTCCATATGTTGAGCCAGTGGCCCGATAGGCAAGTAACCTTTTTGGGAGACGGGGTCCTGGAGTATCGTGAGATTATAAAAAATATGATGGGCGACAGGGCATTTTTTGCCCCGGGTGCCGTAAATTTACCTAGAGGATCTTCGGTTGCCGGGTTAGGCCGGATTAAATTGCAACAGGGCCAAGGTGCAGATCCGTATACCTTGATGCCAAATTATGTACGCTTGTCGGAGGCTGAAGTAAAGTGGCAACAAAAGCAGCAGGAGAAAAGAAAATATTAAACCTGCAATTCTCTTTGATGACCCCGGAGCATTTGGAACAGGTAGCAAGCATAGAGATGCAGAGTTTTCCAATACCTTGGTCTAAACAATCCTTTCTATTTGAAATAACTGAGAATAATTTTGCCCTTTACATTGTCGCATTGTACCAGGAACAGGTGG
>CAYUXS010000167.1:0-2994 GCA_964448915.1 uncultured Peptococcaceae bacterium
CAAAAAGATTATGCCGCTTTCTTCAGCTCTTCGAACTGCTTCCGAAGTAACTTCATCCATATCAATAAGCTTTTGTGCCTCTTGCTGGAGCAGGATTTTCCTTGCTTCAGCCACAGTCACACGTCTCTTTTTTTTCTTTTTGGGGAACATACTTCCAAGCATATCCTGGATATTTATTCCCATTTCTTCGACCCCGGCTCCGGTAAAAACTTCCAACATGGGAGTAGAGGTTTCCTCAACATCTATTTCAAGGAATTCATTTTCCAACTCTCCCCTGGCCAGTTTCTCTCTCAGGCTCTCCCTTTCAAATTCAACCCTGCGAGCCAGTTGTTCGCTATCACGATTTGCCGGTGCATTTTGCTGGCTATGGCCGCCAAAAATCATTTCTAATGGATTTTTTATTGTCGATTCATTTTTGGGGAGAGGGGCCAGTAATTCCACAATCCTCTCTTCAGTCATTTTTTTGGCTCTTTCCTCCACCATCTGCATTTTTTCAGAACGAACCATCCGGATGGAAGTTTCAACCAAATCCCTAACCATACTTTCAACATCACGGCCAACATAGCCTACTTCTGTAAACTTAGTAGCCTCTACCTTGACAAACGGCGCTTTAACCAGCTTGGCCAACCGTCGAGCTATTTCAGTCTTTCCAACCCCGGTGGGGCCGATCATTAAAATATTCTTGGGAACAACTTCGTCCCTAAGATCAGGAGGCAGTTTTGTTCTCCGGTAACGGTTACGTAACGCTATAGCCACTGATTTCTTGGCTTTCTCCTGGCCTACAATGTATTTATTTAGTTCAGTCACTATTTCATGAGGAGTTAAGTTTTCCATTATTGACCTCCTAATAATTGCTGTTGGCAGCTATTCCATTAAAATAGTTATCTCATCGAAAATACAAAATATTTATAGCTTTTCCAAGGTAATTTCATTGTTGGTATAAACACATATTTCTGAAGCTATTTCCAAAGCTTTGTATGCTATATCGGCTGCCGGTAATTCAGTGTATCTGGATAACGCCCTGGCCGCAGCCAAAGCATATGCCCCCCCGGAACCAATGGCTGCTATGCCGTCATCCGGCTCTATGACTTCACCGCTACCTGAGACAACCAGCATATATTGCTTATCCGCAACAATTAATAATGCTTCCAATCTTCTTAGCACTTTATCCATCCGCCAATCTTTGGCCAGTTCTACCGCAGCTCTTTGAAGATTGCCGCCATAGGCTTCCAACTTCCCTTCAAACTTTTCAAACAAAGTAAACGCATCCGCCACCGAACCGGCAAAACCTGCCAACACTTTATTATTATGAAGCTGCCTGATTTTTTTTGCATTGTGTTTAAGTATTGTGTTTTGCCCAAAAGTAACTTGCCCATCCCCGGCCATGGCTACGGTATCACCTTTTTTTACAGCTACAATGGTGGTAGCATGAAACATCAGCCTCTTCCTTTCTATATCAACTGTATAAAAAACCGCTTCATTAAAAAATGATAATACTATTATACAATTATACAATCCTGGAAGCGTAAAAATGCAAAGAGCGACAAAAGTACTATTTCACTCTCGGGTGATGTTTTAAATATACTTCCCGGAGACGCTCCTTGGTTAAGTGGGTGTATATCTGCGTAGTCGATAAGTTCTTGTGGCCAAGCAGCTCTTGAACAACTCTCAGATCCGCGCCACCGTCCAACATATGAGTTGCAAACGTATGCCTTAAAGTGTGCGGGCTTACATTGCCTTGCAGACCTAAACCGGCTGCATACTTTTTAATAATCTTTCTTATACCCCGGTCACTTAACCTATAGCCCCTGTTATTTACAAACAACGCTTTGTCCGGGTTGTTTTTTACAAGGATTGGCCGGGCTTTTCCCAAATAATTGCCCAGTGCTTCGATTGCATATGATCCTAATGGGGCCAAACGTTCCTTGGAACCTTTACCCATTACCCGCAGCTCTCCACGTCCCAGATCCAGGTCATCCGTATCCAACCCCATCATCTCTCCCACCCTTATGCCCGATGAGTACAGTGTTTCCAGGATAGCCTTGTCTCGGAGGGCTAAGGGGTTGTCCGGCTGGGGCGCTTCCATAAGTGCTTTACAATCATCAACAAACAAATAATTTGGCAGCTTCTTTTCTAATTTTAAAGAGGCAACACTGCTTAATGGGTTTTTAGAAACCAAACCTTCCCTAACCAGATAACGATAAAAGGATCGCCAAGCTGCCAACCTTCTGGAAATCGAAGTCTTTGCCAAATTGTTAAAATACAAATCACCCAAATAAGACCTTACCAGGTGAGGGTTTATATCATTTGGCTCCAGCTCGGAATCCTTTTTTCCCAGTACACCGGCAAAGAAATCAACCCCGTGAAACAAATCACGGCGGTAACAATCAATTGTATATGGTGAATAGTTTTTTTCGGTTTCCAAGTAATAAATAAAACTGTCAATATAGGAGTACATGTAAAAATCTCCTTTATTAACAGGATAACCCCGCACTAAGTTTAAATTCTTCCAAAACCTCCAATGCCCTGTTGGAAATCATGGTATTTCTTATCTTTCTATCCCTTATGTTTTTATCCAGTTCAGGGAATAGGCCAAAAGTAATATTCATTGGCTGAAAATTTTTCGGATCGGCAGCAGTGATATAATGAGCCAATGCACCATGGGCAGTCTGAATGGGAAAGACCAGAGGCTCTTTTCCTAAAAATATCCTCCCGGAATTAATGCCCGCCACCAACCCTGAAGCGGCTGATTCTATATAACCTTCCACACCGGTTATTTGTCCGGCAAAAAATAAATCCTGCCTTGTTTTTAACTGGTATGTGCTTTTCAGCAGCTCGGGAGAATTGATATAAGTGTTCCGGTGCATAACCCCATACCTTACAAACTCCGCATTTTCAAGCCCGGGGATCATTCGAAACACTCTTTTCTGTTCACTCCACTTCAGGTGGGTTTGAAATCCTACCATATTAAACAAAGTTCCGGCCGCATTATCC
>CAYUXS010000167.1:3004-3754 GCA_964448915.1 uncultured Peptococcaceae bacterium
CAGATTGTACATCGTCCCCGAAGCGTTTTCCCGCCTTAACTGTACTACTGCATACGGCCTTTTCCCAGTGGCGGGATCAACCAAGCCTACCGGTTTTAAAGGCCCGTACCTCATTGTATCTTCACCGCGGGCAGCCAACACTTCAATAGGCAGGCAGCCTTCAAAATTAATCTCTTTTTCAAATTCTTTTCTTGGCGCCCGCTCTGCATTGGCCAGTTCTTCCCGGAAACGGGTATATTCGTCTTTATTCATGGGGCAGTTGATATAGTGGCCTTCTCCTTTACCATAACGGGAAGAAAAAAACGCCTTGTCCATATTAATGGATTCCATGCTGATAATAGGAGCAACCGCATCATAAAAATAAAAATATTTTTGGCCGGTCAGTTTCAAAATGGAATTGCTCATCGCTTCAGATGTTAAAGGACCGGTTGCCAGAACCACGACGCCATGTTCCGGTATAGACGTAACTTCCTGCCTTATAACCTCTATCAGGGGGTGCTTTTCCAGTCTTTTAGTTACTTCTGCCGAGAATAATTCCCTATCTACTGCCAGGGCACCGCCTGCAGGCACCCTATGCTTGTCGGCACAAGACATAATCAGTGAACCCAGGCGTCTCATCTCTTCTTTTAGCAACCCCACAGCATTCTGCAAGGATGATGCCCGGAAAGAATTGCTGCAAACCAATTCCGCGAAATGGCCGGTGCTGTGAGCAGGTGTCGATACTTCCGGCCTCATTTCATACAATTTTAC
>CAYUXS010000168.1:0-777 GCA_964448915.1 uncultured Peptococcaceae bacterium
GTTTTCGTATACAGGAGGCGTTTAACAGGCCTTTGCCTGACAACCTGCTTCTTTTTTATCGATACCTGGGCAGCTGCTCTGATCTTATTGGCCAGATCAACCGCCATAGCTTCCATGTCGCTTGCTCTCGTTGGCTTTGCAACAAAATCAACAGCACCAAAGGCCAATGCCTGCATAGTATGCAGGGCGCCCTTGGTAGTCAGGGCACTAAGCATAATCACCGGAACCGGGTTTTCCCACATTAATTTTCGAAGTGCGCCCAACCCATCCAGCACCGGCATCTCAACATCCAGTGTGACCACATCAGGCTGCAATTCTTTAACTTTTCTTACTGCCTCTTCACCATCCGAGGCAGTGCCAATAACCTCAAAACCTGATTGCTGCTCGAGTAACCGTGTTATGATGCGTCTCATAAAAGACGAGTCATCTACTACCAGGATTTTAATTGGCATAAGATAATTCCTCTTTACAATCTTGTACTATACTCTTGGCGTCAATAATAAGCGCCACCCTGCCGTCTCCAAGAATAGTGGCTCCGGAAATCCCGTTAATTTGGCCCAAATAATTACCCAAGGACTTAATTACTATTTCCTGTTCACCCAATAAAACATCAACTATTACTCCAACTCGCCTGTTTCCGGCACCCAGGACAACTACGTACAGTTTTTTGCCGGGTCTTGAGCTTTTATCGTTAAATAGCCTCGATAACTTGACAAGCGGCAGGACTTTTCCTCTTACCACTATAACTTCGCTATGCCCGACAATTTTGATATCGGA
>CAYUXS010000168.1:787-3725 GCA_964448915.1 uncultured Peptococcaceae bacterium
AAACGTTTTCCCCCATTCCAACCATTAAAGCCCTGACGATTACTAAGGTTAAGGGAAGCCTTATTTTAAAAACGGTACCTTTGCCAACCTCGGTGCTGAAATCAACAGTACCGTTAATTTGCTCAATCTGGTTCCTTACAATATCCATCCCTACACCCCTGCCGGATACATCACTTACTTTGTCGACAGTGGAAAATCCGGATTCAAAAATTAAATCCAAGATTTCCTGTTTAGTCATCCGGTTTAAGGTTTCACTTTTACGTATTCCATTGCTTAAAGCCTTTTCCTTAATTTTTTCAATATCCATTCCTTTGCCGTCATCAGAAATAGTTATTTCAATATGGCTTTCTACATAGGAAGCTTTAAGCACAACCATCCCTTTTCGAGGTTTGCCCAGCCTTTCTCTCTCGTCAGGGTCTTCTATGCCATGATCAATAGCATTTCTAATCAAATGAATAAGTGGATCGCCTATAATCTCAATTACATTTCTATCAAGTTCAGTTTCCTGGCCCTCAACAATAAAGTCAACTTCTTTGCCCAATTTCTGGGCAATATCCCTGACCATCCTTGGCATCCGGTTAAATACAGTTGCCACCGGCAGCATCCTGGCCTTCATGATTTCTTCCTGCAAATCATTCGTAATCTGGCCCAAGTGGTTTGATATTTCCATAATATTTTCAACCAAATCCTCGGAACCATATTTATTTTCAAATATATCTACAAAACGCACCAGCCTTGTACGATCAATAACCAATTCACTAACCAGGTTCATCAAGGTGTCAAGTTTCTGCACGTCCACCCTCACTGTCTTGATAGTTGCCTTTTCCATACCGTTATTTGCTGCAGCCCCCAAAGAATTTGGCAAAGAATCGGATTTCTTTTCTTCTTTTGGAGCCTCACCTCCGTTTTGGCCAAGAGGTGTATTTACATTGTTTGTGTCAATAATTTGTATATCCACTGAATCAATTTCCGATATAGCCATTACAGTATTCCTTACTTGATCGCTGTCATCCTGGGTTACATAAACCAATGTAAAAGAGTGATCATATTTTCCTTCCTGGATATCTTCAACATCAGGGCTGCTTTTAATTATATCCCCGCCTCGCTGGAGGTTCTCAAATACAAGGAATGCCCTGACGTTCTTCATCTGGCAGCCAGGATCAACATTGACCGTTAAAATATAGGCATGATAGCCCCTAAACTCTGCCTCCTTAACCAGATCAAGCACAACACTGTCGACTAATTCGCCTTCCTCTTTTTGCCTAATGTCATTGCCTGCTCCATTTGAGCCAGTGTTTTTATCAGGGGTTGCATTTTGAAATGCCTTTAACTTTTCCATAATGTTGTCAACCGGGACATCATGGGCGTCGCCGGTGATTTCATCTTTTAGCAATTTAAGGTAATCCAGGGCTTCAAATAATATATCAATAAGGGGGGTAGTTACCTCCATGGTCCCCTGGCGCAGCAGGTCAAAAAGATTTTCTATTTCATGAGTCAAGCGCATCATTTTTTCAAAACCCATTACACCGGAGGAACCTTTAATGGTATGGGCAGCCCTAAAAATTTCTTGAATGACTTCCGGGTTATCGCCTGATTTTTCAAGCAATAGCACGTTGTCATTGATGGACTGTATTTTCTCCTCAAGTTCTTCCATAAACACCATCATCTCTACATCGCCATACAAAACGGCCACCCCCTTGTTTATTGATTAACAAGCATATCAATATCGTCTATTGACTGTATTTCATCATCATGTAACAGCTCTTCGATATCCAGCACTGTGATTAGCTTATCGTTTACTAAGGCTATTGCTTTAATTGCTTTATTGCCTGACTCAGATATAACAGCCGGAGGGGGTTTAATATCCGATTGAGCAATCTGCAATACCTCCGAAACAGAGTCCACTATAAAACCGAGTTTTCTTCCCTTGGATTCTACAATGATAATCCTGCTGGCATTTGAAACTTCAGCCTGCGGCATATTAAACTTTTTGCACAAATCCATTACTACAACTACATTTCCTCTTAAATTAATGATGCCTTCAATGAAATCAGGCGTCTCGGGAAGCTCGGTAACCGGCTCCAGGCGAATAATTTCAACTACTTTTTCAATACCTATGCAATAATTTCTATTGCATAATTCAAAAACGACAAATTGCCCTTCAGTATTACTATTAGGACTGTACATATAATCACTCTCCAAAAAGATTTTCTGGTAGATTTGTTTGCTCGCATATTAAAATTAATATAACAACATAATGCTTTATATTGCTAATTTATCCCATTTTATATTGCAAATTTATCAAATTTCAACTATCTAATAATTTTCGGCATATAATCCGGAGACTTTATTATAAAAGGTTCGAAACCGTATATCCCTGCCGGTTAAATAAAGCATTATGGGTCTTGCCAATATTTCAATATTATTTAAAAACAATAAAAGGCTTTGCCTTTTATTGCACAGCCTTTTATATCAATCGCTTCTACTTGCGCTGTCCGGTTACTGCACCAATTTCTCTGCCAATTCACTTAGTTCATTGGCCATTTTAGAAACCTGCTCTATGGATGAAGCTATTTCCTCAGCAAAAGCATTTTGCTGTTCAGAAACAGCAGCAATGTGATATATATTGTCGTTAAGCTCGGATACGGCGTTTTTAATTAACTCCAATATATCAGTGATCTCTTTAACCGAACCGTTGGTACGGTTTGCCAGTTTTCTTATCTCACCGGCAACAACATTAAACCCCCGGCCATTTTCACCGGCTCTCGCCGCTTCAATAGCCGCATTCAAACCAAGCAGGTGGGTTTGAGAAGCTACTTCTCTAATTAAGTTAAGAACAATGTCGGTCGTTTGGACATTTTTATTAATCAACTGGACTTGTGATGATAAATTTGTCGCCGTAGTTGCCAGTTGCTGCGATGTAGCTGTCAATTCACTG
>CAYUXS010000169.1:0-3706 GCA_964448915.1 uncultured Peptococcaceae bacterium
ATGATATTGTTTGCTGGCCGATGTGCAAGATTGGCTCTAAAAAGTATCATATGAGCGCAATAATGGGCGCACTGATAGCTTACACTGACGCCAATAATGGCGGTGTTCCTTATGTGTCACCTTCAAATAAGGATATGCGCATATCAGGAACAATTTTAGCTGACGGCACAGAGGTATTCCTTGACCAGGTGCAGGCAAATGTCCTTAATGGGCAGGGAATTTGCACGGCAATTAATCTTAACGGATGGCGTTCATGGGGTAATAATACCGGGATTTATCCTACCTCATCAGACGTTAAAGACAGATTTATCCCTGTCCGCAGAATGTTTGATTGGTGGGGCAATACCTTTATACTGACTTACTTCCAAAAAGTAGACGATCCGCTCAACCAAAGACTTATTGAGTCTGTAGTTGATAGCGAGAACATTCGGGCAAATGGATATAAAGCGCGTTATCAGATTGCAGACGCTTATATAGAGTTTAACGCAGCAGACAACCCGACCACAGACCTATTGAACGGAAAAATTACTTTCAAGCAATATCTAACCCCGTTCCCTCCGGCTGAAACTATTGTAAATATCCTTGAGTTCGATCCTACTGCCTTAAGTGCAGCATTAGAATAGGGGTGATATGAATGCCAAGAGTAAATCCCATGCCTGAAAAGATAGTTAACTATAACGTATACAATGAAGGTGAGAAATTGGTCGGGGTTGCTGGCGAGGTAACGCTTCCCAATCTTGAAGCAATGTCAGAAACCGTTTCTGGAGCCGGAATACTTGGTGAATATGACAGTATTACACCGGGCCACTTTGGAAGTATTACTGTGGAAATTCCTTTTAGAACCTTGTATGATACATCATTTAAACTCATGAAGCCGGGAGGGCAGACAATAACTTTGCGGGCTTCTCAACAGTCCTATGATGTGGCAGGTGGGGAAATTCAGCACAGAGGTTTGAAGGTTGTCATAAAAGGAATGCCTAAAGGCATTGACTTAGGAAAGCTTGCAGCTGGAGCGCCTACGGACACTAAGAACACTCTGGAAGTGCTTTATATCAAGATTGTTGAAAACGGCAAAGTGCTGCTAGAGCTAGATAAACTTAACTTTATATTCATAGTCAACGGCGAGGATATACTTGCTGATGTCAGAAGTCACTTATAAAAGGAGAGGACATAGATGAAAATCAAGCTGTCAAAGCCTTATGAGTTTGAGGGCAAAACGTATAAAGAAATTGACTTGAGTGGGCTTGAAAACCTTAAGGCAAAAGATTTGAGCGAAATAGATAAAATCTATATTGCAAGAGATAATAACCCTGCAACAGGTGGATTGACACTTGATTATGCGATAATTGTTGCTCACTGGGTGACAAAAAAACCGCTCGAATTCTTTGAAAATTTGCCGGCCAAAGATGCCACAGCATTAAAAAATGAAGTGGTATCTTTTTTTTACAACTAGGATTAGAGCCTGGACAAGGAAAAGAGTTACGCAAATTAGCAATAAGTGCAGCAATGGCAAGTTTTACAAGCATAGATTTTTTTCTAGACCTTACCATAGATGAGTTTTTTGAAGCTGTAGATGAGATAGTGGAGGCAAGTAAAAAATAGGCTGCTCAAAGTGTTAAGGGCAGCCTGTTTTAATCCCTTTTAAAGGGGGTGAAATGTTGGCTAAAACATACGAAACCATGTTCGCCCTTGGAGCAAGGCTGGAATCATCTTTTGGAAAAGCCTTTTCCAATGCACAAAAACAAATGAACGCCACAAGCAAACAAGTTGACCGGTTGAATAGAAGTTTTGGAACAATAAAGTCAGGCTTTGGAAGGATGGCGGCGGTAATTGGCGGCGCTGTAGGTGTTGGTTCGGTTGGCGGGCTTTTTACTAAAGCTATTGGAGAAGCGTCAAACTTAGAGCAATATAGAAATACCCTTGAGGTTGTTTTAAAAGATACAAACAAGGCAGCAGAGGCCATGAAATGGGCTTCTAAATTTGCTAACATTACGCCTTTTGAGACCAGCGAGGTTGTTGATGCTACAGTTAAACTATCAGCGTACGGCATGGAAGCTCAAAAAGTATTGCCAGCTGTTGGCGATATGGCTGGGGTTATGGGCAAGACCCTTGACCAGGCTGTGGAGGCTGTTGCCGATGCGCAAACAGGGGAGTTAGAGCGTCTTAAAGAGTTCGGAATTAGAAAACAGGACATCATAGACCATGGCAATAAAATCATGCGTGGTAAAGAAATAGTCAACCAAAAGGGCCAGATTACCGACTACAAGGCTTTTAATAAAGCCCTTTTTTCTTTGATGGAAGAAAGATTTAAGGGCGGCATGGACAGGCAGGCTAGAACATTTAAGGGGACAATGAGCACAATAACCGGCGTCTTTGGCTCATCCCTGGCACAAATAGCAGGTATAAGTGAGGATGGAACGATAAAAATTGGCAGCCTATTTGACACTGTCAGGACTAAAGCCTTGGAATTGGGTAATAAAATGCAACAAATGCAGGAAGATGGCACTTTTGCTAAATGGGGTGAAAGTGCTGCTAAGGCTGTAAATGGCATCTCTGAGGCAATTGTATTTGCAAAAGACGTGTGCATTATTGCAAGTCCTGCCCTAGCTGCACTAACAACAGCTTATTTAACACACAAGGGAGTTGTTATGGCTACGACACTTGCTCAGTATGCACAAAATGCAGCAACGGTTATTAGTAACGGGTTATTAGCCTTGCAATGCGCAAGGATTGAATATCAAACTGTAGTTGCAGCTACGGGCTCAAGAACTATCGGTATTATAACTGCTGCACAATGGCTTTGGAATGCTGCTATGTCAGCAAACCCAATCGGTGCTGTAATTATAGGTATAGCGGCTTTATCCGCAGGAATCATAGTATTGATAAAAAACTGGGATAAAGTGACGGCCGCGGTTAAGCGCGCATGGGAGTGGCTAGCCAAGTGGAAGAAGGGCGGAGGAGACAAAGTCCAAGGTATGGGCAATCTTCGCCAATTAGAAGTAGGTAAAAACGCAATTGGTACTAACTACTGGAGGGGCGGGCTTACCTGGGTAGGAGAAAAAGGTCCCGAGTTAGTTAGCTTGCCCCGTGGCTCTCAGATTAAATCCAATCAAAAGTCATTGTCAGAATTAAAGGCGTCAATGGCAAGAGTCGGTTCAACTTCCTTGCCTGCATATTCCCCTCAAATTATTATTCAAGGAAATGCGGATGAAAAGGTTGTGACGAGAGCTCTTGATTTGTCTTATGAAAAATATAATCAGTTTGTAAGGAGATATGAGGCTGAAAAAAGACGCTTGCAATTCTCTCCAAGTTAAGGCGGTGGTTAAATGACATATATAACTAAACAGGGCGACATGTGGGACAGCATAGCCAAGAAGCTATATGGAAATGAAAAATATGCCGAGCAGCTTATGAAGGCAAATACAGCTCACATATCAACTGTTATTTTCCCTAATGGTATTGTGCTGGATGTTCCTGAAATTGATACAACCGAAGCTGTTACAATATCATTGCCGCCGTGGAGGAATTAAATATGCTGGCACGCAGAGCTAATGTGGAAATTATTTATCAGGGTGTTGATATAACCGCTAATATTGCTAATGACCTTCTCGGTTTTTCGTATGTCGATAATGCCAGTGGTGAAGCTGATTCAATTTCAATAAAACTTAGAGATGATACCGGAAAATGGATTTCAAGCTGGGCGCCT
>CAYUXS010000170.1:0-3689 GCA_964448915.1 uncultured Peptococcaceae bacterium
TAATGGATTCCAAATCTTTGCCATTGGTTTCAGAATACGCCGATATTCTTCAAATTGGTGCCCGCAACATGCAAAATTTCTTCTTGCTAAAAGAAGTTGCCAAAATAGATAAGCCAATATTGCTGAAAAGAGGCACTTCGGCCACCATCGAAGAATGGCTTATGGCTGCTGAATACATTATGGCAGGCGGCAATCACCAGGTTATTCTGTGTGAGCGCGGCATACGCAGTTACGATACCTATGTCAGGAATGTATTGGATCTTACAGCAGTACCGGTATTAAAACACTTGTCACACCTTCCGGTTATTGTGGATCCCAGCCATGCTATCGGAAAGTGGCGTTACATCAGACCTATGGCCAGGGCTGCAATAGCCGCCGGGGCAGATGGCTTGTTGGTGGAAGTGCACCCCAACCCGGCGGAAGCATTGTGTGACGGGCCCCAATCCCTTACTCCGGAAAACTTCAATTCTATGATGGAAGAACTGCGCCTGGTAAGTAAAATCATGAACAGGACTTTGGCTGATGCATCCTAAATATTTATTTAACAAAGCAGCGATAATCGGAGTGGGACTAATCGGTGGATCCATGGGCCTGGCAATAAACCAAAAGTCGCTGGTAAAAGAGATATTGGGTATTGGCAGAAATGCTGAAACCCTGCAAAAAGCAGTTGAATGCAATGCGATACATTCTGCTGCTTTGGATTTTAATGAACTGGCTGATTGCGAATTAGTCATCTTGGGAACACCTGTCAACACCACAATTAAATTGCTGTCCCAAATCGCACAATACCTTAAGCCCAACACTATAGTAACTGATGTTGGCAGCACAAAAGTTCAGGTATTAAAGCAGGCCAATAATGTGCTTCCGGAAGATGTAATCTTTATCGGAGGGCATCCGATGGCCGGTTCGGAAAAGGGAGGGTTCAGCGGTGCCGACCCTTACCTTTTTGAAAATGCTTTTTATGTATTGACTCCGGAACCAGGCACCCCCAAAGAAAGCCTTGATAAATTACAAAAACTTGTAGAGGGCTTGGGAAGCAGGCCAATATTAATGGATCCGGAAGAACATGATTTATCGGTGGCAGTAGTTAGCCATCTGCCGCATTTATTGGCGGTAACACTGGTAAACAGTCTTTTTGATTTCAAGGATTCCTCCAAAATGTCTTTGCTGGCCGCCGGAGGCTTTAGGGACACAACCAGGATAGCCGCAAGCAGCCCGGATATGTGGCGTGATATATTTATTACCAACCGGGAATTTATCTTACAGGCTATTAACACTTTCAAGGATAGGCTTGATGAAATACAAAAGGTCATTGATAATAAAGATGAGGAGAAAATCTTTGAAATATTGGAAAAAGCCAGAAGGCTCAAAGCCGGTATGCCTGTCAATGCAAAAGGTTACCTCCCGCAGTTATGGGAAATTGTCACGACTGTGCCTGATAAGCCCGGAGTCATCGGGTATATGGCAAATATCCTTGGCAATCAAGGCATAAATATATATGATATTGAAATATTGCGGGTAAGAGAAGGCGAAGGTGGTACTATAAGGTTGGCCTTTGCCAGCGAGGAGCAGAAAGAAAAAGCTGTTCAATTGCTTACAAACGCCGGCATTCCCACCAAATAAAAACTTTTTGATATCCGGGAATTAGGTTTGATCCTAATTCCCGGTTCTTCAATAGTTGAAAGGAATGATGCAATATAGATACACGAATCAACCGCATTAAAGGGTTAAAGGGAACAATAAGAATACCCGGTGACAAATCTATATCCCATCGGGCTTTAATGCTTGGATCAATAGCCGAAGGCCGGACAGTTGTCAACAACTTTTTGGAAGGAGAAGACTGCCTGGCTACAATGAACTGCTTTAGAGAAATGGGGGTAGAATTCCAAAGGCCGGAGCAGGGAAAAGTAATAATCAACGGTTTGGGGCTATATGGATTACGGGAACCCTCAAACATCCTAAACGCTGAAAATTCAGGCACAACTATCCGCTTAATGTCCGGCATACTTGCAGGCCAGGATTTTTTTAGTGTTATAACCGGGGATGAATCCTTATTGTCCAGGCCAATGGACAGGGTGGTTAACCCCCTGGCTAAAATGGGCGCACAAATTATGGGGAGAAGAAACAATACTTTGCCACCTTTAGCCATAAAAGGCGGCAATCTTAAATGTATTGATTATTTCTCTCCGGTAGCCAGCGCCCAGGTTAAATCGTCTATTCTCCTGGCCGGGCTTTATGCCGACGGCTGGACTTATGTTACAGAAACGGTCAAATCCCGTGACCATACTGAAAGGATGCTTAAGCAGTTCGGAGCACGGGTTGAAGTCCAAGGAAACCGGATAGGGGTTTATGGCGGCATAAAACTGAAAGGTACCGATATAGAAGTACCCGGGGATATATCCTCAGCCGCTTTCCTGATGGTTGCAGCCGCAATAACCCCACACTCTGACTTGACCATTACCCATGTCGGTATTAACCCAACCCGGGACGGGATTATTGAGGCTTTAAAGAAAATGGGCGCCAATATCCAGATTAATAATCGCAGGTTGGTAAACGGCGAACCGGTTTCAGACATACAGGTAAAATCATCCCAACTAAAAGGCACTATAATTGAAGGAGATATTATACCCCGTCTCATCGATGAAATACCTGTTCTAGCAGTTGCTGCAGCTGCCGCAGAAGGTGAGACAATAATCAGGAATGCGGAGGAATTAAAAGTCAAAGAATCAAATAGAATTTCTACAGTAGCTGGGAATTTAAAAAAATTCGGGGTTAATGTTACTGAACTGGAAGATGGCCTGCACATAAAAAAATCCCCGCTCAAAGGAGCTGATATAAGGCCGGAATTGGATCACCGGATTGCCATGTCTATGGCCGTTGCAGGCCTTATTGCAGAAGGGGAAACGGTTATCCGGTCCTCATCAATAGCAAATGTTTCTTTTCCAGGTTTTTTTAAAGTATTAAAAAGCGTCAGCATAGAATAATAATAATAACTTAAACAACTTTGTTTTCAAAAAATTCTCCTCCCGTGCTGCAGGTTATGATAAATAATGACATTTTTTTTGTAACTAAAAGGAATACCGGTTAAAATGTCGAAGGAACTAGTCAAAAAGATTTTAATGCACATAAAATGGCATAATGCTACCAGAGGAAAAAAGATATGTCCAAATTTTATACGATTGCCATCGACGGACCTGCCGGGGCAGGCAAAAGCACTGTAGCTAAAGGGGTTGCCAGAACCCTTCAATATAAATATATTGATACCGGCGCCATGTACAGGGCGATCACTCTCCTGGCCTTAAGGCAAAATATAAACATGGCTGATAGCGCAGCATTAACCGAAATTGCATCAAAAGCTGAGATTGCAATATACAATTCACAAGATAAAACTGATATTATACTAAATGGAGAAATAGTAACCAATAAGATAAGAGAACCTGAGGTAACACGTTTTGTATCTCAAGTATCAGGGGTTCAAGGAGTAAGATCCCGTTTAATCCAAATCCAAAGAAGCATGGCGGCAAATGGACGTGTAGTAATGGAAGGCAGGGATATAGGCACGGTAGTATTGCCAAATGCTGATTTTAAATTTTTTATTACCGCTTCATCATACATAAGAGCCAAGCGAAGGGCAAAAGACCTTGAAAGTATGGGATATGACGTAAACCTGGATGAACTGGTAAAAGAAA
>CAYUXS010000171.1:0-3633 GCA_964448915.1 uncultured Peptococcaceae bacterium
ATGCCGGGGTAAAAATAATCGATATTGGAGGCAAAGGAGGAACCAATTTTATTGCTATAGAAAATGCCAGAAGCGGCAATAAGCATATCGAGTTTGAAGATTGGGGGATTCCGACTGCAATATCTTTATTTGAAGGGATAGAACTGGGCCTGCCGGTGGATTTAATTGCCTCCGGGGGTATAAAAAATTCACTGGATGCGGCCAAAGCACTTGCCTCAGGAGCAAAATTGATTGCTATGGCCGGGCCCTTATTAAGAGAGTTTAACAAAAACTCCCTTGACGGGTTGATAAATTATATTAATGAGTTAAAATCAGGACTGGCTAAAGTTATGGTGATGACTGGGGCTTCCAAGTTATCTGATCTTTCCCGGGTGCCCCTGGTAATAACCGGGAAAACCGCAGAGTGGTTAACCAGAAGGGGTGTTGATGTCAATGCTTATGCCAGGAGAAGTTATAATTGGTAAAAACATCCTTTGATAAGATAAACTTTTGTATATAATATAAAATATGTTTAAATAAAATACCGGGTAATTGTAGAAGGTGCCGTATAAAGCGGAGAATAGGGAACCGGGTGAAAGTCCCGGGCGGTCCCGCCACTGTAACCGGGGAGGCAGCGCAACAGGCCACCGAAAGGGAAGGCGCGTGTAAGCTGATGAGCCGGAAGCCAGGAGACCTGCCTCTACATTTAGGTTAACCGTTGAATGATGGAAAAGTTCACGGCCAATAGGCTGTGGACTTTTTTTTATAGAAAATTTGAAAGGAGATTTAAGATGCTTTTAGAGAAAACAGTTAATAATATCGGCGAATTGGACAAAGGAGCAATGGAGAAAGCCAAGATTAGATTGGACAGCTTGATTAAACCTCCCGGGAGCTTGGGAAGCATTGAGAAGCTTGCGGTACAGCTGGCAGGTATACAACAAAAGGAAATACCGGATTATGGGAGAAGCGTGGTAATATTAATGGCAGCCGATCATGGCGTTGTATCTGAGGGAGTAAGCGCCGCACCCCGGGAGATTACCGCCCAAATGCTGTCGGCGTTTGCCGCCGGGGTGGCAGGCATAAATGTCATATCGAGATTGTCCGGCACTGAATTGGTAGTGGTAGATATAGGTGTAGCCGGACCTGTCAAAGCACCGGGCGTGTTGAACTGCAAAATAAAAAACGGTACAGGGAATATTGTAAAGGGCCCGGCTATGACCAGGGAAGAAGCAATCAATGCGCTGGAGACAGGAATAAGAATAGCCAATGATCAAATAGATCGTGGTGCAAAGTTTTTGGCTACCGGTGATATGGGCATAGGCAATACAACACCAAGCAGCGCTATTTTGGCGGTATTGGCAGGTTTGGATGCTAAAACTGTTACCGGCAGGGGTACATTAATCAATGACAAGGTACTGGATAAAAAAAGGTGGGCTGTAGAAGAAGCTATCCGGGTAAATGCCCCGGATCCGTCAGATGGTATTGACATTGTTTCAAAAGTTGGGGGCTTGGAGATTGCCGGTTTGGCCGGCGTCATATTGGGCTCCGCCGCCCGCAGGATACCGGTGGTTATTGACGGTTTTATATCTACTGCGGCAGCTATGATCGCCTGTTCGATTGAAGAAAAGGCAAAGGCTTTTATAGTTCCTTCCCACTTATCCGGTGAACAGGGGCATGGTTTGATGCTGGAATATTTGGGGTTAAAACCTTTATTGACCCTGGACATGCGTTTAGGGGAAGGAACCGGGGCGGTTTTGGCAATGAGAATCATTGAAACTGCCTGCAAAATACCCGCCGAAATGGCAAGCTTTAATGAAGTAGGTTTGTCAGACCTTGATGCTGAAAAGCTACAAAAATAATTTTTGGATTAACAGGCAAAAAATAAGGCGTTGGAAGCTAAAACCATCTAGAATTCCCGTGGTTTACAAATTATTTCCCGGACTTTTGTATTAAAGAAATGATTGGAATGGGCAGGGAGGATTACAGCAGCGGTATCCGCACCCGTACCCGAACCTGCGACAGCAATTATATCTTCACCGAAAGGAATTAACCCGGCGTCCAGGGCCATTGAGGAAATTTCCACACAGACCTTAAGCCCTTGACCCATTATCCTAAGGGTCTGGGCCATAATTTCTGCAGGGTAGACACCGCCAAATTTGTTTCGTAGAGCCCTGTCCACACCGGCCAAAAGGTGGGTGGTAGTAAGGACTTTAATGCCCGCAGCAATAAGCTCTTTTCTGCGGGATAACTCCATTTCATCGGCACCAGGACTTGAAAAGCCTATGTGGTGAGTGACGCAAACTACATTATGCGGGAAACCGGCAAATTTTAAAGCGGTTGCACCGGAGCACGATGCAACTACAATATGTTTGATAGACAACTCTGAAGCTTTTGATAAGGCAAGCTTTACAGTATTCTCAGTGTTTGAAGGGCCTTCTTTCTCCCAGTACATATAGCACCTCTTGGTAAAATATATTCCTATACCCAAATATAGCACGTTTGCCTGATCAATTCAAAACAGCGGAAAAAAGAGTTTTGCAGCCGAGTAACAAAATATCAGCCGGAAATAATAAGGATGTTTAAAAACCAAAGGGTGATTAATATTTTAAAACTGCTTGCGCTTTTTATAGCTATACTGTTAACAGATCTCTTGGTAATAGTAAAAATAGGTACAGAATTTGGTGCTTGGGTGGTTATTGCCTTTATTGTGATCCCGGGCTTTATTGGTGCGGCAATGGCCCGTTCTCATGGTTTGTCGGTGTTAAGAAAAATAAAAGGAGAACTGGGTAGGGGCAGGATACCGGGCGGGCAGTTATTGGACGGTGTGCTTATTTTCTGTGGGGGTATCCTGCTGGTTATTCCGGGAATATTTAGCGGTATATTGGGAATAACCGTGTTAATACCCCAAATGAGAAAACTATACAGGGATATGCTGGTATACCGTTTATTGCGAAAAATTGCAGGCATCAGAATATTGCTTTAACCTGCCGGCATAGAAGATGGCGCCGTAAAGTGTTATAGAATAAAAATATGACTGGCTTATAACATTCTTGCTGTGCTATAATAAGCAAATATACAAAACCCGGTGGTAAGTTGATTTTAAGTAACGTTAGTTGCCTTTTAATTCCTGCTTAAATATAAACAATATAACTGATGCGACCTACTGCAAATATAAATTAACTGGAGGTTGGAGAGAAAATGTATCCTGAAAGGTTTGCTAAATATGGCCTTACCTTTGATGATGTGTTGCTGGTTCCGGCAGCCTCAGATATACTTCCCCGGGACGTTGATTTATCTACCCAACTCACTAAAAAAATTAGACTAAACATACCCTTAATGAGTGCAGGCATGGATACCGTAACAGAATCGAGGCTTGCAGTAGCTATTGCCAGAGAAGGCGGCATAGGTGTAATTCACAAAAACATGAGTATAGAAGAACAGGCTTTGAAGGTTGACAGGGTTAAAAGATCTGAGCATGGCGTTATATCTGACCCTTTCTTCTTATCACCCGACAATCTTATCAGTGATGCCCTTCTTCTTATGGAAAGGTACCGTATTTCGGGAGTCCCGATAACAGAAAATGGAAAGCTTGTAGGTATTTTAACCAATAGGGATCTCAGGTTTGAAAGGGATTTCTCCAAAACTGTAGGCATG
>CAYUXS010000172.1:0-3599 GCA_964448915.1 uncultured Peptococcaceae bacterium
AACCGCTAAAAAAATAAAAGAATTGGGTGTAAGCTATGTTGGCATAAGCCTTGACGGGCTTGGTGAAACCAATGATTTTTTTAGAGGACGCAAAGGGGCCTTTGAACGGGCGTTAAGCGGTATCAGGAACTGCCGGGAAGCAGGACAGAAAACCGGTTTGAGGGTTACTATCAACAGGAGTAATTATAACCAACTGGACAATATCTTTAATCTGGTGGAGGAGGAAGGCATAACCAGGGTTTGTTTTTACCACCTGGTATATTCAGGCCGTGGACGTGATTTAATTAATAATAGGTTAACATTTGATGAAACCCGTCGCGCTTTGGATTTAATAATACAGCGAACTTCAGAGCTGGTAAGCAAAGGCAAAAAAGTGGAAGTATTAACCGTGGACAACCATTGCGACGCTGTTTACATTTACCTGAGACTCTTAAAGGGAAAATCCCCTAAAGCTATAGAGGTATATCGTTTATTAAGTATCAACGGCGGCAATCGCTCAGGGATTGGCATTGGCCAGGTGGATTGGTCCGGAAATGTTCATCCTGATCAGTTTACATTAAATCATACACTGGGGAACATAAGGGAAAGGAAGTTCGGAGATATTTGGTCAGATACAACCAATCCTATATTATCCGGTTTGAGAAACCGGCACAAACTGCTGAAAGGCAGGTGCGGCCGCTGCCGGTGGCTTAGACTTTGCAACGGCAATTTTCGAGCCAGGGCTGAAGCAGTGCATTCAGATTTCTGGGCACCGGACCCGGCTTGTTATTTAACTGATAAAGAAATCGGGATACAATAAACGGGATAAAGGAGGAATAACCTTATGAATTATCCCCGTTACAGGCCTCGCCGTTTAAGAAGCAAGGAAAATATCAGAAAGCTGGTCAGGGAAACCAAGCTGTCGGTTGACGATTTAATCTACCCTCTTTTTGTTACCTACGGGAAAGGTATAAAAAAACCGGTTGAATCCATGCCCGGGATTTACAATTTTTCCTGCGATATGCTGGCAGATGAGCTAAAAAAAGTTGTGGATCTAAACATACCGGCGGTTCTTCTTTTTGGCATCCCAGAAACAAAAGATCCTTTGGGCACAGGCGCATATGATGATAACGGGGTTGTACAGAACGCTGTCCGGTTTATTAAAGAAATGTACCCTGATTTATTGGTAATCACCGATGTATGTTTATGTGAATACACCAGTCACGGCCACTGTGGAATTATTGAGGGTAATCAAGTGCTAAATGACCCCAGCCTCAAATTGCTGGCTAAAGCAGCCCTGTCCCAAGTCAAGGCGGGTGCCGATATTGTCGCCCCCAGTGACATGATGGACGGCCGTGTTGCCGCAATCAGGGAATGCTTGGACGAACAAGGATTCCAGCACATTCCCATTATGTCGTATTCAGTAAAATATGCTTCTAATTATTATGGCCCTTTCCGGGAAGCAGCAGGGTCGAAACCACGGTTTGGAGACCGCCGCTCTTATCAGATGGATCCGCCCAATGCTTTTGAAGCATTAAGGGAAACAGCTATGGACATTAACGAAGGCGCCGATATTATTATGGTCAAGCCAGCCTTGGCTTACATGGATATAATCAGGATGGTCAAAGAAAAATTTGATTATCCTTTGGCGGCCTATAATGTAAGCGGTGAATATGCCATGGTAAAAGCGGCAGCCAAAATGGGCTGGCTTGATGAACGGGGAGTAGTCATGGAGTCTTTGACAGGAATGAAAAGAGCTGGAGCGGACATGATTATTACTTATCATGCTTTGGATGCTGCAAAGTGGCTTATGGAGGGGCGTTAATGATTGTATCTTGGAATATAACCAACTCCTGCAACCTGTTGTGCCGTCACTGTTATCGTGATGCCGGAACAAAAATGAGAGATGAATTAAGCACCGGAGAAGGCTTTAACCTGATAGACGAGATCAGCAAAGCCGGTTTTAAGGTTATGGTATTCAGCGGCGGCGAACCCTTAATGCGAAGTGACATCTTTTCTTTGGTGAAATATGCCGCAAAAAAGGGGCTAAAACCTGTTTTTGGCACCAACGGGACTTTGATTGATCTTGAAAAAGCCAAAAAATTAAAAGCCTCCGGTGCTGCAGTTATGGGTAGAAGTTTGGATAGTGTAAATCCTGAGCAACATGATTTTTTTAGAGGGCAAACCGGCGCGTGGCGATTAGCGGTTAAAGGAATGGAAGCATGCCGGGAAGCGGGCCTGCCGTTTCAAATCCATACCACGGTAGTAGACCGGAATTACCATGAAATAGAGGAAATAACGGACTTTGCGGTTAATATAGGGGCTATTGCCCACCATGTTTTTTTTCTTGTTCCCACCGGTAGGGCTGTTGACATTGAAGCGGAAACACTAAGGGCGGATAAATATGAAAAACTCCTCAAACGGATTATGGCCAAACAAAAAACAGTTGATATAGAATTAAAACCCACCTGTGCGCCTCAATTTATTAGAGTAGCCAAACAAATGAAGGTTGATATACGTTTTACCAGGGGATGCCTGGCAGGGATTGCCTACTGTATTATTAACCCGGTGGGAGATGTACAGCCTTGCGCGTATTTAGATATTAAGGCCGGCAATATCAGGGAAAAACCTTTTTCAGAAATATGGGAAAGCAATCCTGTATTTAACCGTTTAAGGACAATGCGTTACGGGGGAGCTTGTGGAAAATGCAAGTATAATAATGCCTGCGGCGGCTGCAGGGCAAGGGCATTATTTTATTATGGGGACTATATGGGGCAGGAACCATGGTGCCGGTATCGAGAAGGCAATATGGCGGCAGTTAAAGACTAACGATTTGCCGGGGGTATATCAATGGATATTGATAGTATAGACAATATAGACAAAAAACTATTAAATATTATTCAATCAGAATTTCCGGTAGAAAAAGAACCATATAAAAAACTGGCAAAAATGCTTGATATCACTGAAAGCGAAGTTTTGTCAAGGATACATAAAATGATGAAAAACGATATTATCAAAAGGCTGGGAGGTTTTTTTGATTCCAGGAAACTTGGTTATACTGGGACATTATGTGCAATAAAGGTGAATCCCAGCCAGGTTGATAAAGTTTCCTCAGTGATAAATAAATATCCGGGCGTTACCCATAATTACCTGCGCGAACATGAGTACAATATGTGGTTTACCCTGCTTGGAACCGGCAAAGAAGAAATTAACAGCATCTTGGAAGAAATAAAAAGCCTTGCCGGGGTGAAAGAAATAATCAACCTTCCCTCAAAGAGGCTTTTTAAAATAAAAGTGATTTTTAGGATGCCGGAGGATAACAATGCTTGAAACCTTTGAAATTAAATTAATTAAGGCTTTGCAAAGCGGATTGCCCCTGGTCAGCAGGCCTTATAAGGAAATAGGGAAAAGGGTTGGTTTATCTGAAGACGAAGTCTTGGAAATAATTAAAAGCCTAAAATATCGCGGGGTAATTAGGCGGTTAGGGGCAGCAGTCAAGCACCAACGGCTTGGCTATGGAGCCAATGCCATGGTTGCCTGGAAAGTCCCAAGTGATCAGGTTGCCAATACAGGCAGCATTTTTGCGCTTAATACTGCAATAAGCCACTGTTACGAACGGG
>CAYUXS010000173.1:0-3598 GCA_964448915.1 uncultured Peptococcaceae bacterium
ATACTCGCAAGCACAATTAAAATTTTATTAGGGGCAAGTAGAATAAAGATGAAACCCGCGGCGCTAAAATACGCACCCGCCTTCATGATGCTGACATCTCCAAACTTCTTGACGAGTTTACCAATCAACATGCCTTGAACAATAGCACTGGCTATTCCGGTAAGCATAAAAACCGAGCCCATTTCCTTGGGGCCAAAGCCGACCCTTTCAGCAGCAAACAATGCATAGGTAGTTTCAAACATTGCCATGGTAAAACTTAAGATGAAGTTAAAGAAAAAAAGGACAAAGCTCGGATTGTGGATCACTGACCAACTCAATCTCGGAGTTTCCCGTGTTATGCCCTCCACAGGTTTTTTTAAAGTTTCCGGCAGGAGGGCCCAGGCAAAGGGGAGCACAAGCAAAGCAAGTCCTCCAGCTACGAAAAAGGGCATGGTAATATTGTAATGTCCGATCCATCCACCAAGGACCGGGCCAAAGATCATACCGAGCCCCGCCGCGGCTCCGATCATACCCATACTCTTGGAACGGTCGGCCCCTTCAGTGATATCCGATAAATAAGCCATCACGGTAGGTAATGTTGCAGAAGATATCATTCCTGACAAAGCCCGGAAGGCAATCAACAGGGGTATATTGCCCGCTATACCAAAGAGGAAGAACGTCAGGCCATAACCACCTAAACCAATCAAGAGTACAGGCCGCCGGCCTATTCTGTCCGATAACCTACCCCAAAACGGTGCAAAGAAAAACTGCATGATTGAGTAGGCCGCCATAAATATTCCCAGTGAGAGAGCCCCTCCACCGAGTCCGGTAAAGAGGAACGGTAAAATAGGGATGACGATTCCAAAGCCAATCATCACCAGGAATTGAACGGTAAACAATATGATCACTGGACGAACAATTTGTTTTTGCATAGCATCTCCTATGAGTGTTTTTCAATGTGTGCTTCTAATATAGAAATCAGGTATTGATCCCTGATAAGCCGGGGAATCTTGACCTGGGTTACGGATGCTCCCCGTTTGATAAGTTCCTGACGAACTTTTTGGAAGGTCCCATCTTGAACCAGCTTTACCTCGCAAGGGGAAATCCTGTTCCCTTCAACCCCGGCCCCATAACGTGGATTTGCCTGGGTAAGGCAGCTTTCCAAAGTATTACGAAAAGTTGAGATTTCCATAAAGTCTCTCTGCTCAGGTGAAATCTCCAAATAGAAATTATAGTGACCCGTAGTTGTGCCTAAGTCCAGGGTGGTTGTGTAATCTTCAATTGCAGTATGTGAGTCCTTAAGTGCCATGCTGAGTGCCTGCTGTACTGCTGCTTCTGAAGTTTTCTCGCCTGTTAAATTTAATAGCTGCCCTTTACGGCAGATGAATTCAACAATTGGACTGGTGTTATAAATGCCTGCCACCTTAATTATGTCCCCCAGACGATAACGGTACAATCCCGCCCAGGTCGTCACAACGATTTCGTAGGCCTGCCCCACCTGAAGTTGGTCCAAATCAAAAGTCGAGGGATTCTCCAGGTCACTGTCTTCAAACGGAATAAATTCAAAATACGCAGCCCGCGGGGCAATGACATACGTTGGTTGATTAACCTCAGGCGCCAACCCAATCAAAGCTTCTGTCGCACCATAAATCGCTGAATAGATTGGTGTATTTCCAATAAAGTACTTTAGCTTATCCTCATAGATGCTAAAACTGCCTCCACAGACACAGGAAACATAGCTTAACTCCGGCCACAGACGGGTAGCGATACCTTCCATCCCCCGCTCCAGTTCTTTCTGTATTTCTGAGCCCCGTTGAGGATTTGCCTTTAATTTTTGCTCAAGAAATACTTTAAGCTCAGGATCGAGGTATAACTCCCTGGATATATGACCCTGTATAATATCCTCAGCGAGCTGGCTCCCCTTTTGAGAAAGTACACCAAACAGTTGAACGATACCAGAAGAAAAGGGAGACATCATATAGGTTAGATTTTGTTCAGTCAGAGCAAAAAGTAAATGGAGATAGTTTGCCGTATTTTGTTCAGGGATAGCAAGAACCTCCGGGGGAGAAGTCCAGAAATAAGGAAGCACCTTTTTCATCGATCGAGCCCCGCCGGAAGTTGCTGCACCAGTTGGAATTCCGCCAGAGGTGCTCCCCGATTGAAGCATATTCATCAAAAGCAGGCCCTTTCCCCCTTTTCTCGCTGCTTTAAGAGCCTGCCTCAAAAGTCCATGCTGAATAAACATCATTGCCATATTAACTGACTTGCGTGAATGCGCCGTCATCGGGATTTTTTTTTGTTTCCCCGTCGTCCCGGAACTAAGGCCAAAATACATGACCGGGTCGGCAGTCAAGACCTTTTCTTTACCGGCGGCAATCTCGTCAATATAAGGCTCATAGTCTGCATAGGCGGTCAGTGGTACCTCGCGTTTAAATTTGCCGGTATCATGGAGTTCTGAAAAACGGTGCAGCTGTCCGTAGACCGTTTCTGAATTTCCTTTGAGGATCTCCTGGAGCGTTTCACGATTCATTTCTCCAGCCCGGAGAGTATCATTCCTAAACTTCTTGTAAGAAGCGTCCGCAGCCAAAGCATATATCCAATTCACAGCCCGCTGCATAATTCCCATACCTTCACTCCCTCCCGCCTAAGTCCTCTAACACCTTCAAGAACTTTTCTAATGATTGGTTCATTGCTATAATCTCGGGCAGGCCAATTTTATTTATGATATCCCTGTGCTTTTGTTTTTGCTGCTGTTCAAAGGCCTGAAGCTGAGATACCCCTTCTGGTGTGAGCTGGATCAGAACAAGCCGCCGGTCTTCTTCACTTCTGGTCCTGGTAATGAGCCCTAATTTATAAACCCGGTCAATAAAACCGGTAGCCGCCCCCAGGGTGATTCCAAACTGCCCGGCTATTTCTGAAGGAGTCAGGGTACTTTCCCGTTCCAAGAGCTTAAGAAGAAACATTTGATGCGGGGAAACCTGGCTGCCTTCCGGCGTAAGATATTCTTGATATTCCTGCCATATTCTCCGAAAAAGGGCACCTGATTTTTCCAGGATGTCAGCATTTCGACCATTGTTAAACTCCATTATCAAGCATTGATATAATTATAAGCCCCATAAATAGTTTATGGCAATAACTATTTATGGGGCTTAGTTTAAATACAAAACTGCGCCCAACCGTCTGTCAGCACCCGGTTGACGATTACGATTTTTTTACTCTCGCTTTAAAATCAGCTTTTCTTATGGCTTTCTCCTTATCTCATTTTACGATTTTTTCGGTAATTTTCACCTTCCCGGCAGGCGATGACCATCATTTCAAATCTGATTAAATTAAATTGCTTGTATTATCACACCCTAAACCATTTTCCATATTATGTTATAATAGGAGGGATTGCGTATGTATTACAACTATTTACCAGAAATGTTTAGGGGTTATTCTGAAACAGACGGTAACGTTAATGTACCTGGCAACGTTCACAGTCAACAATTTGCCCCGGGGTTTGGGCCGGGTTTCGGGCCGGGGTTTGGTCATCCTGGTTTTGGGCCAGGTTTCGGTCGTCCTGGGTTTGGACCTGGGTTCGGGCAATGTTTCGGACCATTTTTCGGACCGGGTTTTGGAC
>CAYUXS010000174.1:0-3581 GCA_964448915.1 uncultured Peptococcaceae bacterium
ACTGCCACGGGGTTAATAATGTCCGGGATGTTACATTAATCCTTGGAAATTACATTGTTGAAGCAACCACTTGCCGGCGTTCCCGCTGGTATGAATACCTGAACCTTCGCCCGATTTTCGAAAGGTATTTCAAAGAAGATCCCGAGATGATACATTTTGCAGCTCCAAAACCAAGGCTAACCGACGAGTCATATGTGAAAAACTATTATTACTATTTCAACAATGTTTGGTCGAATGAAGAAAAAACTAAAAGGCAATATGCCTGGGAATACCAACTAACTGAAAAAGAACCCCTTTGGGACGCCGCCGATATTATGCGTTTCGGTAAAGATATTTTCGTCCAGGCATCTTCTGTCACCAACCGAAGCGGGTTTGACTGGATAAAGCGTATGTTTGAAGCTTTGGATTTCCGTGTTCATAAGGTGCATTTTGATACACCTAAAGATCCCGACAAGCCATCTAATTTCCATCCCTGGCATATAGATGTCAACCTTACTGCGGTCAGGCCGGGACTCTGCCTCTATAATCCGGATTGGTCACCAAGGGACCCCGAGTTTTTTGAGCTTTTCAAGAAAAATGATTGGGAACTGGTACCTGCAGCCAGACCGGATCATGTGTATATGAGCAAAGTATACCTGTTTGGCGGTTATGGTGAAAAATCCTGGATTTCAATGAATACTTTTTCAATAAGCCCCAAAACAATGTGTGTTGAAGCCCATGAAAAGTCATACATGGATCAGTTGGACAAATTGGGTGTTAATGTGCTGCCCATCCCGTATGAAAAAGTAGTTCCTTTTGGTGGTGCGCTCCACTGCACGACTTTGGATGTCTATCGCGAAGGCGGAAAAGAAGATTACTTCCCCAAGCAGGTTGAAGGCTATTAATAACAGTACAAGCGCCCGGGTTGAAAACACGGGCGCTAAGAATATAGTTAACTGACAGATTATTGGAAAGCTTAATTAATTTAAACACAATAAAGAAACGGGGTGATTACAGAACTGTCAAGTTTATTTTGTTTTGATTAATTTAGTTGGCAATAAAAGTTGAAAGGAGTTGAGAAAAATGACCGGTATGCAAATAGGCATGTTAATAATTATAATTACTTTTACCCTGGCAGGCAGCATTACTTATATACTGGTAAAGCGTAGCGGTAAACGCTTTATTGTTGCCGGTAAAAGCCTTCCCTTTATAGTTGTTGGTACCATGTTGTTTGCCCAAGCAACTGAGGCTAACGGGACCCTTGGAGGGGCCGGGTTTGCTTTTGAGGGTGGTTTTTGGCATGGCTGGGTCTTGTCCGGTGGTGTCGGGGCTTGCCTTATATTAACAGGGCTTTTTTATGCTAAACCCATGAACAAAATGAATTTAATTACATTGCCGGACTTCTTTTTTAGAAGGTACAATAATGTTGCTGAAATTTTAGTCTCAATAATCTCAATCATCGGCTTTACCATTATGGACGCAGGTTGCCTTGCCGGCGCGGGTTGGGTGCTTACCTGGGTGTTCCCGATAACACTGGTTCAAGGTATGCTGATTATGGCCGGCGTTGTCTTTATCTACACCCTCTGCGGGGGTATATTTTCATGCGCGGCTACCGATGTGCTCCAGCTATATCCTGCATTGATTGCTTTTGTGGGAAGTGTAATCTGGCTGTTTTCAAACTATGGCTGGGACTTCTTTGCCGTCCATATTCCTAAAAGTTTCGTTGATTTTAGCGCTATGACAACCATGGAAGGCGGGGCATTGATTTTCTGGTCGTCATTTGTAGCTATGGCCTTGGGGGACGTGGTTGCACTAGATTTCATGGAAAGGATTTTTGCATCGGACAGCCCTAAAACGGCAGCCTATGGATGTTTCTACGGAGGGTTTTTCACTATAGTTATAGCAACTTGTGTCGGCTTGCTTGGCATTATGGGTCTGGCTTTTTTCCCGGAGCTTGCCGATCCAAAGGATCTTTTGCCTAGGATGTCAACCGAGATTCTTCCGTTTATGTTGGGCCTTTTCGTAATGGCCGGTGTAATCGGTGCCGGGCTGTCTACAGCCAATGGGGGGCTGTTGGCTGTGTGCGCGGTATTTGCCAGGAACATTCTTCAGAGAAATATCTTGCGAACCAAGAGGGAACTAATGACCGACGAAGAAAGAGCAAAGTTCGATGTGTGGCTGTTAAAAGCAACACGCTTAATGGGAATACCGGTAATGGCGGCAACCGTTACCTTGGCATACTTTAAGCCGGAACCCGGGGTAATGTTGGTTTTAGCCTTTGATACGCTGCTAGCGGGGTGTTTTGTGCCACTGACCATGGGCCTGTATTGGAAAAAAGCAAATGCTGCCGGTGCAGTATCGGCAATCCTTGTTGGCGCAATAACCAGGCTGATTGGTTATATGATCACACCGGAGCATCTGATAGGGTTGGACACCTTGATACCTCCTGTACTTTCACTGATAACTATGATTGTTGTCAGCCTAAAAACCCAAGAGTCCTCGGTACCCAAACACCATGTTATATTTGAAACACCTTCGGATGCAAAAGTATTGTCAGGTGAAGCATAATATATTAGAATTTTATTTGATAAAGGGTAGTAAGCATTGTGCAATTATTTGCAAATAGCTGCTACCCTTTTTATTTAGGGGGGAAGACTAAATGGCTCCAAAAATTATGGCAATATGCGGCAGTTACAGGAAAGACGGCAATACCGGCATTCTTCTGGCAGAAGCCTTAAAGGGTGCCCGGGAGGCAGGTGCTGTTACAGAATTAATTTATTTGAGTGATTATAGAATTGATTTTTGCCGCGGCTGCATGAACTGTTTTGTAAATGACGGGAAGGCAATCGGCAGTTGCAGCATTGACGACGATATGACCAATGTTATTGTGCCGAAAATTATGGATAGTGACGGGTTAATTTTGGGAACCCCAAGTTATTGGTCAAATTTATCCGGAAGAATGAAAAACTTTATCGATAGAATGCTGGTTTTTACTTATAATCGTGGTGGGTGTGAAGCTTCTCCAAGGCTTAAACCCGGGAAAAAGGCCATGCTTTATGTAGTGGCGGGCGTATCATACCGGGTTAGTTCATTTGAAGGGATTCACTACCTGCCGTTTGAAACAATGAATATATTTATGCGTGCGGCAAATATCCAGGTTGTTGATTACTTAACTGCCGCCGAGGTTGAAAAGGCAGGCGATATTTTTTACCAGCCTGAAATATTGAAAAAAGCATATTCCCAGGGGGTTGAGTTTGCCAAACTGTTAAAAAAATAAAAGTTTACAAACTTTTATCATTTTTAATGCTTTATTTGTTGTATAATATCAAAGGGCCGGGTGAGGAGTCCCTGTGCATGATGTTGCATCTGCAATAATTTACTGGTAAGGAGTTTGTTTTTGTGCAAAAGGCTCATATAGGACAAATTGATTATTTAAGGGTTTTTGGATTAATAACGATTGTTATTATTCATTCCCTGGGTTTCTTTTATTCGCTGTCGGTGTTTGGACCGCTTAGCCATGATCTGCAGGGTTTGGCGTTAAATTTGCTACGGTATGGTAGGTTTATTTTTATGTTTGTTACCGGGCTTGTGTTTTTTTACAA
>CAYUXS010000175.1:0-3560 GCA_964448915.1 uncultured Peptococcaceae bacterium
CGCTGCCTGGCAGTCATTTAGCCATGGAACCAACGATGCCCAAAAATCAATGGGTATCATTACCTTTGCATTAATAGCCGGGGGTTACCAGCACAGCATGGACGTTGCTTTTTGGGTCAAGCTTTCTTGTGCCCTGGCTATAGCCTTGGGGACATCCATTGGAGGATGGAGAATTATAAAAACTGTCGGCACAAGAATTATAAAAATAGAGCCGTCAAACGGCTTTGCTGCAGATATTACATCTGCTTCTGTTATATTGTTGGCCACAATCTTTAAACTGCCGGTTAGTACAACCCATGTTATTTCATCGGCAATTATGGGAGTGGGTTCGGCTAAAAGGTTCCACATGGTCAAATGGGGAACCGCTCAAAAAATAGTAACCGCATGGCTTATCACCCTTCCCATTACTTTTGTAATGGCAATTCTTTCATACTTCATTACCATACAATTTAAGTAATCGAAGTGTGTTCTTCCTGCCAGCAAATAAGATTTTAAAAATGAAAGCAGTATTATACAATATCTATGCTTTCCCCGTGAAGCCCCATAATAAATTTGGCAGCGCTTAATTCTTTGGTAACATTTAACCTTAAAGAACCTATTTGAATTATGCTTCCAGGATTAGTTTTTCTAACTTTAATATAATTTTTTGGTTTTACTCTTACAAATGCCGGTGAACCCAAACCACTGCCCAACTCATCTATTTCAACGTTACCTTCACTGACTATTTGGCCTCCTTTAAAAGGCCCGTTAATTCGAACGTTTCCTTGTGCAAAAATATTTGAATTGACACATCCTTTGCCGGTAACAACAACCTCGCCGGAACAATTTATGGTGGAACCATGAATGGAATTTGCTTTAACTGTGGAATTCTTGCCATCTTGAATGCCAATGACTGTTAAAGCATTATCCAGGTGGTGCATTAGTTTATTAATGTCATGTTGATTAAAGCTTACCCCGGCTACTACTTTTGCCGCTTCGATAACTTCGGCAACTTCATAAGGAAGGTTAAAGGTCGGAGTGGTGATTAATTGTTTCACATTAGCCTTTATATTTTTAAAACGCATATCTATCAGGCCGTGTATTACTTGGGCGAAAGAAAGCTTATCAACGGCTGCCAGCCTATCCTTCATTGGTTCGATAAGCTCTACTAAATTCTTAAAATCATTAAGCAAGTCTTCCATAAGGTATTTTATTTTGGTACACTCAACGGCCCCCATGCCTGCTATGATCTTACTTCCGATTATATTCTTATAAACAACAAGGCTGTCGCCGCACATTATCTGCGCTCCGGTTACAATCCCATAAACCCGTACGTTGCCGGATGCTTCTACCGTCATAGTTTCAGTTACATTTCCGGTTACTAACACATCACCCTTAAAACGAATGTTGCCCGTCTTTAAAAAAACATCCCCGGGAACGGTATATAGGTGTTCAACTTTAAGTAAAACAGTTTCACCGGTCCTTTTAGCAACAGGCATGCCCTGAATAGTCGAATAAGCCTTATTGCCGTCGCTGGACAACCTGACTCCCCTGCCGGCAACAATTACGGCTTTTTTGGGCTCTGGAGGCATTATCAATTCTCCGGTAACAGCCTTTCCCGGTTCCCCGGGTACTGGGGGGTACTTTTCCGCCAGCAAATCATCTTCATTGACCGAACACAGTTTGCTTGTTTCCCTATAATCAACAATTTCATCATCTTCAAGCCTGCTAAATTCATTATTGCACTCCCACAGCAATTCCACCCAGCCGTTTTTGCCGGGTACCGGAGGGGTTCCCCGGGCTATTACCACAGGCTCATCCAGGTTGACAATTGTACATTTTTCCAATGCCGCCGGGATAATACCATGAACTATCCCTGAAGATTTAAGCTTATTGCCTATCTCCTCCAGGCTGGGCGGTTCACTGCCCAATACTCTAAGAGTTGCCGTCAACTTATCCCTGGATATATCAATCTTGATTTTGTCATCCAATAATATCCCCCCCTTCTTCTTACTAAAAAACCAGAATATAACAAAAATTTTAATAAATAATCTAATTAAAAATGAACATACTATACATAGAGTTTCGGATAAACTTTGTCTATATTTAGACAAAGTTTTGAAAAAACTCATTAAATAGAGGCCTTCTTCTTTTAGAAGAAGGTCTCTAGTTTTAAAGCCCAATATTTTTTCTTATTTTATGGGCCTGGCCCATAATGTAATGAAGTTTTTAATATCTTTTATCAGGATCTTACCTGACCTTCGCCATAAATAATGTATTTATAAGTGGTTAATTCTTTTAGCCCCATAGGACCGCGGGCGTGAAGTTTTTGAGTCGAAATACCTATTTCTGCCCCAAAACCAAATTGATGCCCATCGGTAAAACGGGTTGAAGCATTGACATAAACTGCGGAAGAGTCCACTTCTTTTAAAAATTTCCTGGCCCTGGCATAATCATTGGTTACAATAGCCTCAGAATGCCTGGTTCCATATAAATGAATGTGTTCTATAGCCTCATCAAGGCTGTCTACCACCTTCACCGCCAATATCAAATCAAGGTACTCTTCTTTCCAGTCATCTTCTGTGGCTTCCTTGACCCAACCGGCTAAATTCCTGGTCCTTTCATCTCCTCGGATTTCAACGCCAAGCTCCTTTAACCTGCCTAAAACTGCCGGCAGGAAAGCGCCTGCAACCTCGCTATGAACCAGCAATGTTTCCATAGCGTTGCAAACACCGGGGCGATGGCATTTTGCATTAACTGTTATCTCTTCCGCCATTTTCAAATCGGCCATTTTATCCACATAAACATGGCAATTGCCCACTCCGGTTTCAATAACCGGAACGGTGGCATTTTCTACCACTGTTTTAATTAATCCTGCGCCTCCCCTGGGGATGATTACATCGATAAGCCCATTCATTTTTAACATCGCATTAACGGCAGCGCGATCAGTGCTTTCCACCAGTTGTATGGCACCTTCTGGAATCCCTTCTTGTGCCGCCGCATTGGCAATTACTTGGGATATAACCTTATTTGAATTAATAGCTTCGGAGCCGCCCCTTAATAAAACAGCATTCCCCGATTTAAGGCATAGCCCGGCGGCATCTACCGTAACATTAGGCCTGGCCTCATAAATTATTCCTATTACCCCTAACGGGATCCTTACTTTCCCAACCTGTAACCCGTTAGGCCTTAACCACATTGATTCCACTTCGCCTACCGGGTCAGGAAGGGCTGCCACCTCCCTTAAACCCTGTGCCATATCCTGGATTCGCTCCGGATTAAGAAGCAGCCTGTCAACCAATGCCTTCGACAAGCCTTTTTCAATCCCCGCCTGGACGTCTTTTTGATTGGCTTCCAATATGGCCTGGGTTTCTTTAATCAAAGCATCCGCCATACAGAGCAAAGCTTTGTTCTTTTGGCCGGCAGGCAAAACTGCCATTTGCCTGGCTGCTTTTGCCGCTTTTTGCGCTTTTAAAACCAACTCTTTTTCAACCATTTCTTTGCCTCCTGCCTTAGACATCAGAAACCAAATTATTCCTGTGAATTACTTCTTCATAATCCTGGTGTCCTAATATTTTTTT
>CAYUXS010000176.1:0-3554 GCA_964448915.1 uncultured Peptococcaceae bacterium
AACCTATGGCTTGAAAAGGAACCCACAGTTTCAGAAGTAATTAATTCACTAGGTAATTTACCAAGGTATAAAGAAGTGGTATTCTGTGGGTACGGCGAACCTTTGATGAGGCTGGACCTGGTAAAAGAAATCTCGGCCTATATAAAAGGGCGGTATGATCTTCCTATTAGAATAAATACAAATGGGCATGCCGATTTAATTCATGGTACGGGAAGTATTAACCAGCTGAAAGGTTTGGTGGATAGGATAAGTATAAGCCTTAATGCCCAAGACAGCCAAAAATACCAGGAATTATGCAGCCCTGTTTTTGGGCCGGGGGCATATGAAGCGGTTATAAATTTTGCCAAAAGTTGTATTGGCATAATACCCGATATAACTTTGTCGGTTGTAGAATGGCCTGGGGTTGATATTGGAAAGTGCCATAATATTGCAGAAAAATTGGGAATAAAATTTCGCTTAAGGCATTACAGCAAATAGGTTTATTTCATAAGGAGTGGTTATCCTGTCAGAATATTTGGCCTACTTAGCTAATAATACGCTTTTTTGTTCTCTTAGTGAAAAACAGTTAATGGAAGTTGACCATCTTATAGTTGAAAGGATCTATAAAAAAGGCCAAATTGTCTTTATCGAGGGGGAAGAGGGGAAGGCTGTTTACCTGCTTAGGTCAGGCAGGGTTAAAATTTCAATCCAGGCGGACGACGGCAGGGAGCAGATACTTCATTTTATTTATCCCGGTGAAGTTTTTGGGGAAGTCGTTCTTTATGACGGCGGTCCTTATCCCGCTACCGCCGAGGTGGTTGAGGATTCAAGAATTGGCATGATTAGAAATTCCGATATGGACAGGCTGACCTTGTCCAATCCTGAGATAGCATTGGCCATGCTTAGAATTATGTCAAAAAGGCTGAGAAACGCTCAAAGGCAAATTAATGAGCTTGCCTTATATGATACCTCCCGGCGAATGGTGAGCATGCTGATGTTTCTGGCTGCAGAACAAGGTGTACACTGTGACCGGGGAACAATGATTGATATGTCACTGACCAACCAGGACTTAGCCAATATGATAGGGACATCCAGGGAAACTGCCAATAGGATTCTCAGTGAACTAAGAAAACAAAAAGCTATAATTTTAGAAAAAAAACAAATAATCATTCCTGATATGAGGAGGTTAAAGTCCTGGCTGTGACTATGATCGATAAGGTATCGGAATTTATTGACCGGTCAATTTTAAGTTCCGGTCTTGATTTGTATGAAAAACCGCTGTTAAAAATAACGGGTACAGGTAATTATTATATAAAAAACTTAAAAACTATTGCCCACCCGGGGCACATGTTACCGGAGGATTTGCTGCCGGGAGCAAAATCTGTATTTGCATATTTCCTGCCTTTTAAAGAAGATATTGTGAAGAACAATAGGCCCGGCATGTATGCATCAAAAAAGTGGGCCCAGGCATATGTTGCAACCAACCGTTTATTAACAAGAATAGCTGAGGATATCTCCCGTGATTTGGGAAAAGAAGGGATCCGCTGTTCATGGGCAAAGCCAACCCATAATTTTGATGAAGAACAGTTGATTTCCTTTTGGTCACATAAGCATGTGGCCTTTGCCTGTGGCTTGGGCAGTTTTGGTAAAAACGGGCTTTTAATAACAAAAAAAGGCTGTGCCGGCAGGATAGGCACTTTGGTATCTGATTGGGACCCGGGTTTTTTACCCGGTGATACAGGAGAATTCAAACCTTTTTATCAATGCCCGCCCAAATGCAATTACTGCATCAACAATTGTCCGGCTGGGGCATTGGGAAGCACCGGATTGGATAAAAAGGCTTGTTACAGTTTTTTATTGGAAAACGCCGAATTATATAAGGAGCTGGGTCTATGCGATGTATGTGGCAAGTGTTCAACCGGTCCATGCGGGTATTTAAATGGCTAGTTTAATGCTTATAATACCTATATATTTGTAATGTTTGGCAGTATTCATAATTGCTTGTTATAGAATATATATGTCCGGGAGGCATAGCAGTTGTTTAAATTAACAGTTAAAAGAAGTTTTGCTGCGGCACATAAATTGGAAAATTACAATGGCAAGTGCGGGACCCTGCATGGCCACACATGGACGGTTGAAGTGGCAGTATGCGGCGGGCAACTTGATGATTGTGGAATGGTGATAGATTTCAAGATACTGAAAGATATGCTGGATAAAATAATCAGGCCGTTCGATCACAGCTATCTAAATGAATTGGATGTGCTGAACGCCAGCCATGCGCGATTCAATCCCACGGCTGAAAATCTGGCTTATTATATTTACCGGGAAATGAAGAAGGCGCTTAACAATAAGTACCCAAATGTCAAAATATCAGCTGTCAGGATATGGGAATCGCCTGAAGCATCGGCTATTTACCAGGAGGATTAAATCTATGTCCGCTGTGGTATTGCTATCCGGTGGCCTTGACTCGGCTGTTTCATTGAGCCAGGCATTGAGAGAGGGAGAGGTCAAGCTTTGCCTAACTTTTGACTATGGCCAAAAGGCAGTAAAACGGGAGATCGAGGCGGCCTCAAAAATAGCGGGCCACTATAATTTAAGGCACCGGGTAATCCCATTACCTTTTTTAGCCGAAATAACAAATACTTCTCTGGTCAATACTGGCAGCGAAGTGCCAAAACCGGCACCGGAAGATCTTGACCAAGATGATAAAATAGTGGAAACAGCTAAAAAAGTATGGGTTCCAAATCGTAACGGTCTATTCATCAATATTGCAGTTTCTTTTGCGGAATCATTGGATTGCCAAAGAGTAGTCGCCGGCTTTAATGCCGAGGAGGCCAGATCTTTTCCGGATAACAGCTGGGAGTTTGTCCAGTCTTGTAACAATGTACTGTCTTTTTCCACATTAACAAAAATTAAGGTAGTAAGCTATACCCTGATGCTGGACAAGCCTGAAATAATTAAGCTTGGCCTCAGGTTGGGCACACCGCTTAAATATATATGGCCGTGCTACCATGGTGGAGAATCCATTTGCAATAGCTGTGAAAGCTGCTTAAGGTATCTCAGAGCCATTAAAATTGCCCAGAATAAAAATAACTGATAAGGTGTTTTAGATGCATATATATGTACATGACAAGCCAATAGTATATACGGGCCGTCAACTTTCCTCCCTCTGGGCGTATAAAAAATTTGGCCTTCAGGGAGACAGCATTGTTTGTTTTCGTGGGCCATGCCGGGTGGAGATTGATGAAATGGTGGATATTGAGGATGTGCTGGCCGGGGATAGTATTTCCGGGCCGGATATGCTTCATTTTATTATTGAACATTTTGAACGGGATTTGGAAAAAACTGTGTTAAGGCAAAGAATGCTGATTTCCATTATTAAGGATGCATTGGGGCGAGCGGATTTCTTAAGAAAAGGGGATGACCTTTTTCTTGGAGATAGAAAATTCTCAATATCCATTGCTACTTTGTCGCCGGTTTCAGCCCTGATCCATACCGCGTTAAATGTTGTTTCAGAGGGTACACCGGTGAAAACAGTTGGTTTTTATGATTTGGGATATTCTGAAAACCAGGTA
>CAYUXS010000177.1:0-3500 GCA_964448915.1 uncultured Peptococcaceae bacterium
CATAAGCTCCGATATTAATCAAATCCTCTGATTCCCTGTAAATTGACAGTTTTTCTTTCATCGCCATTGCAGTCTTATAATGCTCCTCTGATACTATATCAGGCATTAACCTGCTCACACTTTCCAAAATGTCAATGGCCGGGTAATGGGTCTTGGCAGCCAATTCTCTTGATAAAACAATATGCCCGTCTAAAATGCCCCGTACAGCATCTGCAATCGGGTCATTCATATCATCGGCTTCCACCAATACGGTATAAAATGCAGTAATAGAGCCATTTGTGCCCATACCGGACCTCTCCAGAAGCCTTGGCAGCAGCGCAAAAACTGAAGGAGTATAACCTTTGGTAGCAGGCGGTTCGCCAACGGTCAAGCCAACTTCACGCTGGGCCATGGCAAACCTGGTAACAGAGTCCATCATCAACATGACATCCTTGCCTTGATCCCTAAAATACTCGGCTATTGCACTGGCAACGAAAGGTGCTTTAAGGCGGACTAACGCCGGCTGGTCTGAAGTTGCCATTACCACTATTGATTTTGCCAACCCTTCAGGACCCAAATCTTTTTCTATAAACTCACGGACCTCTCTGCCGCGTTCACCGACAAGAGCAATGACATTAACATCTGCACTGCAAAAACGGGCAATCATACCTAGCAGTGTGCTTTTTCCTACCCCACTGCCGGCAAATATTCCGATTCTCTGCCCCTTTCCGCAGGTAAGGATACCATCGATAGCGCGGACACCTGTCGGCAGTACTTCCTCAATCATTTTCCGGGTTAAAGGATTGGGAGGGGCATTATCCACAGACATTTCCACTCCGAGATCCCGCTGTGTTTCATCCAAATCCAGCGGGGTGCCCACCCCGTCCAATATCTTGCCCAGTAAATGCGAACCCACTCTTATGGTCAAGGATTTCCCGCTTGGTATAACAGTGCAGCCTGGGGATATACCCTTTAGCTCCCCCAGGGGCATTAATAATGTGGACTGTTCATGAAATCCTACCACCTCGGATTTCACTGGAACCGGTTCCCCGGGCACCCAAATATCACAAACTTCACCTATGCATGGAGAGATGCCCTTTACCTCAACTGTAAGGCCAATAACCCTGGTAACCTGGCCCTCCGGGTATATAAGCCTCATTTGCTTTACTCTGTTTTTCCAGCTATCAAGGTTTATTAACTCAACAGCCAATTAAAGCCTCTCCTAACTTTTAAACTCCAAATTATCTAATAATGCCTTCCAGCGTGTCTTCAGTTGTGCATCAATATACCCGTACTCTGTTTCAACTACACAACCGCCCGGCTCTATTTCATGATCGGCAATTATATGCAACTCGCCTTTCGGGGACAGCTCTTTTTCCAGTTCATACCTTCTGTCTTCATAAAGGCCGACCTCGTCAGGATTAACCAAAAGAATCACTTTATCTCGTTCTTTTAACATTTTTATTGATTCAGAGGCCAAATCCACCACTATTTGGGGATCAAGTTCCAATTTTGCGTTTAAAACTTTCTCTGCTATTTCAACCGCCAAATTAATAATCTCCTGTTCCAATGATTCAAGAGTCTGTTTCCTGATTTCTTCTGCCTGCTTTAGAACCATCCTGGCCTGTTCCCGGATCAATTCGGCTTCGTTTCTTGCTTCCTCTATTGCTTCCCTGGTGCCCTTCTCATAAGCTTCTTGATAAGCTGTATTTTTAATGGTTTCAGCTTCATTCAGAGCTTCCTTCCTTAATTTGCTCCTGAGGAATTCAGCCTCACTTTTAGCGTATTCCAATATTCTCAAGGCTTTTTGTTCAGCTTCGGCAATTATATCCCGGGAGCGCATGTTGAGCTTGGATTCATCAGGGATATCACCGTTATAACAGTTATTTTCATTAAAATTGTGCCTTATTTCCAAAACAGCTGTTTTTCCATTGCATTTCAAGTCCTTAAGAATGTTATATGATAAGGGCATCTTCTCCACCCCTTGCCACAATAATCTCACCGGATTCATCAAGCCTGCGAATTACCTGGACTATCTTTTGCTGGGCCTCCTCAACATCCTTCAATCTAACCGGGCCCATAAACTGGATTTCTTCTCTAAGCATTTCCGAAGCCCGTTTAGACATATTTTTGTATATTCTTTCAGCCACTTCCTCATTGGTGCCTCTCATTGCCTTGGCTAAATCTTTCTGGTCGACTTCCCTTAGTACCCTTTGGATAGCAACATCATGCAGGGATATGATATCTTCAAATACAAACATCAACTTGCGGACTTCTCCGGCAAGTTCCGGGTCGTTGAGCTCCAATTCCTCCAAAATAGTCTTTTCTGTTGCCCGATCAACCCTGTTTAGTATATTAACCAGTGATTTAATGCCACCGACCTGTTGTTCATGATGAGGTATGATCATAGATACCTTTTTTTCCAAAACCTTTTCAATCTCTTTGATTACATCCGGAGAAATCCGATCTATAATAGCTATCCTTCTTGATACGTCAGCCTGCTGGTCAGGGGGTAAGGATGCAAGGATTATTGAAGCTTGCTCCGGGTGCAAATAGGTTAAAATTAAAGCTATGGTCTGGGGGTGCTCATCCTTGATAAAATTCATTAAGTGCTTAGCCTCAGTCTTCCTTAAAGAACTGAACGGCACATTTTGAATATTTATAGCAACTTTGTCCAATATTTCCAGGGCTTTTTGATGACCTACAGTTTTTTCCAGCAAATCCTTGGCATAATCAAAGCCACCTCGCATCAAATAATCCCTGGCTTGAAGCAGTTGTAAAAATTCTTCAATTACTTTATCTTGAACATCTTGAGGCACATTCTCCAAAAGAGATATTTCGCTGGTGATTTTTTCAATTTCTTCATCACTGAAATTACTCTTTAACACCCCTGATGAGAGATCTGCCCCCAAGGTTATTAATATAATTGCTGATTTTTGGATTCCAGTTAATTTTGTCAACATTTAGCCTACTCCTTAATCCAGATCTTCAGCACTTCAGCTACTTCTTCAGGATTTTTGCGGGTTAATTCCTTTATTTTGTCCTTCTTGGTAACTATCGGGGGTACTTGTATTGTTTCAGCACTGGCTGCGGCTTCAGCTATTGCTTCCGCGGGTATATACTGCTCAACTTCCGGTAATTGCGGCTTCCGTCTCCTGACCAGATATAAAGCCAGGACTGCCAATACTGTCAGCACACCCAAACCAATTAAGGCATATTTGACATATTTACGTTTTTGTTCTTCCATAGCGCTTGCTGCAGACATTTCTTCTTCAATCGCCTTGAGTTCGGCATCATCAAAAGCCATGCTGGAAACATTTATTTGATCCCCGCGCTCTTCCTGATAGCCGATGGCGGCGGCAACTACATCGTTTATTTGCTGGATTTCCGCCTGGGAATAGTTGCCGTTTAAAACCACTGAAGCGGACAGTTTTCGAACAGAACCTAATGATTTAATTACATTTTCCTGTCTAATTGGGATTTGGTAATTTGTGGTAGTTTCTTGCCTGGAGTAACTTGCG
>CAYUXS010000178.1:0-271 GCA_964448915.1 uncultured Peptococcaceae bacterium
TTACACCCATCTTGGCTAGTTGCCAGGCTGCTTCAGACCCGGCCAACCCCGCACCAATAACTGTTACTGAATCCAAAACAATCCCCTTTTTAATCAATGATTATATAGATTATTTTGTAGCTTTTAGTATATCCCTTTCTTTTTTGCCTTTGCTTTTATTATAAGGGCAATTAGGAGATATACACATTGGCTCTTCTTTCCCTTTGTTCTTTTTTAATACAGTAATACCACCACAGCCGGGGCATTTTTCGGTACTTGGCTGATCCCAGAC
>CAYUXS010000178.1:281-3473 GCA_964448915.1 uncultured Peptococcaceae bacterium
AAATCGCAATCGGGGTAACGGCTGCAACCATAAAATGGGCGGCCCTTTTTACTCCTTCTCAAAACTATTTCCCCGTCACACTCCGGGCAGTTGACGCCTGTAGGCTCCAATAACGGCTTGGTAAACCGGCACTCCGGAAATCCGGGGCAAGCCAAAAATTTCCCGTAACGCCCCATCTTGACAACCAAATTGCGCTGGCAATTCTCACAGATTTCATCAGAAACTTCAGGGGCGACTTCAACCTGTCCGATCTCTTTCTCCGCTTTCCTTAGTGTTTCCTTAAAAGGGCTGTAAAACTCTTGTAGAACGCCGTCCCATCCTAAATCGCCCACTTCAATTTCATCTAATTTTTTCTCCATTGAAGCAGTGAATTCTACGTCTATAATATCACTGAAATATTCTTTTAGCAGGTTCACCACTACTTCACCCAATTCAGTCGGGTAAAAATACTTCTTTTCTTTGGCTACATAGCCGCGTTTCTGGATTGTTTCCACAATCGGCGCGTATGTGCTGGGCCTGCCTATACCTCTTTCTTCCAAGGCTTTGACCAAACTTGCATCTGTATACCTGGGAGGGGGTGTGGTAAAGTGCTGTTTCGGCAGCAAAGATTTTTTAACCACTTTCTCCCCTTCAGCCAGTTCAGGTAAAACTGTAGCGCTATCTTCTTCTACGCTGTTTTCATCCATTGATTCAATATATACTTTCATAAAACCGGGAAATTTAATAATCGAACCGGTGGCACGGAATTCATACTTACCGGCTTTAATATCCGCTACAGTAGTATCAATTACAGCCGGGCTCATCTGGCTGGCGATAAAGCGTTCCCAAATTAGTTTATATAGCTTATATTGATCTTTTGAGAGAAATGCCTTTATCGTATCCGGCTCTCTAAATGAAGACGTAGGCCTAATCGCTTCGTGGGCATCCTGTACTTTTCCTTTATTATTAACGATTCTAATCGCGGATGACTTATAATCCTTCCCGTAACGCCCGTCTATATAGGCTAATGCTTCCTCCCGGGCACTACTCGAGACCCTTACTGAGTCTGTTCTTATATAGGTGACCAATCCCACCGGCCCTTCCTTGCCTAATTCTATGCCTTCATATAACTGCTGTGCAATCATCATTGTTTTTTTGGCCGCAAAATTTAGCTTGCGGTAAGCTTCCTGCTGGAGACTGCTGGTTATAAACGGCAAGGGAGGTTGGCGAAGCTTTTCTTTGCGTGTTATTTTTTCAACAATATATTCTTTATCTTTAAGATCGCTGAGAATATTGTCCATCTTGTTTTTATCCGGGATCTCAGCTTTAGCTTTGCCTATTTTATTAAGTTTAGCATCAAAAACACTGCCTTCACGGTTCTTAAGCCTTGCCGTCAAAGTCCAGTATTCTTCCTCAACAAAAGCCCTTATTTCTTCTTCCCGATCAACAATCAGCCGGACTGCAACTGATTGTACACGACCGGCACTAAGCCCTTTTTTTACTTTTTTCCAGAGAAGCGGGCTTAAATTATAGCCAACCAACCTGTCCAATATTCGCCTAGCCTGCTGTGCATAAACTTTTTTAATATCAATAGTACGTGGATATTTAACAGCGTTTTTTATAGCAGTTTTAGTAATTTCATTAAACTCAATCCTGCATTTATCGTCCGGCTCCAGGCCCAACAGGTGCTGCAGGTGCCAGGCAATAGCCTCGCCCTCGCGATCAGGGTCGGATGCCAATAATACTTTGTCAGCCTTTTTGGCGGCATTGCGTAATTCTTTAATAATATCTCCTTTTCCCCTTATGGAGATATATTTTGGCTGAAAGCCTTTTTCAGGCTCCACCCCAAGCTGGCTCTTGGGCAAATCTCTTAAGTGGCCCATCGAAGCTTTAACAAAATACTTGCTCCCTAAAAATTTGCTAATACTTTTGGCTTTGGCGGGAGACTCTACAATTACTAATGTCTTACCCAAAACTACACCTCTTATAATTCCTTATGCTGAATATAGCCTGTTTCAGCAAAAGTAAATTTTTCTTCTAAAGCAATAATGATTTCATTGTTGGTATTATAGACTGAATTTACTTTTTTAAATACATTAAATATAACCTTTTTTTCCGGAAATCAGGTACTTTTTACCGGGGAGTTGCCTGATCAAACCCTTAATTTCCAAATAGGTTAAGGCAACTAAAACCTTTTGAGCAGTCAACCCGGATAACTGGATAAGCTTATCCAAGTCACACAAGCCAGTTGAAATCAATTTTATAATTACTTCTTGATCGGGATCAAGACCTTTATTGGGCAAAACTGCTTCCTTTGGCTTAAATAGCTGGCCAAAACCAATATCTTCCAAAATTTCCCTGGTATTTTGTACCGGTCTTGCCCCCTGGCGAATTAAATTATTAGTTCCCTGACTAAACTCCGAAGTTATATTTCCCGGTATTGCCATTACTTCTCTGCCCTGTTCCAGTGCAAAATCCGCAGTAATTAATGCCCCACTTTTAACGGCGGCCTCTACTACCAATACCCCTTTAGAGAGACCGCTGATTATGCGGTTCCTATATGGAAAATGCCAGGCCTGGGGCTTTACCCCCAAAGGAAACTCTGTAATTACCGCGCCTGAAGAGGAAATTTCATTTTTTAAATTTACATTGCCTTTAGGATAAGGTACATCCAGGCCGCATCCCAAAACTGCAATAGTCCTCCCACATCCTGAGAGAGCCCCACGGTGAGATGCCGTATCAATGCCCATGGCAAGACCGCTAACCACAGTAATTCCAGACATTGATAATTCCTTGGCTATTTTTGCCGCTACAAACAGGCCGTAATTGCTGGCCTTTCTGGAACCAACCATAGCAACCGACAGGCTGTCCTGCTCTTTTAATTCCCCGCTAATAAAAAGGCCCGGCGGTGGATCAAAAATATTCTTAAGTGCTTCCGGATATTCATGATCAAGATAACATATATAACGGTAGCCTTTGCTTTCTAAAAACGACAACTCAGCCTCCGGGTTTACCCCCGACCTTCTCAAAGCTAACTCACGTGCATCTTCAGGGGAAAACCCTCCCACAGCAACCAATTGTCTTTCTGTAGCTTTCCAGGCAGCTTCCGGGTAGCCGAATTGTTCAACCAAATGCCAAAATCTTTTGGACATACCAGGCAAGGCAATTTGCCAACCCAAAAAAAACAGCTTTTGATCCACTATTTCACATCCA
>CAYUXS010000179.1:0-3415 GCA_964448915.1 uncultured Peptococcaceae bacterium
TTCAATCCGGGAAACATAAGATCTGGATATTCCCATATTTTTGGCTATTTCACGCTGGGTTTGGCGGACGCCGTTTTTTATGCCAAAACGGTGTTCCAGTATTGTTCTTTCCCTATAATTCAAACCCTTAATTTTTTCCAGAATAAGGTTGTGTTCAAACTTTTCAGCTACCATTTCAGGCACAATATCCGGATGGGTGCCTAAAATATCTAAAAGGTTGATTTCATTGCCTTCTTTATCTACTCCGATAGGATCATAAAGGGAGACTTCACAGCGAATTTTTTTCACCAGTCTTAGGTGCATCAATATTTCATTCTCAATGCAGCGGGCGGCGTAGGTTGCAAGTTTGGTCCCCCGTTCCGGGCGGTAAGTGTCAATAGCCTTAATTAACCCGATAGTTCCAATGGAAATAAGATCGTCACTGTCTTCACAACTGCCGTCAAACTTTTTTACTATATGGGCTACCAACCTAAGGTTATGTTCGGTCAGTATATGACGGGCCTGGGGGTCCCCTTTGGCTAAACGGGCAATATATTCGGCTTCTTCGCTTTCAGGTAGAGGTTGAGGGAAAGTGCTGTTTGATATGTAAGAGGTTAGCAGGGCGATCCCGCTGTGAACTGAAAGGAAGATAATGGTCCATAAAGTGCAAAGCATAGATAAGCCCCCCCTTTTTACTGTCTTAATGTATGGTTTTAGGGGGGGTTTTGTGCTTGTCACCAAAGGCAAGTTATTAGTAGAATTGAATAATAGGCGGTTATAGGTATAATTATGTTATTCTTACATTTTCCATCAATATTTTATATAATAAGGTAAAATAAACAGGCAATAATAAGGGCTTTCAAAAAATATCCATGCATTTTCTATTTATAGTTCCAGCTTGCCTTGTTACGGGGGTATCTTGCATGACTAAGTTGCTTTTTCCCAAAATGTACGTTCATTCCGTGGTTGATATCAATCCGGATGAACTTTATAATAAAGGGATTCGTTGCGTTCTTTTTGATCTCGATAATACATTGCTGCCCAGGGACAAATCCAAAATTCCCACAGAGGTTTCCGAATGGCTGCAGAAGTTGTTGGACAAAAATATAAAAGCCTGTGTGGTCTCAAATAATAGGGCGGAACGAATACAATCAATCGCCGGGATCTGTCATTTGCCTTTTGTCTGCAAAGCGGCAAAGCCCCGCAGGAATCCTTTTCGAAGGGCTATGAATATGCTTGGTGTAGAGGCAAAGGAAACAGCAGTAGTTGGGGATCAAATATTTACAGATATTCTTGGCGGCAACAGGTTGGGTTTGTATACAATTTTAGTGGTGCCAATGCCGGGCAAAGAATACTGGGCTACTACATTGATTAACCGGAAACTTGAGAAACTGGTGATAAAGAAAATCAAAAAGAAAGTTCCGATGGAGGCCGGCTTTTTATGATTAGTGGACGTACTCGCATATGCGGTATTATCGGGTGCCCTGTTGGGCACTCTTTTTCTCCTGCTATGCACAATTCGGCTTTTAAACACCTTGAAATGGACTGGGTTTATGTGCCTTATCAGGTGGAACCCGCCGATTTGCCGGCTGCTGTTGCTGCTGTAAAAGCCCTTAATATGGCCGGGGTAAATGTTACCGTGCCACATAAACAAGCAGCCGCATGCCTGGTTGATGAATTATCCCCCGACGCCCGCCTCAGCGGGGCAATAAATACCATTGTTAATTCGGAAAATAAGTTAATTGGCCATAACACTGACGGTGAAGGTTTTATCAAGAGTTTGGAGGAAAGTACGGGGATATTGCCCAAGCACTGTGCGGCACTGGTATTAGGGTCGGGAGGAGCTGCAAGGGCAGTTTCCGTGGCTTTGGCATTAAACAAGTCACCTGAAATATTTATCAGTAACAGATCATTAACGAAAGCTGCCGCCTTGGCCGATTTAATAAATAATAATACAGGCTGCAGGGCGTCAGTCTTGCCTTGGCCTAAAGATTACCCTGCCGGTTTTGAAGATAAGGATAAATGGCTTGAAGTATTAAAAAAAGTGTTCCTGGTGGTGCAAACGACACCTTTAGGCATGCATCCCAGGGAAAAAGAGTCAATCCCTTTCCCATATGAACTATTAACCCCTGAACATACAGTAGTTGATTTGGTATATAATCCAAGTTATACACGTTTTATGGAACAATGCAGTATGTACGGTGCCCGGGTCTTTAACGGCATTGGGATGCTGCTTCACCAGGGCGCTATTGCCTTTAAGCTTTGGACAGGAATAGAGCCGCCCATTGAAGTGATGCGAAAAGCCCTTGAAGCAGAGATTGCCAAACAGTTTTGTGTAGGTTCTCCTTGAGGAATAACTGTAAGTTAACGAGGTGAATTATTTGTTAAAATTTGTTACCGCTGGTGAATCCCACGGACCGGCACTGATAGCTGTAGTGGAAAACCTTCCCGCCGGGATACCCGTTACGGCCGGGTATATAAATGAACAGTTAAAATGGCGGCAAGGCGGGTATGGCCGTGGTGATCGGATGAAAATAGAAACCGATAAGGTTCAATTCCTGTCCGGTATACGGGGAGGGCTTACTTTGGGCAGCCCTGTTGCCATGCAGATTGAAAACAGGGATTGGGCAAACTGGTCGCAAATTATGGCACCGGGTTCTGAAGCCCTTACGCATGTCAAGGTGGTAACCCGTCCCAGGCCCGGGCATGCAGATTTAGCCGGGGCTATAAAGTATGGACACCAGGATATGAGGAATGTCCTGGAAAGGGCCAGTGCCAGGGAAACCGCTGCCAGGGTGGCGGTTGGGGCATTGGCCAGAAGGCTTCTTGAGGAGTTGGGAGTTAAAATTATAGGAGCAGTTGTCAGGATAGGTTCGGTTACGGCCGGCATCCCGGATGATTTATCACCTGAAGAGCTTGAAGTTATTATAGAAAAATCGCTTGTGGGTTGTGCATCTCCCGGGGCAGAAGAAGCTATGAAAGCTGAAATAGATAAAGCCAAAGCTGAGGGGGATTCCTTGGGAGGAGTATTTGAGATAAGGGTTTATGGCCTTCCTCCGGGCATTGGCAGTTATGTATCCTGGGATCGGAAGCTTGATGGAAGGTTGGCTGGGGCTTTAATGAGTATCCAAGCCATAAAAGGTGTTGAAGTAGGTCTTGGTTTTAAAGCCGCCGAAATTCCGGGTTCTTCAGTACATGATGAAATATTCTACAAGGCAGGCTCCGGCTTTGTGCGGGATACAAACAGGGCCGGAGGTATTGAAGGCGGGATGACCAATGGCAGCCCGGTAGTGGTAAGGGCGGCTATGAAACCTATTCCAACTCTTTACAAACCTTTACGGAGTGTGGATATGGCAACAAAGCAGCCCTTTGAGGCCTCGGTGGAGAGATCTGACTGCTGTGCCGTACCCGCTGCCAGGATAGTGGGCGAAGCAGT
>CAYUXS010000180.1:0-728 GCA_964448915.1 uncultured Peptococcaceae bacterium
AACAGGAGGTACTCTTTTTTTCAAAGCTCATTTTTGTTTGCTACAGGAATGCTCCTGGTACAATAAACTAGGGGGATTATAGATGCCAAGATACCAGAGAGAGAAGAGCAAAAGTGGCTATTACCATATAATGATCCGTGGCAATGAGCGAAAGAATATATTTCACGATGAGGAGGATAAACTCCGATTTATTGAGACGCTATATAAAAAGAAGTGGGAAAATAGATTCTCCCTCCATGCATTTTGTCTGATGGATAATCATGTTCATTTGATGTTGAGTGAAGGGGTAGAAGACGTAGCTAAGGTAATGAAACGGATTTCTGTTAGCTACGTTTATTATTTTAACAAAAAATATAAAAGAGTGGGACATCTTTTCCAGGATCGGTTCAGGGTGAAAATGTGGAGGGTGATAGCTATATACTTGCTTTAGCGAGATACATCCATCAGAATCCAGTAAAGGCAGGTATAGTCAAGTCACTAGATGAATACAAATGGAGCAGTTATACCTGCTATTTGAATGAGAGTAATCACTATTCGAAAGTAGTGGAAACAGAAACGGTTTTAGGCCTTCTTGCAGGTGATAAAAGGACTGCTAAAAAGCTTTTTGAGGAATATATGAATGAAGAAGCACAGGAGAGGTTTATTGATTTAATGGAAGATGTGGAAGTGATGGATGCGGAAACGGCAAAAGAACTTTTTGAAAGGATGCTGGGGCCGGGATACAACCC
>CAYUXS010000180.1:738-3389 GCA_964448915.1 uncultured Peptococcaceae bacterium
CCCTGATGGTAATACAAAGGTGCAGATATCGAGTGACTTAATAAAGGAATTCAGGGGAAAAACCAATCTATCCATAAGAAAGATTGCTGCGATTACTGGTTTAAATAAGGATAAGGTAAATAAAATGCTAAAGTCATAGACAGGAGAACCGTCCCCGTGTCTTCCCCGTGTCTTCCCCGTGTCTTCCGACATAATTTATTACGCAGAAGTTAGCGAAATTGCCCGAAATTAGAGGAGTATTGTAATATTTAGAGAATTATTTTGGCAAAACGTTCACCTAATAGCAGTAGTAACCAGCAACAGACATAACTGCTCTAAGGTGAGGGGGGTTCCTTCATGGTACAAAGAGAAGAGCATAATCGACTGCGAAACCTGGAAAACGTGTGGAATGTAACCAACCTCCTACAAACCTCACGCAACCTCGAAGAGGTTTTGGATACCGCGCTTACCCAAGCTATGCGGGCAGTCAATGCGGAATCAGGAACCATCTGGCTCACCGGTGAAGACGGTGACTTTCTTTATCCCTATTTGCTTCATGGCCCCAATATAGGTGGGATGAAGGGTCTTAAGCAAAAAATCGGTGAAGGAATCGCGGGCTGGGTTACACAAAATAGAAAACCTCAAATTGTAATAGATACAAGCCTGGATCCCCGTTGGACAACATGGTTTGACAGCCATACAGGGTATGCCACCCGCAGCATGATTTGCGTTCCTTTAGTAACCACTAACTCCTGTATCGGGAGTCTTCAACTACTCAATAAACAAGACGATACCTTATTTAACGAAAATGATCTATTGCACTGCGAGGATTTGGCAACTCTCATTGCAATTGCAGTTGAAAACCGCGGTCTGGTAATTAGAGAGGAGGCCAAACGGGAGGTTTTAATCCATCTTGAACAGGTTAATAAAACCTATCAGATGGGAGAGGTAATGGTTGAGGCCTTGCGGGGTGTCAGTATCGATATTTATAAAGGCGAACTCCTTGTTATTCTAGGCGCCAGCGGTTGCGGCAAAAGCACTATGCTCAATATCCTGGGGGGAATGGACCGGGTCAGCAGCGGGCGTATAGTTGTCAATAAATGGGATTTAAGCCAGGCTAATGAGAAAGAGCTGACAAATTACCGGAAGGATGAGATAGGTTTTGTTTTTCAGTTTTATAATCTGATTCCTGATTTAACAGCGGGGGAAAATATTGCCCTGGCAGCCGAACTTGCACATAATCCATTGGCTGTAGATGAAGTATTGCAAGAAGTCGGACTGATTCATAAAAAAGATCATTTTCCTTCCCAGATGAGTGGAGGCGAGCAGCAACGAGTCTCTATCGCCAGAGCCATAGTAAAACGCCCCCGGATTCTGTTATGTGATGAGCCCACCGGTGCGCTTGATTATCAAACCGGCAAGAACATATTGGTGCTTCTAGAGAAAATAGCCCGAAATACAGGCAATAACGTTATTATTGTAACCCATAATTCGGCTTTTGGCGCTATGGCTGACCGGGTGTTAAAAATGCGTAGTGGCCAACTAATTGAAACGATAAAAAACCCGTATCCTGTACCGGCGGAACAGATTGAATGGTAAGTGAGGTTACAATGGGCTATTTTGTAATTGATAGTGAATTAACATTAGAGGATCACAGGCAAATGGCAAAGTATATGGAAAATTACTTTGACTCTGAATTAGTTATCCCGCCAGAAATTACATATGAATGGTATTTATATAATCCAGATACTTTGGTGGCGGTGAGGGATACCCGAACCGGTCATATCGCAGGACACCTCAATTTTCTGCCTTTCCTAAATGGGATGTTATATGAATTCCTGTCCGGAAGGCTTGATGCTTCTGTCTTCTCCGTTTCCTATTTAAAACAAAACACCAATATTATCAGAAAGTATAAGAGTTCTGGTGAGTATTATTTATACTTAGGCTCAGCCGCCGTAGAGTCTCAATATTTAGGAACCAACTTGTTTAGAATGATGGCTAATGCCTATGGAGAAGTTCTGCTGCGTTTGGCAAAAAGGGATATTTATATTTCAGTTATAGTTGCCAACGCCATAACCAGGCAAGGTATCAAGTTATGTGAGTATTTTAAGATGAAGCCCGGCATTATTTCACCCAAATTAAAAAATATATATATTTCCACAAGAATTACAGACTTCTTTGGTATCTTTAAAAAACCTGTTAGGGCGGAGCTGCTGGCAGCATATAAAGAATTCAACCAAAATAATAATCTTGATTTAAATATAACAACTAAATCTAAGGTGGTATAATCTTGACTGAATCGGGTTGTTTGGTTTATGAACGAATACAGGGGGATTATAAGATAAAATGTACCCAAAAATACCTTGATTCCCAAATAACTGAGTTTGTGGCCCAGATGTATTATAGGGAATTTAATTTTACTATTAGCTTCAGTGAATTGCTCAAAAGGCTGCTGGTTGAAGATGCTTTATTGATAGACACATCCATTGTTTATACCATATATGATGCTCATGATGAGATAATAGCAACAGGCGAAATGATCCATTATTCCGGTAATATAGTGTTGCCTATTGAAAAAGAATTTAATATAGACCTGACGGAACTTTCCACTAGAATGGCGCCGGTTGGTGAGATTTGGGAAGTTGCGCGACTTTCAGCTCAGGGGAAAAATA
>CAYUXS010000181.1:0-1431 GCA_964448915.1 uncultured Peptococcaceae bacterium
ATGTGCCCGGGCCGGGAATGTCAAAGTTAAGGCCTGGTTTGAGAGATATTTGACAGCCATTCATTTTTTTGCGGGACGTATGAAGGATACTTTTTACTACTATGAAAAATCTTTGGAGCTTCCGGAGCAAGAACGCCGGTATTTGGACATGCACAGTATCGGCATGTATGCGGCAAAAGCATACCAAATGCTGGGCGACCAACAGAAAGCTGAGACCATCATATCAACAGAGATTCAAAAGCTTAGGAGTACGGGACGATATGAGGAATTATGGGCGGCTTATCTTTTGGCGGCAGAAATTTACTATTACATTGCCGACATGGACAGAAGAAAAGGCGCCGGCGCCAACTATAATACGGCTATGAAATATTTTGCTCTTGGCATTGAATATGCCTCCCTTTACCGCACTTCAAAGTTCCAATTAGAATGGGCAAAAATCCAACGACTGGTTTACAGCCTCATATTCACAAGCGGACCCAAAGCAGGGATTATTGATGAAATCCTCTCCAATCTTGAAAACGCAGGCGACTACCTGAAAACTATTGTCTTAGCCAGGCTCTTTGGCTATTATATATCGGTATCCGATTTCCCTAATGCCGTTAAATACGCTATGATGTCCATAGAGATTGGCGAAAGAGCAAATATAGTGATGATCCCCACCATTGCCTATGGTCTCCTGACGGGAGCTGCCATTTCCGCAAAGGATCATGCTAAGGCTTATGGTTTAGCAGCCCGTTACCTTAAGCTCTGTTCCGAAAACGGCATATATGATTATTTCAAAATCCGGAGATTATACGGATCAATTCTTCAATTTGCCCTGGATAATGGGATAGAGTCTGATTTTGCACAAAAAATGATGGCTTTTGCCGGGTACAAAACGAAAAAGGTATATATTTCAACCTTTGGCGGATTAAACATCTACCCGTATAAAGACAGGCAAAAGCCGCTTAAAATGCGTTCAAAAAAAGAACGTGAACTTTTTGCCTTCCTCCTTGACGCAGGCAGTGCAGGAGTGACTAAAGAACAGATATACGAAGCCATCTGGTCAGAGACCGAATCAGATAATGTGAAAAAGCTGATTGGGGTAAACCTGGCTCATATAAAAAAAGACCTTGCTTCTCTTTGTATTTTTGATCCTATTATCAACCACCAAAACCACTATCGCATTTGCCGGGATGAAATCGAGTGTGATTACGAGCTTTTCGAAGAAGCCGCAGAAGAATTCCGGCTGCAACATAGCAATGAAGCAGCCCAAAAAATTCTCTCCCTATATAAAGGTGAATATCTCGCAGACTTTGAGGCATTCTGGGCAACCGGTAAAAGAATTAGATACCACGAAATATATGAGCAGGCTCTGGATTTCATGAAAACGAATAAGACCCGGCAGCAAAAGCTGGGAGTCTGACCTGAAAAACAAAAAATGAGTTTTTA
>CAYUXS010000181.1:1441-3082 GCA_964448915.1 uncultured Peptococcaceae bacterium
TTATTCTCAATGGTATATCTAACAAAATCAATTCTTTTCTTAAATAGTGGCTGCTGCTCGACAAACTATCAAGTTCGTCGAGCAGCAGCCACTACATGCTTTAGAGCAGGCTTGACAGTCTGTAGATAAACACAGCTGTTTCTGCCCGGGTTGCATGTCCTTTGGGATTTATCATGTTTCCGCTGCCTTTTACCAGATCCATGGATATCAGCGTAGCTAATGCTTGTCCGGCATACTGGGAAATATCGGCGCTATCGGAAAACTGGTTCAATTTCATCAGCCAAAGCAAAATTGCCCATACCTGTTGCTATGGAAAGTGCCATTATGAGGCAAAGTATCAAGGGTAATAATTTACAGATTTTGTTTTGCATAAAATTCATAAATACACCCCCCAATATTCATTCAATTTTTGTCCGCCAGCGTATAAAAAAAGCCCTTTATTTAAGGACTTTTTATTGTAGAAACCGTCCTTTTCCTCCGCTGTCCCTCCCCATCGGCGGCAAGCAGTGCGTAGATCACCATTTGCGGCGTGATATCTCCCCCTTCGTGGTGGATGCTTTCGCTCTCAATACAGGCGCGGTTGGCTACTTTTTTCAACTGGTCAGGCGAAACGCCGGCTAAGCCCAGATCGGCCAGGGTAGTTGGCAACCCTACGCTTTCGCAGAAAGTATAGACCTCGTCAATTAAAGCCTTTGGTTTGTCGTTGAAGAATAGGGAAGCTAAAACCCCCAGGGCCACTTTTTCACCATGATAAAAATTGTGTGTCTCGGGAAGCACCGTCAATCCGTTATGAACAGCATGGGCCATAGCTATCCCGCCGCTTTCAAAGCCAAGGCCGCTTAACAGGATATTGGCTTCAATCACATGCTCCAGAGCAGGGGTGACCGCATTAGCCTTACAGGAAACCAGCGCGGACACGCCGTATTCTAAAAGAGTATCGTAACAGAACCTGGCCAGGGTGTAAGCGGTCAGGGAGCCCAACTCTCCTGCCTCATTTTTGGATTTTGTTTTGCGGCATGATTCCGCTTCAAACCAGGTTGCCAGGGCATCCCCCATACCAGCTATCAAAAAACGTTCCGGAGCATTGGCGATAATTTCGGAATCTACCAGGACAAGGTCGGGATTTCTTTTCTGGTATTCAACCCTGACTACAAGGCCCTCCTCGCTGTACACAACCGCGCAGGCGCTGCAGGGGGCATCGGTGGCAGCAATCGTAGGAACAACAACTACAGGGGTACCCAGGCGATCCGCAACTATCTTGCCCGTATCAATGGTTTTTCCGCCTCCAATAGTAACGACAAACTGTGCATGACATTTCCTTCCTAGATTGGCAAGGCGATTTATTTCCTTATCACAGCATTCCCTATTAAATTCCTCAAGAATTAAGCGAAGCCCTGCAGTTTGTTCCGGCATCTTATCTCTCAGCATTTTCATGGCCGAAGGCGCCATAATACACAAACCCACTTCGCCAAAGTTTGGCAATTCACTTTTCAGACATTCAATAGCCCTAAAACCCTGCATGTAGCGCCCGGGAAATAACGTTTTAGTAATCACTCGTCCTCCTCCTATTTTCATATGTAACTGTCCCTCCTGAGTATCAAAATTTATTACCTGCCCCTGTGACCCCACCTATATCGCCAA
>CAYUXS010000181.1:3092-3351 GCA_964448915.1 uncultured Peptococcaceae bacterium
ATAGGTTATCTTGCAATGGTATGATGATTTTTTATCAACCATATAGATCACTTAGCTCAATACCAGCCTGTATATTTTGCATTATATAATCCAAGGACTAACAAAACAGCTAACGAAATGAGTCTAATCTTAATATTTTTTATCTTTTATATAAAGCTGCCTGACATTAAAAGGTTGGGTTATGTGATATCAGAAAACCCGCAGTATCAGTTTTAATAAAAAAAAGACTGATGCTCGACGAACTATTAAGTTCGTTTTG
>CAYUXS010000182.1:0-3325 GCA_964448915.1 uncultured Peptococcaceae bacterium
ATGTATTTTGAAATTTGTCCTGCTGAGATTATATATACATTTGGTGCTTATGCCATGCCCACCAGGTTCTCACATTGGTCGTTTGGAAAAGCCTACCAAAAAATGAAAACACAATATGATTATAACCTCAGTCGAATTTATGAGTTGGTTATCAACAGTGATCCTTGTTACGCCTTTTTGCTTGAAGGGAACACTTTAATTCAAAATAAGCTTATTATTGCACATGTTTTAGCTCACTGTGACTTTTTTAAAAACAATGCTTTTTTTGCCCATACTTCAAGAAAGATGGTAGAAAGTATGGCCAGTGCAGCCAACAGGATCAGGGAATACGAGTTTAAGTATGGGAAACTTAAGGTGGAAAGTTTTCTTGATGCTGTACTCTCAATCCAGGAACATGTAGATCCCTACCTTTACATAAAGGAAGGGAAAGATATAGACGGTGATTTTTCAACAGCGGCGGAAAATACTGTAAAAAAGAAAGAAAAAGAAAGCCCATATGCGGATCTTTGGGATTTGGACAAGGAAGAAAAAGAAAGTGATGTTGAGAGTGAAAAAACCAAGAAATTTCCTGCCAGCCCCCAAAAAGATATATTGTTGTTTATTATGAAGCATGCCCGGGATTTGGCCGATTGGCAAAGGGATATTATTTCAATAATAAGGGATGAAATGCTGTATTTTTGGCCTCAGATGGAAACAAAAATTATGAATGAAGGTTGGGCCTCATATTGGCATCTAAGGATTATGAGAGAAATGGATTTGACTGAAGCTGAGACTATTGAATTTTCAAAGATGAATGCGGGTGTAATCCAGCCTTCAAAAATGAGGATAAACCCGTATTATTTGGGCCTGAAAATCTTTGAAGATATTGAGAAAAGATGGGATAACCCTACTGAGGAAGAAAGAAAAAAGTATGGCCGCAAGGGGGGAGAGGGCAGGAAAAAAATATTTGAAGTAAGAGAAACAGAAAATGACATATCCTTTTTACGCAATTATCTAACCAAAGAATTAATTGAAGAAATGGATCTCTACCTCTACAAAAAGGTGGGTTATGATTGGAAGATAACAGATAAAGACTGGGAAGTTGTGCGGGACAATATAGTAGCCGGTTTGACCAATTGTGGGTACCCTTATATTTTGGTTGAGGACGGGGATTTTAATAAGCGTGGCGAGCTATATCTAAAGCACCAGTTTGAAGGAATGGAATTGGATGTTTATTACTTGGAAAAAACATTGCCTTATGTATATAAGCTTTGGGGCCGTCCCTTACACATGGAAACAGTTTTAGACAATAAAAAAGTATTATTTTCTTATAACGGGGAGAAAGTATCAAAAAAATTCCTGTAATATAGTTAAAAGTGCTGTCTAATGACAGCACTTAACTATATTAGCCTTTAATTTTACGGTGTGTAGCCGTCCAAAGCTGCCTGGCTTTTAATGCCAATATTGGCAAGTTTGTTTTTTTCGATTGCTTTCGCCAGGTACTCCTGGGCTTCGTTAAACAATGTGAACTTTTGATCCACAATACAAGCTCGTAAGCTTTCTATTGAACCTTGCAGGTATAACACCGAATCAAGCATTAATTCTTGATAATGAATGTATTGGCTTGCAACCTCCAAATTTTGAATATCTTCATATAAGTCAATAGATTGTTGGCTGAGCTTGTCTGCGTTATAAGTACCTGTCAGCTCGGTTGTACCCTTGTCGATATTGATTAGTTCCTGATTATACTCTTCAATAATTTTATTAAAGTCTTTCTGAATTTGATTAAATGCTTTGACTGCTTCTTCTGCTTCTTGTTTCTTTGCTTTTTGCTGTTCGGGGTTTAAAGGCGGCTTTTGTTGCTTTTCAGGTTCCTCATGGGTTTTTGAATTACTCGATATCAAATCCTTTTGAGTAGTGTTTTGCAATTCTTGCGGGGGTGTTGTTTTTAATGAGTACCAAATAAAGCCGCCCCATGATAGAAGCACAAAACCAATTAATAACAGGAATATAGAACCTAATATATTCCCTCTTCTCTCTCTTACATCCATAATATCTTTTGTTTTTTTAGTTCCCAATAAAATATAAACGCCGCCTATGGTGAAAAAACAACCCAATACAATAAGTAATATGATTTGTAGTTGGTTCAAAGCATTTCCCCCTGCCATTTTATTTCAGTATAAGTATAACATAGTAAATTGTGATAGCATCTAATGAATTATTGTAGTTTTTATAAAAAATGCCGAGATTTAAATATATGAACAATAATTTAATGTTTATTGTCGGGTATAGGCCATTTCTCACTGTTATAATGGGAGGTTAATTAACCATGAGATTTTTAATGGCTGTTATCTTATTAATATTATTGCCATTGTACAGTACTTCAGCAATGGCTGCCGGTGACTTTGATTTTATTGATTCAGCCAACCATTGGGCTGCTGAAAATATTGCCCAATGTTCTGCATACCGGTTGATGAACGGTTATCCCGGGAAGCTGTTTATGCCTGAACAAAGTTTGAGCAAGGCTGAAGCCTTGCTGGTTATAGGCAAAAGCCTTGGTTGGGATAGAAGCACCGGAAATATTTCCGGTGGCAACCTTAATTACCCGGAGGATTTATGGCCTGGTTTTAAAGATTATGTCGCACTGGCAGTAAAAAATAATTTACTTGATAGAGCCGCTGTGCCTACCACTAAATTCAATGCCCCAACAACCAGGATGGAGATGGCGGTGTGGATAGCTAAGGCAATGAACCTCAAAGGCAATGCCGGCAACCTTTTTTTTAATGACCTCAATACTATCCCTCAAGAGTACAGGGAAATGTTGGCGGGTGTAGTTGAAGAAGGCATATTGGTAGGCCTTCCGGGTAATATATTTGCTCCCGGTAAAGAATTGACCAGGGCTGAAATGAGCACAATATTGGTTCATATGGTCGATAACGGTATCATTACCCCTCCTGAAGGCAGGTTGTTAACCGGAGAAGTGTCGGGTATTGATTGGTTGCAAAATATTGTAACCATCAAGCAGCCTAACGGGGAACAAAGCAGTATTACCTTCCGCAATAACCATTCCGCATATCGCCGAGGACAAAAAACATTTACAGGCGATATTGCCGTTGGGGACAATGTTAAGCTTATCTTGGATTCCCAGGACAGTTGTGTTCTTGTGATCAACCGCTCTGAAAAGGCAGTGGTTCCCACGCCGTCCGGCAGTGGACAGAGAGGATATATAGTTAACAAATACCTTGATTATTTTACCGTCAGGATTAAATACGGCAATGTACAGGAAATACCAAGCGGTGTGGTAATAACAAAAGGGGGCGTATTAAGCAATTACAGCAATTTATCC
>CAYUXS010000183.1:0-3322 GCA_964448915.1 uncultured Peptococcaceae bacterium
TTTCACTGCTTGGTTAATCCAGGCCGTGAAATACCACCTTTTATAACTGATCTTACCGGGATTAGCAATGAAATGGTGGCCGGTGCAGAGGATTTTGGTTCGGTTGCCGCACGGCTTTTGGATATCTTGCAGGATAAACTGATAGTGGGCCATTCCATAGAGTTTGATTTGAATTTTTTAAATTATAAGTTAAAACCTTTTGGCATAAGGATAAAGAACCCATATATCGATACCGGGGTGCTGTCAAATGCTATCGATAGGGAACAGAGGATTCATACCTTGGACAGCATATTGGCAAGAATGAATATTCCTCCAGATGGCAGGCATACAGCTTTGGGAGATGCTTACCTGACAGCCCAGGTTTTTCTAAATTTTTTAAAATATTTAGAGGAAAAAGAAATATTTACGTTAAGGGATTTAAGGTGTTTTATTTTAAACAGGTCATTGCCCAGATTATAAAGCCTTTTATGAAAGAGTACCCGGGAGGTATTTTATGCCCAAAAGCGTTCGCGAAGTATTAAGTATTGTTCCGCCTTTCAGCCTATTACCAAAAGATGATATTGATTCCTTGGAAACCAAAGTAACCATTAAAAAATACTCGAAAGGGCAATATGTTTTTAAGCAAGGGCAGGCCAGCCTTAAAACATTGTTTCTTATTGTCGGCGGCTCTGCAGAAGTTGTTGCTTCAAATAAAAAGGGTGATGAAACAGTTGTTGGTTTCCGGGGTGTTGAGGAGTTTTTCGGGGAAACGGCCTTAACAGGTGGGCATTATTCTGCTTCAATAAGGGCAAAAGAGGATCTGACCTGCCTACTTATCCCGGGCGAAGAGGTTGAACGGTTTATCGGGAAACACAAGGATTTTACCAGTTATCTTACTGATTTACTGGTGGAACGCATGCGTTCCCTTTATGATGAAATTATTCATGAGCAGTCGTTCGATAATTACCAGGTTGAAACCCCTTTATTTAGAAAACGGGTCAGCGATATAATGTCATCGCCTGTTATTACTTGTTCTATCCGTGATACTGTGGTTGAAGTGGCCAACTTGATGAAAAACAAGAATATCAGTGCGGTTTTGGTTGTAGATGAAGATAATAAACCTGCCGGTTCCATATCAACTGCAGATCTCGTTCATAACATTTTGGCCCAGTCCATTACCGAATACCAGAATATAATTGCCGGCACAATTATGAATACAGGAGTTGTTACCCTAAATTCCGAAGCTTTTTATGCCGAAGCACTAATGGCAATTATTAAGCATCGAACCAAGCACCTGGCAATCACCAGAAAAGATAAACTGGTTGGCATTGTTACAATTGCCGACCTGGTTAAATTCAGGAGCACCGGTTCCCTAACAATAACCCAGGATATTGAACTGCAAGAGGATATTGACGGTTTGGCGAAAATAGGGGTTGCAGTTGATGAACTTCTATATGCATTGATAGATGAAAAAGCGCCGGTTAATGAAATATTGACGATAATATCGGAATTGTATGAGAGGCTGACTATAAAAGTAATTCAACTGTGTGAGAAGGAAATGGTTAAAGAAGGTTACGGCATGCCGCCAGTAGAGTATTGCTGGGTTAATACGGGAAGTGCCGGACGCCGGGAACAAACATACCGGACGGATCAAGATAATTTTATTATCTTTGCGGACCATGAGACTATTGATCCAGAATCATTGAGGGAATATTTTTTAAGGCTTGGTTTAAAGATTAACAATGGACTGGAAAAATGCGGTTTTGATAAGTGCCCGGGTAATATCATGGGATCAAACCCTGAGTGGTGCAGGTCGCTAAAAGAGTGGGAAGCCTTGGTTAAAAATTGGATTGATAATGTTTCAAGGGATCCAAAGGCGGTAAGGCAGTTAACTATCATGCTGGACTTTAGGCCGGTATATGGATATAAAAAATTGGCGAATTTATTATGGGAATCTGTTTTAAAATTCTATCAAGAGTCAGAAGCCATCTCACACCACCTTACCCTGGACGATCTCAGTGCAAGAGTGCCGGTGACCATCTGGCGGGGCTTTGTAACTGAAAAGAGCGGCCCTCATAAAGATGAATTAAATTTAAAGACATCAGCCATTGTACACATTGTCGACTGCATACGAATATTTGCTTTAAAAAATGGGATTAAAGAGACAAATACCTTCCGGAGAATCGAACTATTAAGAAATAAAGGCGGGTTAAATCCCGATGACGCCGATTTTGCGGAAGCAGCCTTTGAAACATTGATGATGTTTAGAATCCGAGAGAATTTAAAAAAGGTCATTAAAGGTGAAAAAGCTGACAATTATATAAATCCAAACAAGCTAAGCAAGCAGGAAAAAGAAATACTGAGGAGCACTTTTGCAGCAGTAAACAGGCTGCAAAAATTAACAAGTGCCGCCAATATGCTCCCCTGGCTTGGCCAGTAGTGCTGCTAAAACCAGCGGTTAAAAATAAGACCCAGGGAAAAAAGCACCCCAAAAACAGTATTTGTTTTTGCAACGGACTGCATTGCCGGCATCATCTCAGCAGGGACTTTTTTTCCTATAAAACCGCGTACCGCTTTATGGGCAACAGTTATGCTTAAGAAGGCCAATAGGCACCAGTACGGCAAAATTTTTCCGGTTATTAAAATAAGAGACCATATATAAACAAATAAAAAAAGAACGGACAATAGAATAATTGCTTTTTCCCTTCCGAGTATAATGGCCAGGGTGCGGCGCCCCTTAGCTTTATCGCCGTCAAGATCCCGGATGTTGTTGGCAAGCAAAATGGCGCCGATCATAACTGCAAAAGGCAAGGATACAAGGAAGCTGTTTGTTTCCAAGGTACCTGCCTGGATAAAGTAAGATATTTGCGTGATTCCAATTCCCATAAACATTCCAGAAAATATTTCCCCAAAAGGCGTAGATGCAATAGGGCTTGGGCCGCCTGTGTAAAAATAGCCTACCGCCATGCCGGCAAGGCCGATTAATGCCAGCCACCAGCTGCTCCTGTAACAAATATAAATGCCTGCAATAACTGCCACTGCATAAAAGGATAGTGCCAGGTACAGGACTGACGCAGCATTTACCCCGTAACGCACAATAGCCCCGCCAATACCGACAGATTTTTCAGTATCTATGCCGTTAACAAAGTCATAATATTCATTAAACATATTGGTTGCCGATTGGATAATTACTGAGGCTAAAAGCATTAGGACCAGCAAGGGCAAATCAATATGCGCACCACTATGATAAGCAAATACCGTTCCTACTGTTACCGGGATAATGGATGCTGTAAGGGTGTGCGGCCTTAACAGCCGCCACCAAACTTTCCAACAGTGTTTTTTT
>CAYUXS010000184.1:0-3319 GCA_964448915.1 uncultured Peptococcaceae bacterium
ATGGACGCCGGGACAAAAATAACCTTGTCCAGGTCAAAATTATGCCTTGCCCCTTCAGCAGTAACAAGATGGCCGTAATGTATGGGATCAAATGTACCGCCCATTATTCCTATTTTTTTCACTTTATTCCCTTCTCAAATCATGGTGTACTTCACGTTAATTTTAATTGGGCAATCTTTTAAAATCAATAATGAAAAAATGATCATGAAATGATTTTATAATTATAGAAAATTTTTTATGCAAATATCCTCAGATTTTTATATAATAAGTAACATTAAGTGTGTGTTGCTTTTTAAGGAGGATTTTTTATGTACAATATTGCTGTAGAAAAAGCGGCCCAGTTAAAAGAAAAACCATTGGATAGCGACCTTACTTTCGGTACGATTTTTACCGACCATATGTTCACTATGGACTATGAAGCCCCCGAAGGCTGGAAAAACCCCCGCATTGAACCTTATCAACCTCTGGTTTTAGATCCCTCGACCTTGGTTTTTCACTACGGACAGGCAGTATTTGAAGGAATGAAAGCATACAGGAGAAGCAATGGCAAAATCGGCATATTCCGCCCAAGAGATTATATTGCCAGGTTTAACCGTTCAGCAGACAGGCTTTGTATCCCTAGAGTAGATGAAGAGCTATTTTACCAGGCTTTACTTAAATTAATTGAAGTGGAAAAAGACTGGGTACCGGGCACAAAAGAAACATCTTTGTATATTCGACCTTTTGCAATTGCCACCGACCCATATGTGGGAGTCAGGCCATCCAATACTTATAAATTCATGATCATACTATCCCCGGTAGGCGCATATTATCCTGAAGGCTTTAAGCCGGTATCAATTTATGTAACAGATAGATATGTCCGTGCTGTAAAAGGCGGCCTTGGTTATGTCAAAACCCCTGCCAATTACGCTGCCAGCCTTCTGGCAGCCGAAGAAGCCAAACATGCCGGTTATACCCAAGTACTGTGGTTGGACGGGTGTCAAAAAAAATATGTTGAAGAAGTTGGCACTATGAACATATTTTTTGTAATCAATGATGAAATAATAACTCCTTCCTTGGACGGCAGCATTTTAGGCGGCATGACCCGGGATTCCGTTTTACAAGTAGCCCAAAAATGGGGCTGGAAGGTTAAAGAAAGAGCAATCGCTATCGATGAGGTTTATCAAGCCTTCAAGGACGGTTCACTGCAAGAAATTTTCGGCACCGGTACCGCTGCCGTTATTTCTCCGGTAAACGAGCTAAAATGGAATGACAAGATAATTATCCCCGGAGACGGTAAAGTAGGTAAAATATCACAACAGCTTTACGACTATATTACAGGAGTCCAATACGGCCTGAATAAAGATGAATTCGGCTGGGTTGTGGAATTGTAATAGAGCTAAAGGAAAACTTTTGGGGTCAGGAGACAGGAGTCAGAATACAGAATTCAGAATAGTACATTTTAATATCAAAAAAGACTGTCCATTACCAGGACAGTCTTTTTTGTTATGATTTGCTACCTAAAATTTCACCTATTCTTTTTGTATATGGCAATTAATGGCTGTTGTTTAAACTACTGGATCTTTTTTATTCTGACTGCTGAATTCTGACTCTGGATTCTACCCTAATGTTGTTTCAGCAGCTTTACCAGGTATGTTGCTAATTGTGCCCGGGTAACCTTGCCGCCGGGGTTGAATTTACCGTTATCCAGGGGCAGGAGCTTTAAACCAACTACTGCTGCAACATATCCGCGGTTGCTTGCCAGGATCAAAGATGCATCGGGTATCTCCAGTTTAAATATTTCTGAAACACGAGCCAAACTTCCCCAACCTTCAGCATTGACGCTGAGCCTTGCCAACTGCAGCCTGTTTAAAAGGTCTTCAGGGTTTATTTCAAAATCTTCGTCCAAGATGCCCTTGGCCTTACAATTTTCTATTACCTGCTGGTACCAGGGCTCCTTTTCCGCAGCTAATGGGTAATAATAATTGTCGCTATATGCCTTATCCAGCATGGCCAGTGTTTCTGCGACAGTTGCAATGTCATCCGGGCGGAATTTACCGCCATCGCCGGCAACAATACCTTCTTTGGCCAAAAGCTTTATGTCCTCTTCAGCAGGATGGCCGGCAATATCACTAAAAGGCAGTCCTTTCTTAATAACCGGCTTCCCTTGATAATCAATTTGTTGGCCGGTTAAAGCATCATACATAAGCCCTCTGGCAGCAGACCTGTAAATCAGATAGTATTTGGCCTGTTCCCAATTGCTGTAGCGTGCATAACCCTTGCTGTATTCAAGTTTCAACGGGTATTCCGCCAAATATTTTTCGTTTATAGTATTTGTGTCGATAACCGAATCAGCGCTGGGGAACTTGGCGTCCCACCAGGTATATTGGTAGCTTAAAATTTTACCGTCAAATGCGCTTACCCTTACCCTAAAGCCATTCTCGGGATATGCCACGCCATTTATCAACCTTACGTAATTAAAATCATAAGAACCTGACTGGTAGCCTGCCGTCCTGGGCAACGGTATCATAATCGGATTGACCTGCTTGAGCACAACCTGTTGAGATTTATTAGGCTGCAAGCTTTTTATATAATTAAAGGCAATTTTTTCGGCGTCATCCTCGCTTAACTTGGCCTTTTTATCACTGTATATTTCCTGGTCATCAATATTAAAAGAAACCAGTTCCCCGCTTCTGGCATCCAGGGACACCCAGACATACCGGTACCCTTCTTTATTATCATCCCCCTGATAAGTAAACTGGATACTCCACAACCTGCTTCCCGGCACCCCGTAGTACCTCTCCAAACGCCTATTGGTAACTTTATACCCGCCCGGGATCTCCACATATCGTGCAGCCAGTTCCTGGGCCTTTTCCGCACTGATAAAAGACTGGGATTCCTCTATGGCCTTTATTTCCGCAGGAGTTAAAGCTTGCTTTTCCACAGATTGCATTGAGTCGTCTCCGCCGCCATTAGCCAGATCATATTCCCTAAAGTAAAAATCCTGTTCAATAAGCTCGCCGTTGAGTGCGTTGATAACAAAACGCCCGGGGTATTTAAAGCGGTAAACCAATTTTATGTCCCCGGGGACATCAGGGTTGTCACTGGGAGTAACATAGTAAGTAAGCTCATAACCACTCTTTTCTTTAAAAATATTGACTGCTTCTTCAATACTCAATTTTCCTTCCGGCCGGGGCAGCTCCTGCCTGTCGTCCCAGGTGCAGTTAAAACTGATCATTTCACCTGTTTCCGCGTTTATACCGATGTTCACACCTTGGTCTACCACCGGTATCCCGCTGGCAGTTTTTCTAAAATTAAAATTGTAAATGATGGGGTAATT